>JARKUW010000126.1 GCA_029851965.1 Bacteroidota bacterium | reverse complement strand
CGGGGATGTACGATGGTGCCGAGCAGAATCAGCTCGTGCAATTTATTAGCGGTGCTGGCTTAAAGCCGGTGTTACTGCTCAATACACATTGTCATATCGACCATGTTTTGGGGAATAAGTTTGTGTTTGACAACTGGGGTTTGAAGCCGCAGTTCCATAAGGGAGAGCTATTTGTCCTACAAGCAATACCCGGCTATGCGCCGCAGATGGGCATGCAGTATGAACTTTCGCCAGAGCCGGAGGTTTATCTGGAGGAATCCGGGTCTGTCTCCTTCGGGAACAGTAAATTGGATCTTATTTTTGCGCCCGGGCACTCGCCGGCACACTTGTGCTTTTATGCCGAGGCCGACAATTTCCTGATTGGCGGTGATGTCCTGTTCTACAACAGTATTGGCCGTACAGACCTGCCCGGCGGAAACCACGAGCAATTGATCAACAGTATCCGGCAAAACGTATTTACGTTGCCGGATGAGTGCAAGGTGTTTCCGGGCCATGGACAATCAACAACGATTGGATTTGAGAAAAAGCACAACCCATTTTTAACGTAGTCGCCATTCACTAGTCTTGAATACACCCTTTTATATCGCCCGTAGGTATCTTTTTGCCAAAAAGTCTACCAATGCAATCAATATCATTTCGACGATATCGGTGGTCGGCGTTTTTGTGGGGAGTGCAGCCTTAATCATCATTCTTTCCGTCTTCAATGGCTTTGAGGAAGTCGTGTTGAAGATGTTCAATACCATTACACCGCAAATTGTGATTGCGCCGCTGAAGGGGAAGACCTTCAATCCGGATATTCCTTACTTCAATAATTTAAAAAAGAACAGCCAGCTTTATTCCTATACGGAGGTTCTCGCCGAAAATGCCCTGCTCATTTACGATAAACGGCAGTGTGTCGGTTTAGTGAAGGGGGTAAGCGCAGATTACCTGAAGAACAAAAGCCTGGATACGATCACGGTGCAGGGCAAGTTCGTACTCCGCAATAGTGCCGGACCGCAGGCGGTCATCGGCTCCGCGATTCAGAACTACCTGATGGTCAATACCAATGATCCCTTTACCACATTGCAGATGTATTCCCCGAAAAAAGGGGTGACTACCGCATCAATCATACCGGGACAAGATTTGATTACACTGGCACTTCCGGTTTCGGGTATCTTTGAAGTTCAGCAGGATTTTGACAACATCACCATTGTGCCGATTGAAACGGCCCGGAAGCTATTGGGAGAGGAGCAGGAGATATCTTCCATTGAAATCAACCTGATGCCGGGAATAGATGCAGACGACTTTAAAAAAGATGTAGAGCAGAAAATCGGGAAGTCCTTCAGTGTTAAGAACCGAATCGAGCAGAATAAAGTATTATATAACATTTTGGGTACTGAAAAGTGGGCCGTATATATTATCTTGACCTTTATTTTGATCATCGCGATATTTAATATTATCGGGTCTCTAACCATGCTGGTGATAGACAAATTAAAAGATATAGCGATCCTAAGAAGTCTGGGTGCAGGCAAATCATTTATAAAACAGATATTCTTGCTGGAGGGCATGATGATAACAATGGCAGGCTGCATTTTGGGGTTAATCATTGGCTTTGTTTTTTGCCTGATGCAGCAGAAGTATGGCTGGGTGAAGATGTCGCAGGAAAACCTGCTGATCTCCAATGCCTATCCGATTGCATTTAAATGGACCGACTTTCTGCTGGTATTTGTAACGGTATCCTTATTTTCGTTCATTGCTTCCTGGTTGTCGGCCAGGCTTAGTGTTAAGAAAATTAATGATATCAACCAGGATCTGTAATGGAGAAGTGCTTGCTAAATTATTCTAAATAGAATAATTGGAATACCGGCGGACTGCTCGCACAACTTATGTAAAAAAGTGATTTTGCGAGTTTTATAGCCGCTAAAAATAATATATGCTGATGAAAAACATACATTCAATCGTCTTCTTTTTAGTTCTTGCTGCGGCATCTATCGGCTGCAACAGGAAGCCTGATGATGCCACAAAAGACCGGACGGTTGTAATCAAAGGCCTGTATAGCTACGGGCCCGAAATCAGGTCTTTTGCAGATTGTGAAGAGGGCCGGGAATACTGGGTGGTGGACAGTGCGAAAACATTGGAACTCGCCTACAGCAACATGAACTTCGAAAAGCCTTATGTACCCGTGTACATCGAGGTGGAATGCCGGATCGAGAAATCGGATACCGCCAAAATAACGGCAGACTACGATTCCACCATGGTGGTTACCAAACTCTTAAAGATTACCCGTGAAATCCCTGACGGGCCTTGTAATCAATAGTTATTTACATATAGATTTTCTGTGATCTTCGGGATCAGCCCTTTATCCTGCGCCATTTCAAACAGGATATCAATGGCCTTCCTGCCTTCAATGCCGAGATCAAGCGAGTATTGATTGACGTACAATTCAATGTGCTTGTACATAACCGTCTCATCCATTTCCTGCGAATGCTGGCGAATAAAGTCTAGGCCTGATTTTGGGTTGGCAAAAGCGTATTCAACGGATTTTCGGAGTATCCTGTTCACTTTCTGCTGTATAGCAGCATCCAGCTTCCTGTTGATTACAATACCGCCAAGTGGAATTGCACAACCTGTCAGTGTTTCCCAGAAGTTTCCTAGATCTACGATCTTGTGTAAGCCCCTGTCTGCGTAAGTGAAACGATTCTCGTGAATGATCAATCCCAGGTCAACCTGATTCGTAAGCACTGCATTTTCAATTTCCGAGAATACGGTAAGCACCTTATTGTTGAGGTTTGGATAGGCAATTCCGAGCAGGAAGTTGGCTGTGGTCAGCTTTCCGGGTATGGCGACACTCAAGTTACTGTCTTCCATTGCCCCTGGACGCAGGAGCGCCTCATTCTTACAGATCAACAGCGGTCCGACGCCAAAACCCAGTGCGCTACCGGCATCCAGCAAAGCATATTGGGACGCTACATAGGCAAATGCATGAAAACTAAGCTTGGTAATGTCCAGTTCCCCCTGGACTGCTTTCTGATTTAAGGTTTCCACGTCGTCAAAAAAGACCTCAAAATCAAGCCCTTCTGTGTCGATTTTATGATGGATCAGTGCGTCGAATATGAAGGTATCATTTGGGCAGGGAGAAAATCCTAAGGTTAGTTTCATAGGGTAAAAGTAAAAACCAACGCGAACTCCTGCGTTATGCCGGTGTCAAAAATGAAATTGCCCAATCGTTTAGATTTTTTAGGGCTAGTCCGATCTTCCAGCTCCCTTTATCTCTCGGGACCACATAGTTGGAAATGCTGCGCACAGGTATGCAGCGAATTCCGTACTGCTGACAGGCGTACATAACTGCTGCACCTTCCATACTTTCGACATCCGGATGTAGTCTGCTCACGATGGACGCGATCGTACCGGCATTGCCGTGAACGGTATTAACGGTGATTCCTGTCGCTGTAATTAAGTTGTCTAAATCCCGATGCGCAACCCGTTCCTGCGTATAGGTTGAAGTTCCAAAGCCCATTTCATCAATAGGCAGAAAATTGGAATTATCCTCCGCACCAAGCTCAGAAAAAATATCCTTAGTGATGTAAACCAGAGCCCCCAAAGGGATGCTGGTGTTAAATGCTCCTGCAATCCCCAAATTTAAAACCTGCGCATAGGCGCCAGACAGGTGCCTCCCCAGGGCAAAGGCCGTCGCAGTCATACCCACTCCTGTGACCAGAAGATCGAATTCAGGCGTCTCCACAAAGTGAGACAATGGCAGTTCGAAATGTTCGTAGATGCCTCTTATTTCTTCCATCGTGGCTGCAACAACAAGTGTTTTCATGTCCCTAAGGTAAAAAATACTTTTTCAAGCACCCGTGTCCCGCTGCTTAAAGCTTTCTACTTAACCTTTCCACGTCTAGTTTTTAACCTTTCTACGTATATTTGTAGTCTATTTATATCAAATGATTTTTATAACCCGCAAAGCATCTTTCAATGCTGCACATAAATTATCCCGGCAGGATTGGTCTCTGGACAAGAATAAGGAAGTTTATGGTAAATGTGCCAATCCAAACTGGCACGGCCACAACTACCAGCTATACGTAACCGTAAAGGGAGAGATTAATCCGGAAACCGGCTTCCTTGTCGATTTGAAGTGGTTGAAGGATGTCATGAACACCTATGTTGTTGACAAAATCGACCACCTGAATCTCAACCTGGATGTAGACTTCATGCAAGGGAAGCTTGCATCAACCGAGAACCTGGCGATCGCCATTTGGGACGTCCTGCTTCCACATATCCAGGAAGGTGGCGCCCAACTACATTGCATTAAAATTTACGAAACTGAAAACAACTTTGTAGAGTATTTCGGTTAAACCAAAAGATATGGACAGACATTCAGACGAATTTACTGAAGAAGAACACGAAGGCTATATTAAAATAGACCGGTACAATCAACGACTGATAGACGACTTAGCCGGGCATTACAGGAAAATTCTGAGCAGTGTTGGTGAAGATCCGGCGCGCGAAGGATTGCTTAAAACGCCTGAAAGAGCCGCCAAAGCAATACAATTTCTTACCCATGGGTATGACAGTAAGCCGCATGAGATCCTGCGCTCTGCCATGTTTAAAGAAGATTACAGCCAGATGGTCGTCGTTAAGGACATCGAGGTGTTTTCCATGTGTGAACATCATATGCTTCCTTTCTTCGGAAAAGCTCACATCGCCTATATTCCCAACGGGCACATTGTTGGTTTGAGTAAAATTCCCCGCGTCGTAGATGCTTTCTCACGTCGCCTCCAGGTACAGGAGCGTCTGACCAACGAAATCAGGGATTGCATTCAGGAAACATTAAATCCTTCGGGCGTTGCCGTTGTTATCGAATGCAAGCACTTGTGCATGGCCATGCGTGGGATACAGAAGCAGAACTCTGTAACAACAACCTCTGCCTTTACGGGTGCTTTTGCCAAAGAGACCACACGTGCGGAGTTCCTTAGATTAATAACAGCGAATTTACACTAGCAATAACGACAACATAAATGAAAGCATATATATTTCCAGGGCAAGGTGCACAGTTTCCAGGTATGGGTAAAGACCTTTATACCACTGCCGCCGGCGCTGAGCTCTTTGAAAAAGCAAACGAGATCATCGGATTTCGAATCAGTGACATCATGTTCTCCGGTACGGATGAAGAGTTGAAACAGACCAACGTAACCCAGCCTGCAATTTTTCTGCACTCGGTGATCTTAGCAAAATCTTTGGGTGCCGATTTTCAGCCGGATATGGTTGCGGGTCATTCTTTAGGTGAGTTTTCTGCGTTAGTTGCAGCAAATGCATTGACCTTTGAAGATGGACTAAAGCTGGTCATTGCGAGAGCAAATGCCATGCAAAAGGCTTGCGAGGCGCAGCCTTCTACAATGGCGGCTATTCTTGGACTCGCGGATGATGTTGTGGAGCGCATATGTGCTGAGATCGACGAAGTTGTTGTCGCCGCCAACTACAACTGCCCGGGTCAGCTGGTTATTTCCGGAAGTATTGCCGGTATCGACCTTGCCTGTCAGAAGCTTTCCGAAGCAGGCGCAAAAAGAGCACTTAAACTCAATGTGGGTGGTGCCTTTCACTCCCCGCTCATGGAGCCGGCGAAGGTTGAGTTGCAACAAGCCATCGAAAATACAACGATATCAACACCAATCTGCCCGATCTATCAAAATGTTGATCCGCGCCCGAACACCGATCCTGAGCAGATTAAGCTGAACTTGATCACACAGCTTACCGGTGCAGTACGCTGGACGCAAACGGTAGAGCAGATGCTTGCCGCAGGTGCAACTGAATTTATCGAAGTTGGCCCTGGGAATGTGTTACAAGGCCTCGTAAAAAAGGTGAGTAGGGAAGTTAAGACGAGTTCTGCAGGTTAGACCAACAATCGGTGCGTTTTAACGCACCAAGGCCATTTCTACAAATCATTCAGCATGAGTATTGGAGCGAAAATAAGATTTCTTTTGCTGATTCTGGGCTTTTGCTGCATTGCAACTGCTATATCATTAAAGCATTCCATTACCAAGCAGGACTTGCTTAAGCATGAGGCGGGAAAGCTGCAGAAAAACCTTTCGGCGCAGGAGCAGGTGGCCAGGGATTTCCTGCTGGATTCTGTGCAGGTAGAACGGGCCAGGCATTTCGATGCTGACGACAATCTCTCCTTAAACTTCATTAAGGCCACCAAAGATGAAGGCATCAACATTCTGGTCTATTTTAATATGGAGCTCCGGTTTTGGAGCTCCTATAAAGCATTTCCGCCAGATGTATCCAAGCTCAAAGAAGGTACTTCATTTGTACATCTGCAAAATGGATGGTACGAGGCGGTTAAAAAGACCTCCGGAGATCACATCATCGTTTTTCTCATCGACGTCAAGACGCAGTACAGCATTGAAAACAAGTACCTGAAGAACGAGATTTCGCCCAAACTTTCTACCTCCAATGCATTAACCCTCGCATCCTTCCTGGATACAGAGGTTTATGGAATTAAAGATCTGAACGGCAAATTGCTGTTCGAAGTGAAGTTGCTGCCATCCTACGCCTCCAGTATCTATTCCGACATGGAGATCTGGCTCTGGGTCGTCGGCCTTTTTAGCCTGTGCTTGTTCTTCAATGCCTTCTGTTCCCTGCTGGTTAGAAGAGGCCATTTGATCCTCGCAACGGTACTGATCATCGTCTTCTTTGTGCTGTTCCGGCTTTCGGATCTGGAGTTTGGCTGGTTCAACCACCAGTTTAACATCGACCTGTTCAATCCCAGGGTATACGGGGAGAGCTTCCTGCTGCCTTCGCTGGGCGATTTTCTCATCAACGTAATCTCCTCAACCTGGATTGCGCTATTTATCTACACCTACAAGGAGAAGTATAAGCTTCCCGCCTGGATCAGGAACAGCAAAGCGACGGGAATAGCCCTCCATTTGATATTTCTGGTGATCTTTGCCTGTATTGGTATCTTGAATGACCATATCTTTTTCGGTCTGATCAACAATTCGAAGATAAATTTCGACATCACCAACATCATCAACCTTGGGCTGATCAGCTGGATCAGTATTAGCATCCTGTGCCTCGTATGGTTCAATACCTTCTTGCTGGCGTGTATACTGATGACGTTTACGCTGCAACTCAGGGTGACCAACAAAGAGCGGCTGATTATCTTCCTGACCGCCTTCCTGCTGTATCTCATCTACCGGCTTAACTTCGAATTTACGGTATTCTTCATCGCCTATTCCTTGTTTATCTTTCTGCTTGGCTGGAACACCTATATTCAGAAAACTAAATTCTATGTCTATATCTATGCCTTGATCTTCTTTTGCCTGGCATTCATTTCTGCAGTGAAGTACCTGAAGTATAATGACATCAAGGAGCGGGGACTTCGGTATACCATGGCGGAAAAGCTGCAGTCGACGGACGACCCCAAAGTGTACACCTCTATAGAGCGCATAGAGAAAAGTATTTCGAGTGATGGTTTCATTAACCGTTACCTTGGTACCGGTGCGAACAGGCAGGGGACTGTACTGGACAACTACATCCGGAATAAATTTCTCGATGGTTATTTGTCGCAGTTTGAATATAACATCTACGATTATTCCAGAGCTGAACTCATCGATCAGAAACCCAATTCCAAGCTCATCTACTACCGTAACCTGGTAAAATCCGGCTCGGTGAAGATCTCCACTTTCTTCTACAAGCTCAATGATACGTTTGGCTACCAAAGCTACTTCGCCATCATTCCGGTGTTTAAATCGGACCAGCTGTCGGGAACACTTATCATAGAGCTCAAGTCACAGCAGTACAACTACAACAGTCAGTTTCCAGAATTACTGATGGATGGCAAGGCGAAGAGCGATGACAATTACAGCAACTATTCGTTCGCCTTCTACAACAATGGCAAGCTGATCAAGCAGTCCGGGACGTACACGTACAAGCTATCCCCCTCAGATTTTATCAGTGCTAAAAACCCGAGTTACATCAATGATAAACTTGGATTCAATCACCTGGTGT
>JARKUW010000085.1 GCA_029851965.1 Bacteroidota bacterium | reverse complement strand
GTAATCCCCTTTGCAAAACTGCGCGCAGATGGGCGGCCAATAAAGTTCAGCCTCATAAAATTTCTGAACATAGCCACCTTCATTGGCACCAGCTTATTCTTCCTGTTTGTCGTGCCTTATGTGATTAAAAACAATTTGCCGGGTGCTGCATGGTTCGCTTCGTGGTATCGTTTTCAGTGGATCGGATATGTATTTATCGCCAATTTAGCAGCAAGCGTCGCGGCATTGGTGTTGCTGCTCCCGCAGATCCTGCAGGTGCAGCTCAGGTTCGACAAAGCACTATTCATAAAAATGTTGTCTTACAGCTGGCCCATACTCGTTGCCAATCTTTCCTTCATTGTCAATGAGAATCTGGATAAGATCATGCTGAGCCGGTACCTTCCTGATGCTATTGCAGACCGGGATACGGGAATCTATGGCGCAGTTTGTAAGCTTGCCATTTTCCTGAGTATCTTCATTCAGGCTTTTCGCCTCGGCGCAGAACCATTCTTCTTTAGCCATGCCCGGCAGGCGAACGCAAGGCAGACATACGCCACCATTCTCCAGTACTTCGTGATTGCACTGTCCGTGATATTTGTTGGGCTGATCGCAAACATTGAAATTCTTAAATACTTTATTCCCGGCAAAAACCATGAAATTCAGCTTCAGTACTGGTCCGGATTACCTGCAGTACCCTTTCTGCTTTTCGGTTACATGTGCCTTGGAATCTATATGAACCTGTCCATCTGGTACCGCCTGTCTGACCAGACACGGTTTGGGCTTTACATCTCGGTTGTTGGTGCCATCCTCACCATAGTACTTAATGCCATCCTGATCCCCCGGTTCAGCTACATGGGATCTGCATGGGTATCCATGCTGGCCTACTTTGTAATGATGGTAATTTCCTACCTGCTCGGACAGAAATATTACCCCATTCCCTATAAGTTAAAACGTATTGTTGCCTATTTATTCACATCAGTGATACTGGTGAGTCTTTCCTTCTGGGTGTTCAAGCGCAATATTTTTGCTGGAAATGCATTATTGCTCTTGTTTGTGGCCGCCATCGCCTACTTTGAAAAAGACGAACTTAAATACATATTGTCAAAAAGATAAAATATACCAAACTCATGAACATCAACATCATCAACAAATCCGGATTGCCCTTGCCAAAATATGAAACCGCTCACGCTGCAGGAATGGACCTGGCTGCCTGTATCGAAGAAGCGCTGGTGCTGTCGCCGATGCAACGCATATTGGTACCAACGGGTTTATACATTGAAGTGCCTGTTGGCTATGAAGCGCAAATCAGACCACGCAGCGGACTTGCCTATAAACATGGGATCAGTATTGTAAATGCACCCGGAACTATAGATGCAGACTATAGAGGAGAAATAAAAGTGCTATTGATTAATCTTTCGGACACGGATTTCGTCATAAACAATGGCGACCGGATCGCACAGATGGTTGTTGCAAAACATGAAACCATAGTATGGGAGCCGGTGGAAGCATTAAATGAGACCCAGAGGGGCGCCGGAGGCTACGGTCATACGGGAAAATAAAGGGGGATAAATGAAAAAAGCGACTATAAACAGGCTGGTTTTACTGGCGATGGTATCACTGGCGTTCGCATGTAAAAGTAAAAAGGCGATTGTAGCCGCGCCAGCTGCGGGGAAACCCGACGTGACGGTTGCAAACAAATACGAGGAAAATGTTAAGCTGTTAAGAAGCAAGAACATTTCATTCAATACACTTTCTTTAAAGGGGAGGGCTGACCTGGATATGGGCGGAAACTCGAACTCCGTCACTGTAAATGTGCGGATGCTACGGGATAAGAAGATCTGGATGAGCATCACAGCCCTCTTAGGGATTGAGGTCGCCCGTGCAGTAATCACCCCCGACAGCATCATGGTGCGTAACAATCTGCAAAGCACCTACATTAAAAAACCATTCAGCTATGTGTACCGCTATACGAGCAGGGAAGTGACTTTCCAGATGCTGCAGGATGTACTTACTGGTAACACAATTAATACGTTGTTTACACCTGAGGCAAAACTGGAACTCAATAACAAAGGGGTATGGACCTTAAGCGGCAGTCAGGCCAATCTTGCTTTTGATGTGCTTTTCAATACTTTTCAGAAAAGTTCGCAGGTAAACTTAAACGATGTGAGGGCAGGCCAGGCCCTGAAGGTTGTATACGGAGAGTACCAGCAGGTAAACGAATTTTTATTCCCCACAAACGTGAGAATTAACTCGATGTCCGGCACAAGGAAAGTAGACCTCAATTTCGAGTTTTCCAAAGTGGAAAGTAATGTGCCACTGGATTTTCCGTTTACTGTTCCCAACAGGTTTGAGTTAATAAACTAATATTTTTTATACTTTTGAGGTAATGAAGCTATACAAATCACTTTTGTTTCTTTTTTTAATGACAGTTGCTGCCGGTGCATTTGCACAAAGCAGTTCGCAACTCAAAAGAAAAAAAGAAGCCCTGCAACGCGAGATTGAATTATTGCAAAGGAACTTAACGAAGACGGCGAGCAGTAAAAAGTTAACGATGAGCGAAATCAGGGCACTGAATGCTAAGATTGACCTGATGCAGAGCAAAATTAGTGTCATCAATTCCGAGATTAAGAACATCGACGGCCAGATTCACGAAAACACAAATACGGTACTGTACTTGAGGGGGCAGCTCGCTCAGCTCAAAAAGGAATATGCAGGAATGATCCGCTTTGCACAGCGCAATCAGAATGCCTATGATAAGATGATGTTTATTTTTGCAGCCGATGATTTTAACCAGGCGTATAAAAGAATAAAGTACCTGCAGCAATTCAGCCAATACCGTAAAAAGCAAGCCGATTACATCATGGGCACGGAGAAAAACCTCAATTATAAGATTGTGGTGCTGGACAAGAGCCTGAAAGAAAAAAGCAACCTGCTGCGGGAACAGGAAAGTGAAAAAGAGAAATTAGGAAAGAACAAATCTGAGCAATCCCAGGTGTTAAACAGATACAGTAAAGAAGAAAGACGCTTCTCCAGGGATATCGCCGCGCGTAAGAAGCAACAAGCTGCACTGGACCGGGCCATTCGTTCGGCCATTCTTCGGGAGATCGCTGCAGCAAAGCGTAAAGCGGAAGCTGAGGAAAGAGCAGCAGCAGCGAAGGCCAGGGCAGAAAATAAAACTGCACCTGCGGCTACAACAACAAAAACCAATTCCGGATACCTCAATGCAACACCTGAGGCAGCTAAGTTGTCTGCCGCTTTCGAAAACAATCGTGGTTCATTGCCATGGCCCGTGGCTCAGGGATCCATAACGGAACACTTTGGATTGCACACGGTAGGACAGGCGAAGATCGATCAGAACGGGGTTAAGATTGCAACCAATGGCGGTGCGAGCGTCAGAGCAGTGTTCGGCGGAAAAGTTTCCTCTATCGGGAACTCCATGGGGAAATATTACGTACTTATAAAACATGGAGAATATTTCACGGTCTATCAGAATCTACAGACTGTAAGCGTTAGTACAGGAGAAACCGTGGCAACAAAGCAGAGTATAGGCGTGGTGTCGGGATCAGATGAAATGCCGGAACTTGACTTCCAGATCTGGAGAGGCTCAACACCGCAAAATCCGGAAGCCTGGATTTCCAGATAAAATTGCCATTTAAAAATGTTTATATTTGTAATAAATAACGGATAATTTAAATAACCATTATAATACCTTAACAAGATGTATCAGGGAACATTATTAGAATTCTTAAACATGGGCGGGGGCGAGATCATGTTAATCATGGTCGTAGTGCTTTTATTATTTGGCGGCAAGAAATTGCCTGAACTCGCGCGTGGTTTGGGAAAGGGAATCAGAGACTTCAAGGATGCCTCTGAAGGTGTGAAGCGTGAAATACACAGAAATATCAATGCAGTTGACATCACCGATGATGTGAGAAGCACCTTTGATGATGTAAAAACGACAATTAATTCGGAAACTCCATCAACTAACAGTAACTTACAAGAACAAATGTATGGTACTGAAACTAAAGTAGAGCCTGCGGTAAACCCGGCCGAACCAACTGAATTTCAAAAAAACAATATTTAACTAACAGATTATGTTAAACACAACATTATTAGCTGCTTTAGGTGGCATGGAGATCGCAGTCATTCTTGTAATTGTATTGCTGCTTTTTGGTGGTAAAAAGATTCCTGAACTGATGCGTGGCCTGGGTAAGGGTATGAAAGAATTTAAAGAAGGTAAAGATGGTGTGGATGGCACTGACGCTTACGAACGCGATCGTACCAGCCCGAACAAACCTTTATAGGTTTTATTTTTAACCTTATTTATTGTATAATTTGAAGAAGTTTAACTCTTTAACAGAGATACAAGCGCTTATTGGTCAGAATAAACTCAGTCTGACTGAGTTGCTCGACTACTATTTCACGCAAATAGAAGATCAGAAACACCTCAATGCTTTCAATGAGGTGTTTTTTTATTCTGCAAAAAAGCAGGCTCTCGCCGTGCAGGAAAAGCTGGATAACAATACCGCCGGAAAGCTGGCAGGTATGGTCATCGGGATAAAAGATAATATCTGCTATCAGGATCATCAGGTTACCGCTTCATCCAGAATGCTGGATGGTTTTATTTCTCCGTACTCTTCTACCGTTGTCAATCGCCTGCTCGCCGAAGATGCCATCATCATTGGCCGGCTGAACTGTGATGAGTTCGCTATGGGCGGCTCTAATGAAACCTCTTTTTATGGTGCCGTAAAGAATGCTGTTGATCCGGATCGGGTATCTGGTGGGTCTTCGGGTGGTTCTGCTGTTGCCGTCCAGGCCGATCTTTGCCTTGCAGCATTGGGAACCGATACGGGTGGATCCGTGCGGCAGCCGGCAGCTTTCTGTGGTTGCGTCGGCCTGAAACCAACCTACGGACGGATCTCCCGTTATGGGGTCATTGCTTATGCGTCGTCCTTTGATCAGGTGGGTACACTCACTTCCTCGGTTTCAGACGCAGCCATTTTAATGGAGGTGCTTGCTGGTGCCGATGAACTGGACAGCACAGTTTCGACAAGACCGGTACCTGAATATGCTGCTGCGCTTGGCGAGACTAAGAAATACCGCATCGCCGTGCTGAAGGAAACGCTGGAAAGTAAAGCCCTGGATCCGGAAATTAAGGATTCCATACAGGGGGCAATTGAGGGTTTCAAATCCCAGGGCCACCAGGTAGAAGAAGTTTCCTTTGATCTCCTCGATTATCTGGTTCCTGCTTATTATGTGCTTACCGCTGCCGAAGCATCTTCGAATCTTTCCCGCTATGATGGTGTTCACTATGGCTACCGGAATAAACAGGCGACCAACCTGAACAGTCTGTATAAGTTGTCCAGGGCAGAAGGTTTCGGTACAGAAGTTAAAAGGCGCATTCTGCTTGGTACTTTTATTCTGAGTGCAGGATATTATGACGCCTACTATCAGAAGGCTCAAAAAGTACGACGTCTTATCCGTGATAAGATGGAAGCACTTCTTGCAGATTACGACGTAATCTTACTGCCGGTAACGCCGACACCTGCTTTTCAGATAGGTGAGAATATCAAGGATCCATTGGTCATGTATATGGAGGATATCTTTACTGTTTTAGCAAATTTAACAGGGGTTCCCGCAATAGCAATTCCAGTGGGCAATAATAGTTCTGGTTTGCCGTTAAGTTTACAGTTAATTGCAAATCACTTCGACGAAGAAACTTTGCTGAATCTCTCAAATAGTTTCCTTAACTCAGCTGCGTATGTAGCTTAAGTATAAAAATTATAGCTTTCAACGCAGCTTTGCAGTATAATGCCTATGAAAATATCAATACGCTTAAGTACATTTTTTCTTGTTATGGTGAGTGGCTATTCTGCCCTTGCTCAGCAAAAACAGTTCATTGACTCTTTGCCGCGTTCCGCCTTCTTTTTCGATACGCATATCGAATCCGATACCACTGCGGTACCGGTAATACCGGAAGGGCAATCTTTTTACAACTACAACTTTGTATATAAGAGCCGGCTGGACGGAATTCAGAAATCAATTCCATTGGACTACAATGAATATGTACAGAAGTACATTGATATCTACAGCAGCCGTAAAGATATGATCGGAAAAATGCTGGGATTATCTTCCTATTACTTTCCGATATTTGAAAAAGCACTAAAAAGCTATGATGTTCCGGAAGAGCTTAAATATTTACCGGTCATAGAATCAGCCATGAATCCACAGGCAGTGTCCCGTGTAGGTGCTACCGGTTTGTGGCAGTTTATGTTTACGACCGCCCGCGGATATGGATTGAGCGTTGACAATTTCGTTGACGAACGTAAAGATCCGATTGAGGCAAGTTACGCTGCGGGGGCATACTTTCAGGACGCTTATGCGCAACTGGGCGACTGGCTTCTTGCGATTGCTGCGTACAACTGCGGACCAACGAATGTCAATCGTGCAATAGCGAAGGCGGGGTCCAGGGATTTCTGGAAGATTCGTCCTTATCTGCCGCTCGAGACCAGGAACTATGTGCCTGCTTTCATCGCAGCCATTTACATCATGAACTTCCCGGCAATGCACAACATCAATTCACAGCAGTCGCCATTAGCGCTTAAAACGGATACCGTCCAGGTCAGCCGCTTTGTATCTATGGCTTCCCTGGCTGGGGCCTTGAATATGGATGAAGCTGCCCTATGTAGCCTAAACCCATCTTACAGGAAAAAGATTGTGAATGGAACACCAGAATCTCCGAAGCGGATCATTATGCCCGCAGTGAGCCTGGAAAATTATAGCATGATCTACGATGTCCTGAACAACAGTACCGTTGATGTAAGTACCCGTGTGATCATGGCTTCAAACGATGACAAGC
>JARKUW010000084.1 GCA_029851965.1 Bacteroidota bacterium | reverse complement strand
CCTTTGAAATATCAAGTCACCGTCCGGAGGCATTGATTTACATTTTCACCAGCAACAGGAGTTTATTAAACAGCTTGAGTTTAGTGTGGGGTGTTCAGGGCTTCTATTTCAATAAATTCGAGAGCACAGATGAGACCATCATGGATGTGAACCAGTACCTTAAGGATACCAAACTGATCAAGGTTGGTGACGTGATCATCAATACCGCGGCCATTCCAATGGAACGTAAGGGTAAAACAAATATGCTAAAGATTACAACAATCGATTAATCGGATGCTTGGTATTGCAAAATTTTTATAGTTTTGCAATCCTTAAAGGAGAGGTGTCCGAGTGGTTGAAGGAGCACGCCTGGAAAGTGTGTATACCTCAAAAGGGTATCGAGGGTTCGAATCCCTCTCTCTCCGCGATTTTCATAACTAAAAAGAAAAGCCTGTATTTCGTATGAAATCAGGCTTTTCTTTTTTTCAACCCTCATCCTGTCTTCGGCTCCGGCACCATACGCCGGTATACCTGACACACGGACTTAGAAACCTCCTTAACTTTGGGATCCTGGCCAATCACAGCTTCTAAAAACTGCCGGTTGGTATCACCCCACTGGTTCATGGCATCAATGATGGGCATCAATGACCAGCCGATTTCCGTCAGTGAATACTCCACTTTAGGCGGCAGTTGCGGGTAGATCTTCTTCTCCACCATGCCATGCTCCACCAGTTCTTTCAGTTGCACATTAAGCACCCTGCGTGTCGCTCCGGGCAGCAGTCGCAGCATCTCACTCGGCCGTTTGATATCCATAGAAATCGCGTTGAGCAAGGCCGGCTTCCATTTGCCGTTCAGCACCTCTTTGGTGAGGTGCAGGCCACAGTCGATCGTGAGGGGGATCTTTCTTTCGTACATGATAGCTTCTCTTTACCCAAAAATAGGCATTGTATCTCAAAACGGCATAGGGGATAAACTTATCCCTATAGCATAAGTTTCACCCATATTGTGCTTGTGCCGCATATGCCCGAGGTTTGCTTAAAAAAAGCAATGGAAAATACCGTACAACCACTATTGGAAGCATACAACATAGGTGATTTAAAATTGAAAAACAGAGTGGTCATGGCTTCACTCACCCGCGGACGGGCGACCAACGCCGGCTTAGTACCCACCCCCTTGATGGCCGAGTATTATGCCCAGCGTGCCTCCGCCGGGTTAATACTTAGTGAAGGTACCTGGGTGAATCCTAAATCTATCGGGTTTATCAATGTACCCGGCATCTATACTCAGGAGCAAATAGAAGGATGGAAGCTGGTGACGCAGGCTGTGCACGACAAAGGCGGTTTGATCTTCTCCCAATTGGGACATATCGGTTCTGCTTCCCACCCTGATTTTTTTAACGGCGAACTGCCCGCCGGTCCATCCGCCATCAATCCGCAAACGCAATCGTTTACACCCGGGGGCTTTAAAGATTCGCTGACGCCACGTGAATTATCCGTTGCGGAGATCAAACAAACGGTACAGGATTACAAACAGGCCGCTCAGAATGCTAAAACAGCAGGATTTGACGGCGTAGAAGTACATGCGCTGGCAGGCATGCTGATTCCGCAGTTTCTGAGCCTGGCCAGCAATCAGCGGACCGACGAATATGGCGGCAGCATTGAAAACCGCTCACGCATTGTGTTTGAGATACTTGAAAGCATTATAGAGGTTTGGGACAGAACCCGTGTAGCCATCAAGTTTACGCCTGTCGCCCTCAGCCATGTAGGTATCATGACACCGGATGCGGAAACAATACCCATGTTCCAGTATATCCTCAAAAAGCTGAGTGATTACAACCTGGCGTATCTGCATATTGCAGGTCCTGCTGAGGATTTAACCGGCACGCCGGTAGAGGAGTTGCAGGACAACTACTTCAGCCATTTTCGCAGAAACTACAGCGGCAGATTGATGGCCAATCTTGGCTTCACACAGGAAAGTGGCAATGCGATCTTAAGGGAAGGCACGGCAGACCTGGTCTCGTTTGGGGCACCATTTATTGCCAACCCGGATTTGGTAGCGCGCTTCAGGTACAACCTGCCCTTATCTGAAAGTAACCAGGACACCTATTATACAGGCGGCGAAAACGGCTATACTGATTATTCAAACGCAATCTATGGCGGCGTTACCGCGCAATCAGATGAAGCGTAATCTGGATAATACCTTAAGTCTAAGCAAATGCTTTCCTGCGCTCCTAAAGGAAAGCATTTGTTTTTAAAACCCGCAGTTATCACGGCCAAGGGCTGCGTAATGGCCGTTTGCATTGCGGCAACCCGATTCGAAGCGTAAGCCACAAGTTAAGGCTCATACTTTTTAATAATGCTCCTGGTGCTTAGGCAGTAGCAGAAGCGCCTTTGATTGTTTTGCCCAGGCGGAAGGCCGCAAGTGCAAAATAGAAGGCACCAAAAGCGGAATATCCGGCCAGTGTAGCCACGCCTTGGTTCGGGATATGCGCCTTGGCGAATATGGCTATACCCGCGATCATGGATTGACCCCCGCTGATGATCATCGGCCATTGTCCTTCCAAATGCTTACGGCGGATAAGACCCAGTATCAACTGAATTAGTCCTGCCAGAAAAGCCCAGACGCCAAATACCATCAGTGCTTGCGGAATGCCCTGCTGTAACGAAATCGCAACTGCAATAGCCGTAAGGATGCTCACGGCCGCGTTAACATATTGCGGCGTCTTATTGGCACTGGGCGGATTTGCATGGATGTCAAAATAAGTTGCCAAGGCGTCCCATGCCGGGTAGATGATAAAGAGGAGTGCAGCGAGCGTTTCATTCGTCTGGGACACCGTTAAAACGAGTGCGATCCATATCAGCGAGAAAGCGACCCGTGTGATGTAAAGTTTCCGCAATGCGGTAGCCGTTTCAACAGCCTGGCTGGAAACGTTGAAAGTAGATTGACTGATTGTTGTCATGATGTTCTGATGTTTGTGTACCCAAAGTTAGTCTCCCTCATTTCCGGGATTTTTCACTTAAGTGAAAACACAGCGAAAAAAAGGAAGCTGCTTGCATTTTCTTGTGTACACATCCGAACATGCTGCTGGAGAGGTGCTTGCGCCTTACTTACTGCAATGCATGGTTATGAACGCTTCCAGTGCCGGAGAAGCAGGCAGATCTTTCCGGTAAACCAGCAGCGTGATCATTTTTCCAAGTTCTTTCTTAACTGCAAAAGCCCTGATTTTCCGGGCGGAATAATAGCTGCTTAATACGTCAGCAGGTAAAATGCTGATCCCCAATCCCGCCTCAACGAAGTTGATGATTCCTTCAATTGAATTTACTGTTGTATTCTGGTAATGAACAATGCCGTTGGCCGCCAGCCAGGATTCCAGGCGCGACCGGAAAATGCAGCCCTGTTCAAATACAATGATTCTCTGCAGGTCGAGCGCTAGAATTTCCGTGATCTTTTTATACCGGTCCGAAGCCACGATCACCAGCTCATCTTCCTTTACAATGTGCTGCTGTAGCTCCGGAACGTCAATTGGTGCGGAAACAAAGGCTGCATCCAGCTTATAGTTCAACACGTCTTGCAGCAATTTATCCCGCATGGCCGATGTAAACTCCAGGTCAACATCCGGATACGCACTGGAAAACCGGGTGATAATGTCCGGAGCTTTCAATGCCATCGTGGTCTCAATACAGCCGATCCGCAGCAATCCCTTTACGGTGTCCGTCTGCTGAATTTGCCTTTTTGCATCGTCTATCAACGCACCCAGTTGTTTACTGTACTTCATTAAGGTGTGCCCAGCCGCCGTTAGCGCAACCTTCCGCGGACCACGGATAAAGAGCGCTGCGCCAAATTCCTCTTCCAGATTCTTAATCCGGGCAGTAACATTGGATTGTACCGTAAACATGGTTTCGGCGGCCTTGGTGAAGCTTCCCTGCAGGGCAACTTCCTCAAATAATTTAAGATCATGTGTGTTCATCAGCGCGCGGAGTTAAACAGTCATCATAATTTGTGATGGTAAATATCGCTATTAATCGTTTTTACAGATCAAATATCCGCATTACTTTTGAACTGTACAAAACGGAAGTTCATTATGAAAGCACAAACCACTTTTTATCGCAATATTGAAGTCAACGGATTAAACATTTTCTATCGGGAAGCGGGTCTGGAAGCTGCGCCTGTCGTCTTACTGCTGCATGGGTATCCAACTTCTTCTCACATGTTCCGGAACCTGATCCCCATCCTGAGTGACCAATACCATGTTATTGCCCCTGATCTGCCCGGCTTCGGCTATTCCGACGTGCCGGAACGGAGCCAGTTCCACTATACATTCGATAACCTGGCCAGCACCATGCAGGGTTTTATTGATGCACTTCACCTGGAACGGTTTGCAATATATGTTTTCGACTACGGCGCGCCCGTTGGCTTTCGCCTTGCGATGGCCAATCCAGAGCGCATCACGGGTATCATTACTCAAAACGGCAATGCTTATGAAGAAGGTTTAGGCAGCGGCTGGAACCCCATTCAGAAGTATTGGCACGATCTGTCGCAGGAGAACCGGGAGGCGTTGCGGGAATTTACGGCATTAAAAATTACGAAGTGGCAATATGAAGAAGGGGTAGAGGATCTTTCGCGCATTGCTCCAGAGACCTATACATTAGATCAGCACTTTCTGGACCGTCCGGGGAATGTCGAAATTCAACTGGATCTTTTGGCAGACTACCGGAACAATGTTGCAATGTACCCGCAGTTTCACGCGTATTTCAAGTCGCATCAGCCAAAGCTGCTCGCCGTCTGGGGAAATAAGGATCCATACTTTCTGCCTGCAGGGGCCGAATCTTTCAAAAGAGATCTTCCCGATGCTACGGTAAAGTTTTACGATACAGGTCACTTTGCATTGGAAACACACGCAGCGGAGATCGGGGCAGATATCCAGGACTTCCTGGAAACGTTACCTAAGCGCCCGCTGCAGCCGTAGGGGCATACCCGAAGTGTTTCTTAAAGGCAAAAGAAAAATGCGAGAGGTTTTCGAAGCCGGCTTCCAGGTAAACTTCTACCGGTTTCCGGCTCTTCTCCATGAGTTCATAATGGGCCATTTCCAGTCGTTTTTGGGTGAGCCAGCGTTGCGGGCTCACATCAAAAGCCTTCTTGAAGTCGGTCTTAAACGTCGTCAGGCTTCTTCCGGTAAGGTAAGCAAACTTCTGAAGGGGCATGTTGAACATAAAGTTCTTCTCCATAAAATCAGCGAGATCAATCTTCCCGGGTATGGAGAAGTTTGCGAGCACACGGTCAATGCCGGCATCTATAGCCCGCAATACGGTAATTGCCTCTTCGATCTTTACGGCGATGATCGCTGGCGGAACATCTTCTTCCATACCAAGATAAGGTTCTATGGAACCGAACAGACTCTCGAGTAAGGGGTGGTCCGGATACAGCCTGATGCCATGCTGATGGTCGTTGCCGGGCGTAATCTCCCGCAACGCATAATAAGATTTCAGGCGGTCGGCCCGCAGGCTGATCATGACCGATTTGTACGGCTTACCATCTTTCGGGTATTTAATGAAGGTAGCAAGCTGGTTGCGCGGGCAAAAGAATGTATCTCCGGCATTCAATGTGTTGGTCTGATCAGCGACGACCACCTTTACCTCGCCCGACACGATACGGCCGAACACGTGATCCCCGGATATCAGTTCCAATTTAAAATACTTGTCGGCAATGCAGGGCAGCAAAATCTCTTTGGGTGAGCTCCAGTGTATTGACATGATCGATGGTTATATGATATACAAAGGAACGCATAATTTCGATCTTGAATATATGCGTTCCGTAGCTTCGTTTCGTGTTGTGTTTTATTCGACCGGGAATGCGGTGCCGGTTAACCTTTCACTCAGCACCCAGAGCTTCTGAGCCGTTTCCGCATCAACGGCCTGGTGTGTTACACCGGGTTTAAACGCGATGTTTGAAGGGTCGAAGCCCTTCCACTCGGTGTCCAGCAGTGCCACTTCCACGTCCTCACAATAGACGCCACCAATATTCTCCAGCTTAGGGCTGGTTGCACACCAGACGGTCGTAGCCGCACCCTCCTCCAGATTCTTAAAGCCATTGTATGGGTCATGGCGGACATTTCCATCTTCATCGTAAATACCCAGGGATGCCAGAACATCCTCCGAAACATCCCGCCCGAGATCTGTGAGGGGTATAGCCCCTGGATGCACGCTGTATGCCCGCACGCCAAATGCCTGGGCGCGCTGATCGAGCTCTACCGTAAACAATACATTGGCGGATTTTGCACGCCCATAGGCTGCCGCAGGATCGTAATCCATCTTTTCAAAGTTTGGATCATCGAGGTCCAGGGGCGCAATATGGTGTCCCCAGGAAGAAACATTAACCACACGTGCGCCCTTCGCACTTTTCAGCGCAGGCCACAGTCTGGCGGTCAGTTGAAAATGCCCCAGGTGATTTGTGGAGAACTGTGATTCGTTGCCACGGCTGTCGCGTCGCAATGGTGTCCACATGATTCCGGCGTTATTGATCAGCAGGTGCAGGGGTTTGCCCAGGGCGAGAAACTGTTCGGCGAAGGCGTCAATGGACGCCGGATCCATCAGGTCGAGCGGCATCACGGTGACATTCGATATTCCGGCAAGGTTTTTCTCCGCTTTCTCGATGGTCCTGGCGGGTACATAAACTTCTGCTCCGGCGGCCACAAGCGCTTTTACGGCTTCCAGGCCAATTCCAGAATAGCCGCCGGTAACGATGGCTGTTTTTCCCTGCAGGTCAATGCCCTGAATTACGTCGCTTGTTGTTGAGGCGGCGTCAAACCCGGAGCCAACAGGC
>JARKUW010000078.1 GCA_029851965.1 Bacteroidota bacterium | reverse complement strand
CTGGGCTCGAACCAGCGACCCTCTGATTAACAGTCAGATGCTCTAACCAGCTGAGCTATTCGGGAAGCTGATCTTTTCCTTTCAGAACAACTTTGCATTGCTGCAATGTCCTTCGTTTTGGGTGTGCAATATTAGGACTTTTATGTTATTAAAACAAAGAGATATTTGACAATTTTCTTTTTTCCTAAATAACCGGCAAGTTAAACCTCAGCTCCTTTGGCCGAAATCAGCTGCAGCCCGCTGAGCATCAGCACATCACGCCCACTGCGCCATCATAGGCAGTATACCATTAATAAACAACCTAAAATTTATGGAACAAAAAAAAGCCTTGCATTTCTGCAAGGCTTTGGCTCCCGAAGCTGGGCTCGAACCAGCGACCCTCTGATTAACAGTCAGATGCTCTAACCAGCTGAGCTATTCGGGAAGCTGGACTTTATTTCCCGCACGTTTTAAACTTGTTATCGAAACAACAGGTCTCATTCGTTTTGGGAATGCAATATTAGGGCTTTTAAATTATTTATGCAATATTTGCAGAGAAAAAAATTAAAAAAAATTTAAGCTAATTTCTATGAGCCTGATAATCATTGGTACTGTAGCTTTCGATGCAATCGAAACTCCCTTCGGAAAAACGGATAAAATAGTAGGCGGCGCTGCAACTTATGCGAGTTTGGCCGCTTCCTACTTCTATAATAAGGTCAAAATAGTTGGTGTGGTGGGTGACGACTTTCACCAGGAAGACATAAATAAGTTCACAGAACACGGAATTGATACCGAAGGACTGCAGATCAAAGCCGGCGAGAAGTCGTTCTTCTGGTCTGGAAAATACCACAATGACATGAACAGCCGGGATACACTGGCTACAGAATTGAATGTTCTTGCGGACTTCGATCCGATCATCCCGGAGAGCTACCAGGACTGCGAATACCTGATGCTTGGTAATCTGACCCCACAAATCCAACAGACCGTGATCAAGCGCCTAAAAAGCCGCCCCAAGTTAATTGTACTTGACACCATGAACTTCTGGATGGATGTTGCGATGGACGACTTGCTGGAAACCATTAAACTCATCGATGTCTTAACGATCAACGATGCGGAAGCACGTCAGCTATCCGGAGAATATTCTCTAGTTAAGGCGGCCAAAAAGATCCTTGAAATGGGTCCAAAATACCTGATCATTAAAAAAGGAGAACACGGTGCACTACTTTTCCATGAAAACCAGGTATTCTCCACTCCTGCCCTACCGCTTGCTGAAGTTTTCGACCCAACGGGTGCTGGGGATACATTTGCTGGTGCTTTCATCGGCTACCTGGCTAAGGTTGGCACCATTAACTTCAACAATATGAAGAATGCTATTATTTTTGGCTCAGCATTGGCATCTTTCTGTGTAGAGAAGTTTGGCACCGAAAAGATCCTTAACCTTACAGAAGAAGAAATTGCCGGCCGCATTCGTGAGTTTGTAAACTTAAGTGCTTTTACAATCGAAAATTAATATCAACAGGCATCCAGCGGATAAAGCTGCCTCAACCGGGCAGCTTTATTTTTGGAGCTGCCCGACGATTTTAAACTTCAGAAACACGCCTTCCGTGTGTGGCGCATCCTTTAACTCGTCTGTTAGATCCTGACCGGCCCAATGCTCATAGTGTTTGCCATTGCGCCACAACCTACTTTCCGTTACATCATAGATCCAGCCGTTTAGTGCAACCCAGATTTCTGGCTTATCCTGGCCGTTCCTAAGTGCCAGCTGCTGTTTTGAATACGTATGCACTATGCTTTCCGTTTAAATAGCTCAAAAAGAAGAATACTTGTTAAGCCCAGTTCAAGAAAGCCGAAGTAACTTTCGAATGGGATAGAAGCGATGTTAAGTTCTATGGTCTGTGCGACATCGTATCTGATCAATTCAGAGGCATTCAACGGTATATAAATCAGGAGAAACAATGCCAGTGCAAAGAGAAACGTACGGTAGAACTGGAGCATGAACCTGATTTTATTGACGTATTCTACATAAAATAGCAGCAAGAGCAGGATTGAGAATGTAACCAGGGCATACCACTTGCTGTATGCAAGAAATATCATCGCGATAGACAAGCCCATGATCACATTACTTATGGACAACGAATACTTATCCGTCAGTCCCGTTGGACGGGCGGTGTTCAGATATAAATAAATCAGAATGTAGCTATATGGGAGAACGAAGCAAAGGAGCAGAGATTCTAAAGGCATTCCTGCCACATACAGGTCGGCGAACTGATCCCGCGCATAAATTACAACACCCGCAGCATTATAGAAGACATTCACCAGGGCAAATACAAGTCCTGTAAGCCCCGTAGCAAGCAGCACGGGTTTGACGTCTTTCCAGAGTTTGAAGTGCGAAGCAAGAAGCGACGAAAGCACAAGAATAATGAGAAGAGCCAGTAGGAAAAGAAAATTCATTTAAAGGATAGGTTTGACTTTCAAAAGTAGGATTTTAAATCGTCATACCCCTTTAAAGCCCGTCGATAATCTTCAATCCTTCGTCTGGATCATGTACTAAGGGGGACCATCCGCAGCAACTTGCGCACAAAAAAAAGGGTTAGTCATTTTCAATGACTAACCCTTTTTAGCGAGGATGTGGCTCAAATTAAACGATATCTGCGCCTAATATATCTTTTGAATACGTCTTAAGGTATTTTTTCAAAATCTGACGCGCAACATGAATTCTTGTTTTCACTGTTCCAATTGGAATATCCAGGATCTCAGCGATCTCATGATATTTATAGCCCTCAAAATACTTGATGAAGGGCACATAATACTCCGGTTGTAAGGTGGCTAATGCTTTATTGATGTCACCGATGATAAACTTACTGTCACTGGCATTTTTGGTCGCACTATAATGCAGGTTTGAAGAAGAGATCTCATCAGACTGCGTGATTAGCGAGTTTGTTTTGACCAGGCGACGGTAGTTGTTGATAAAGGTGTTCTTCATTATTGTAAATAGCCATCCTTTTAGATTTGTTCCTTCCTTAAACTTACTGTAGTACGTTACTGCCTTTAACATTGTATCCTGAACTAAGTCGTTGGCATCCTCAATGTCCTTTGTAAAATTTAAAGCGAATGACTGCAGGGAACCTGAATGATTGTGTAACTGAAGGTTGAATTCATCTTTTGTCATAATGTTTAAGTTTTAAGGGTTAAAACAACACAAACCGGGATTTTTCAATTGTGGCTCCCCTGATTTGTTTAATGTTATCTACCTCAACCTTATACAACATATGTACCAAAATCGGGATTGATGTTTATTCAAGTACTAATACAAATTACAAATGGAATAAACACCTCGATTTAAAGTATATTCACCTCTCTTTCAAGCGTAATCCCAAATCTGGTAAAAACCGCATTTATAATGCGTTCTGAAAAACTGAACACTTCTATCCCGGTGGCACCACCATGATTTACGAGCACCAATGCCTGGTTTTTCCATGTCCCGGTGTGCCCGTCCACTATCCCCTTAAAGCCACATTGTTCAATTAGCCAACCCGCAGCGAGTTTGTACACATCCGGCCCTACCGGGAAGCTAACGAGCCCGGGATAACGCATCTTCAGCTCACTAAACTGAATCGCCGGTACAATCGGATTCTTGAAGAAACTTCCTGCGTTCCCTATTGTGGATGGGTCCGGCAACTTGCTTACACGAATATCCGCGACTACGCTGGAAACATCCGCAATGGTTGGTTGACTAATGTGTCTTCTATCCAGTTCCGCCTGTATGGCACCATATTGAACATTAAGATTCGGCACATTGTTTAAGCGGAAACGCACAGATGTGATAATGTACTGACCTTTGAACTTGCGTTTAAAAACACTGTCGCGGTAGCCGAAGTTGCAATCTGCATGACTAAACTCAGTGATTGTACCGGTGGAGATTTCTACAGCGGTACAGGAATCGAATACGTCTTTCAGTTCCACACCGTAGGCGCCTATATTCTGGATCGGAGATGCCCCGACAGTACCTGGGATTAAGGTCAGATTTTCCAGCCCGGCATAACCGTGCTTTACACAATAAAGAACCAGATCATTCCATACCATTCCAGCTCCTGCCGTCACATAGATCTCATCACCCCGGACAGACACATCAAGCCCCTGGATATCCATCTTTATAACAAGTCCTTCATAATCCTTTGTAAACAGCATATTGCTTCCCCCGCCGACGATCAATAATGGATTGCTTTTTGCTTCTCTTAACTGCAGCACATCCTGCAACGCTTTCGCTGAAGCGACCGCCGTAAACATTCTGGCTTTCACGTCTATACCGAATGTATTGTAGTTTTTTAGGGAAACATTTTCTTGAATGGAAGGGCTCATATGTCTATTTAGTATTCTTCAGCAAAGATAATTTATAAGTATACCAATAAAATATGTTTAAGGTAATAATCAGAATTTTCATATTTTACACCCAGATTACATAAAAAGATGAGTGGCCTTATGCCGGAATAAGAAATGGAAAACCAGGATAGAAAAAGACAATTGATTATAAACGCTGCACTCAGCAGATTTGCGCATTATGGCCTATCCAAAACAACCATGACGGATATTGCCCGCGACATCTCCTTTTCAAAGGCATTATTGTACTATTACTTTCCAGATAAATTAAGTTTGTATGTCAGCGTAATCGAGCATCTGATGCATACGATCAGCAAGGATATTCTGAAGTCGATCGAAAAGACAGAGACCTCGGCAGAGGGAATCCTTCTGCTTCTGCAGAAACGCCAGGGCTATATACAAAAATACTACACCCTGATGGAGTATACCAAGCTCGTGGGGCCGGACTTGCCACAAGATCTGGCTGAAAAGTTCACCAGAGCCAGAGCATTTGAGCTTCGGATCATCGGCGCGCTATTTAGAAGAGGAATAGCACACGGAGAGTTTACCATTGACGACGTAGAAAGCACTACAGAGATATTTATCGAAGCCCTTCTTGGAATTCACTTGAACATCCTAAACAAAGACAAGAACATTTGTCCGAGCAAAGACCAGTTCAAACTCATCTTTTTCAAAGAGCGGAAGTTTGCAGAAATCTTTCTGGCCGGATTACGGCCGGTTACCGCTGTAACAAACACGATACACTAAAGTCTAAGTTAATATTTGTCAACGCGCTATGATATATGGCCTTATATTTGACCAGAAATGCAAAATAGTCAGAAGGTAAAAAGGTAGAATGGTAGAGACAGATAAAAAAAGAGATTTAATAATTGAAGGCGCGATCAAACGCTTTATACATTTTGGAATAAACAAGACTACAATGAACGAAATAGCGGATGACTTGTCGGTTTCCAAGCCGTCATTGTACTATTATTTCCCGGATAAAACCAGCTTAATACTGGGTGTAATAGAAAAGGTTTTCAACGATTATTTTGAGCTCGCAAGAAAAGAAAAGGCAGAAAACCGCAGTATTGAGAAAACTTTGGTGAACTTAATCGAAATTGGACATCGTTTTTTTCAGAAGTACTATATGCTTCATTTAAGTGGAGGTATAGACTCCTCGCTCAACTCGGCTGAGGTGCGGAACTTTGTAGCCCAGATGCGAAACAAAAATCTGAAGCTCCATGCTGGTATCTTCCAGGCAGCCGCAGATCGTGGTGAGATTGAAACAGAGGACATCGTTAAAACGGCAGAATTGTATCTATCCAGTCAGGCTGGCATGACATCACTTTGCATTATGCACGGCAATAAGGATTTGTTCCCGGGCAAGAAAGAACTGAAATGTACGCTGGAAAGGCAGATTGAGCTATGCAAGATATTTATAAAGGGGATCAGAAATAACCAACCAAAAACAACTAAGAATGAAGATTAATGTCGTAAAATATATCCCGGTAATGCTCCTGGGATGGCTTTTAACCAACAATGCCCAGGCTCAGCAGCGGCTCACGCTGAAAGAAGCTGTGAACTATGCGGTTCAGAATAGTGCTGACGTGCGTAAGGCAAAACTGGACATCGCCGGTGGCAGATACAAAACGGAAGAGATCAGAGCTCAGGCACTGCCCCAGATAGAAGGAAGTGGTAACCTAACATACAACCCAATTATCGGACAGCTGGTCGTTGGTGACCTCAGCTTCCAGCTCGGAAGGAAATGGAATGCCAGTGGCGGTGTGCAATTAAGCCAGCAGCTGTTTAATCAGACTGTATTTACCGGCTTAAAAGCGGCTAAAACCAGCGAGGCTTATTACAGCCTGGTGGCAAGTCTGAGCGAAGAACAGATCATTGAGCAGGTCGCAAACAGTTATTTCCAGGTGCTGGTCAACCGGCAGCAACTTAATGTAATTGACACCAACATTAAGAATGTGCGCGTCATCGGTAAAATCATATCCAACCAGTTCGAAAATGGTCTGGCAAAAAAGATAGACGTTGACCGGATTAAGGTGAACTTAACCAACCTGGAAAACCAACGTGAACAAACCCTCAATGCGGTGACACAGCTTGAAAATCAGTTAAAGTTTCTGATGGGCATGCCTGTAGAAACGGGCATTATCCTGCCTTCAACAGAACTCAGCGATATCAAATCACTTCCGGTATTGGCGGATACCGTTGATCTGAACGGACGTACTGAAATCCGGTTACTGGACATTCAGCGCGAGTTGTACAGCCTTCAGCGCAAAGCGTATCAGGCCGAATACTACCCCTCACTTTCTTTAACGGGGAACATCTCGTACACCGGGCAGAGTGACAAGTTTGATCTTTTTAAAAGCAGCAACAGCAGCGCTTTCTGGTATGATGCTTCAGCGATTGGGGTTACATTGCGGATACCGATATTTAACGGATTTGCAACACGTGCAAGGGTAAGACAAGCCGGCGTGGACATCATGAAATCAGATGAAGATCGCAAACAGACCACGAACTCGCTGAATCTTGCCTACGAGAATGCGAAGATCCAGCTTCGGAACAGCCTGAATACCATTAACTCACAACGGGAGAATGTAACGCTGGCCGAGGAGATTTACAGAAGTACCCAGAACAACTACAACAATGGCCTTGCCGCGTTGACAGATCTTCTGGATACTGAAAATGCACTTACTGAGGCGCAGAACAGTTATACCCAGGCTTTGCTGAATTACAGAATTGCCGAAATACAATTAATCAAATCAAACGGAAATATAAAATCACTATTAAAATGAAAAGAGGAATAATTATAGCGCTTGTAATTGTAGTTGCATTGGTAGCTATAGCCTTTGTGTTAACGAACAACAAGAAGAATAACGATGCTAAGACGGCTATTGTTGCACAAGGCGGTGGTGCCGTAAGTGTACGGGTAGCAACCGTTGCCCGGCAGCCGGTTGATTTGGATTTTAGTGCAAATGGAACGTTCGTCCCATTCACGGAACTTAACTTTCTGTCTGAAAACGCGGGCCGGGTATCGAAAATCTATGTAGACGAAGGCGACCGTGTAAGTAAAGGTCAGGTGCTGGCCCGTATTGATGCCGAAATTTTAAACACAGACCGCGAAACAGCTGAGGCAACCTTACAAAATGCCATCCGCGATGAAGCCAGGTACAGCAGCTCCTTCCAGACCGGAGGTGTCACCCAGCAGCAGCTGGATCAGGCCAGATTGGCGGTACAGAATGCAAGACTAAGACTTCAAAGTTCACAGCGGCGCGTGAGTGATGCATCGATCAAGTCACCAATAAACGGTATTGTAAATAAAAGGTATATCGAAGTGGGTGCATTCGTCACTGCTCAGGGTACCCAACTTTTCGAACTTGTAGATGTATCCAGGTTGAAGCTAAGGGTTAATGTAAACGAAAGCCAGGTTGCCAACTTAAAGGTGGGCGACAAAGTGCAGATTAAATCCAATGTTTTCCCGGCAGACAACTTTGAAGGCAAAATCACTTTCATCGCTGCTAAGGCGGACAACACGCTGAACTTTCCGATAGAAATCCAGGTGGAGAACAACAAAACCAACAAAATTAAAGCTGGTATGTACGGAACAGCGATCTTTAAATTTCCTGCACAGCAGCCAACAATTACAGTTCCCCGCGGTGCTTTTGTGGGTAGCGTAAGCAGCAACCAAATCTTTGTTCTGGAGAACGGAAAGACGGCAAGGATCAGAAAAGTCGTTGCCGGAAGAATCCTCGGAGAGAACGTGGAGATCCTGGACGGCTTAAAAGAAGGTGAAACTGCAATAACCAGTGGACAGATCAACCTGATCGACGGCAGTTTGGTTGCACCGGTTAAATAAAATAAATATATAGATCACTAATGAACGCGTTATGAACAAGTTCTCAAAAACAGCAGTGAATATTGCTCGTAGAAGCTTCATCACCTCTAAAACACAATAACAACCGATGAAAATAACAGAAATATCAATTAAGAGGCCTTCATTGGTAATCGTCGTTTTTACTGTATTAACCTTACTCGGACTACTCAGTTACTTTTCATTAAGTTATGAGTTGTTGCCGAAGTTCAGCAATAATGTAGTATCCATATCAACGATATACCCGGGTGCATCACCCAACGAGGTCGAAAATACAGTAACAAAGAAAATTGAAGATGCAATCTCCTCTTTGGAGAACATCAAGAAACTGAATGCTGTTTCTTACGAAAGCTTGTCGGTTGTAACCATTACGCTGACCGATAAAGCCGATGTGGATCTCTCCCTGAACGATGCCCAAAGGAAGGTAAACTCCATCCTGGCGGATCT
>JARKUW010000069.1 GCA_029851965.1 Bacteroidota bacterium | reverse complement strand
ATCCTCACTTCCATCAGGAACTGTATGTACGTCTTCTTTGTCTTGGCTTTGAAGTATCTGCAGAAAGAGTGTTTTCCCATATTTATGATACCGGCTACATCTTCTAAGACAATCTTTTGATGATAGTTATTAAACGTGTATTCGAATATGGTATTAATGCGGCTTTGGTCTACGCCATTTACAGAGGGGTTGAAACCATTGGATGATACCAGTTCATACTCCTTTGAAGCAGCTATTAACTCCAGTGCCGACAGCAAACTGATCAATTTTCTGGAGGGCGTATCGTGAAGCATATCCTCTGCCAGTTTAGCTACTTTTTTCCGGGTTGCGCCCTTTAGCCGTAACCCGAGCTTACTTGTATTCAACAGTTTAACAATGGGATTGATTTCAGGAAGATTCAGAAATGCATCTCCCCAAATGTTATTTTGAAACAGAATAACGATCGTTTCACCGATCTTTTCATCGTCGCGCTCCAAGTATTTCTTTTCTCCCCTGAAAGTATGGGGCAGGTTTGAGCCCAGTAGAAAAACGTCACCGTTCTTAAAGGGGCCTACATGATCACCTACTAAGCAGGTTCCGTTTGTACGTTTAAGTACCAGAAGTTCACATTCCGGATGATAGTGCCAGGAGCTTAAAGTGGCATGTCCTACATCTTTACGAATATTAAAGGATTGCTCCGGATTTGGAGTAGCCTTTTTTAACGTCGCCTTCATGATTTATATTTGGTTATTACAGTCTGTAAATTAGAATTTAAGACTGGTATTTCGATGGGCATTTTCGCCTTTAATAACCCTATTTTTTCCGGAGATAAGCAATCATTTTGTATGGACCTGGCCAATTTTCGACTTAAAACAATACCAACCACCTGATTATCAATGACTTCAATTATTAAGTGTAGAACCAAAGGAATAAAAGCCGAAAATGCAAGATGTTAATATAGTACAACAATTTGCGTTGATAATAAATTCTTCGGATTAAACTATTACATAGTTTTGGTTAGATGCCAAGGGGGAACTAATCTCCTGATCTCCTTTGGGATCGTGAATGATAACCAAGTATAGCTTGTTCAAGTGCGGAGTTATGACTGTCTTCAAAGGCAGTTCCAGATGTAGTGCACTTTCACCTGCTTTTTGACCAACAGAATTACCATAGAAAAATGGGTACAGGATCTCTTTTGCCCTTTTTTTAGCACCAGGCTGATGCACCGTATGGCATTTAGGAGAGCGATAGATTTTAAAATAAACTTGACTACAATAATATGAAACGATTCTATTCAACTATTTTATCTGTGTTTTTAGGCCTCGGCATAGCACCACTCTGTGCCGAAGCCCAGCAAATCTCAAAGGAGGAACTGATCTTCTTAACACCACTCTGGAAAGGCGAGCGCTACCCGGATGGAAGGCCTAAAGTGCCGGATGGCATCATCAATCGGATGAAGCGAACCAGTATCGAAGAGGCTTGGGCGGTCTTGAAAAATGAAGGGTATGGCTACCAGATCGCAGAAGACTGGCCAATAAAAATCAATCCGGACAGCGTGCTTGTCGGCCGGGCTGTAACTGCAACCTTTATGCCCGCTCGTAAGGATATCTGGCAGGCTATTGACGACCGGGGAAAAAAGCAAGGTAAAACAGGGCAGAATACCTGGCCAGTCGACATTTTAACAAAAGGAGATGTCTACGTCGCAGATCAATTTGAAGCACATAAAAACGGGCCTACGATTGGAGATAATGTGGCCAACGCAATTTATGCTAAAACTGGAAATGGCATCATCTACGACGGCGCGGTAAGAGATTTGCGTGGGTTAAAAGAGCTCGGCGGCTTCACTTCCTTTATTACGAGTTACGATCCATCCTACCACAATCCTCCAGGTGATCTTAATACGATGATCATGGGTATCAATCAACCCACCCGCATCCGAAAAGTTACGGTTATGCCCGGTGATGTCGTTTTAGGTGCGGATGGTATTGTCATATTTATTCCACCCCACCTTGCCGAGAAAGTTGTGGTAAGCTCAGAAATCGTACGCTTGCGGGATATGTTTGGTCACCTTCGTTTACGTGAGGGAAAATATACTGCCGGACAGATCGATGCGAGATGGTCTGATGCCATTGAGAAAGATTTCTCCCTTTGGCTTAACGACCACATCAATGAACTTCCTGTTCCCAAGGAACAAATCCAGGAGATCTTAAAAACACGCACCTGGTAGATAGAATCCCTTTATCCGCCGTCACATTCTTTTAAACTATCAATAAACTAAACCAAATATATGTCAAACCCTACAAAACAAAACAGGCGCTCATTCCTGTCCAAAGCGTCCCTGGCGGTTGCCGGAGCGGTATCGGTACCCATGTTTAGCATGTCCACGTACGGGCAGGGTCTAATAGATGCCAAAGAAAGAACGCCGCAATCTTCCGCACCGTCAGATTTAAAGATAACAGATATTAAATGTGGCTTCTCCGGCGGTGGCCTTTTTGTAAAGATTTACACCAATCAAGACATATGGGGCTGTGGAGAGGGCGTTGACGCTATTGTGGGCACCTACCATCTGGTTAAACGTATGGGCGCACAATTGAAGGGCCAAAGCCCGCTTAATCCAAACCGACTGGCAGAACAGATACGTAAAGGTGCATTTTTCGCCGGCGCGCAATCGGGTATGTTTGTCGCTGTACTTACTGCAGTTGAAACGGCGTTGTGGGATTTAACCGGAAAAGCCCTGGGCTTACCTGTATACCAGCTACTGGGTGGAAAATTCAGGGACAAATGCCGGGTGTATTGTGATACGGAGCTATATACGGCAAAAAACCCGACACCTGAAGATTTCTCAAAAGCTGCCCGGGATGCCGTTGACCGTGGATATACTGCCGTAAAATTCGACATTGACGAGGCAAACGACCCGAACAAATATGACCGTTGGAACTGGACCGCCAGCAATGGCGAACTGGAACGTATGTATAACTGCGTGGCCGCCGTCCGTAAAGAGGTCGGTCCCACTGTCGACATTTGTGTTGATATGCATGGTCGTTATGACGCGACTACCGGGCGCAGGGTAGCTAAAATGATGGAACCTTTGAATCTGATGTGGTTAGAGGAACCAGTACCTGCGGATAATATCGAGGTTTACAAGACAATTACACAGGAAACCAGTACCCCGATCTGCGCCGGTGAGAATTTTTATCTAGCCCATGGTTTTACACGCCTGCTCAGTGAAGCTGCCGTGGATATCGTTATGCCGGACCTGCAAAAATGTGGTGGTCTGGGTGAAGGACAACGTATTGCAAATTTAGCAAACCTGTACTATGTCCCATTCTCTCCGCATATGGTGGGCTCTTTCCTTGGTGCAATGGCTTCAGCCCACGTTTGTGCATCGGTTCCCAACTTCCAGATCATGGAATGGCAGATCTTGAGTGATACACAACCAAAGTGGAAGGAGATTGTCACCTATGATAAACCATTCATTGAGAAAGGTTTCCTGACGGTGTCAGATAAGCCAGGAATAGGTGTAGAAATCAACGAAGAGGGGTTGAAAAAATATGCAGTAAAGGATGTTCCGTTTTTCCAATAGCGGAAATAAAACCAGGTCGTGGGCTAAAGATCAGTCCACGCTCTGGTAAAATAAACGGCAGTATAGGATAGTCATTCCAGCATAATTGCAAATAAAATCTACTGAGTGCCCCGATGTTAATATGTTACAATATTTTGCTTTGATAATGAAATTGCTTTTCATCTAAGTTGCCTTTATTTGTTCTGATCATACCACTGTTTCCAAAACAATCCTAATGCTGAACATACGGTTTACTTAATTATCTGTAACAAGCTCCTAAATCTATGAGATAAGTTTACATAAGACTCAACGGATCCGATATCCAGGTGATATCAATATTCCAGCCGCAATTTTTCGACCCTGAGTAAACAACTTCATCGAAGTTGTAAGGGAAATCTCTATCTAAAGTTTAACCAAGTATAAAACCTAAAATTATGAACAGAAAGTCGTTAATATCATTACTTACATGTACTGGTTTAACCGTAATCATGCTTTTACAATTCGCAGGAATTGCAACGGCCCGGGGCAGAACCGAGCCAACGAACTTCGCAATCCCCATCACTGGGAAAGTAACCGATGAAATGGGACTTACCTTACCCGGGGTTACCGTTAATGAAAAAGGAACACGCAACTCTGTTGTCACGAATGCATCGGGCGCATATAAAATAACTGTGACTGGCACTTCAGCTGTGCTGGTATTTACATTCATGGGCTATAACCAGCTTGAAATCCCTGTGGGCACCAGAACAACGATCAATGCCTCAATGGTTGCAGCGAATAATGCCTTAAACGAGGTCATTGTAACCGCCCTGGGCATAAAGCGCGAAGCCAAGAGCCTTGGGTATTCTGCTCAGAAAGCGGATGTAGAAGCACTTCAGACCAACCGTACAACCAACCTTGCCAATGCGTTGGAAGGAAAGGTGGCTGGTCTGGATGTTACGCCTCCGGCCGCAGGTCCTGGTGGTAGTACGAAAATCCGTTTACGGGGTCAGTCATCCTTTACCGCCGACAACTCACCTCTTATTGTCGTAAATGGTTTGCCGATGTCACAAGGCGCGAGCGCTACAAACGGGTACACCCAACAGGTGGACCAGGGGGATAATCTGCAGGGAATAAATCAGGATGATATTGAATCAATGACTGTTTTGAAAGGTTCTACAGCGGCTGCATTATACGGTTCGCGTGCGGTTAACGGAGCTATCATTATAACAACAAAGTCTGGTTCTAAAAATGCGGGCATAGGTGTTGAGTTCAACTCCAATTTCACCTTAAGCCAGGCGCTTGATTTCACCGACTTTCAGTATGAATATGGACAAGGAGAAAATAATGTCCGTCCGAAAACACAAGGTGAAGCCCAGAGTTCCGGATCCTGGAGTTTTGGTGAGCGGTTTGACAATGTGCCAACATACCAGTTTGACGGCGTTCAGCGTCCCTATGCGCCTGTTAAGAACAGAATAAGCAGTTTTTTCAGGGTTGCACCATCATGGAGTAACACCGTGGCTATTTCAGGCGGAAATGATAAAGGCAGCTTCCGGGTTTCCTTCGCCAACCAGGATGCGGCAGGTATAGTCCCAAACAATGATTTTCACAAAAAGATCTTCAACGTGGGTATAAACTACAACCTTACGGAAAAACTATCTGCCCAGTTCTATGTCAACTATGATCATCAGTTCAATGATAATCCACCAATAATTGGGGTGCAGGCCCGTTCGATTTCATCATCTATCTACCGGATTGCGAATTCTATACCTTTTGACGTACTTGAAGCAGGCGCAATAGATGCCAATGGGAATGAGACACCTACATCCCGCTTTAATACAGTCACCAATCCATACTGGACACTTGCCAAACAGTTTCAAAGACAAACTAAGGATCACCTACTTGCAACTGCTGTCGTACGTTACCAGTTCTTCGACTGGTTGTATTTGCAGGGTCGTGCCAGTACGGACTATCTGCAATCAATGTATGAATCAAATACGCCAACCGGAACCCAGGCTGTCTCTTCAGCACCAGGTGGTACATTTAACGGAAGTTACGGCATCAATACAGCAAACACACGCCAAAATAACTTCGATTTCTTATTAGGTGGTGGTCATACCTGGGGAGATTTCGGATTCAACGCGACCGTGGGTGGCAACAACTTCCCATTGGTGACATCAACCTTTACGGAAGATGTTACAAACTTCTATCTGCGGGATTTGTACACCATCGGAAACGGGGTTACGGCAACTTCAACCTACAACCTTTCTAAGCAAACCGTGAATTCCCTTTATGGTACCGCAGAGTTTTCCTATAAGAACTTCCTTTACCTGAACGTTACGGGCAGAACCGACTGGTACTCTGTATTGGCTAGAAGTATGGATCACTATTTCTACCCGTCCATTAGTGGAAGTTTTGTTTTCTCGGAATTGCTTCCAAAAACAAGCTGGTTGAACTTCGGAAAGATCAGGGTTGCTGTTGCAGAAACAGGGAGTGCTCAGGGTGTAGGGCCGTATAATGCCTTAACATTTGCACTTGCTCAGAACTCCTACAATGGGCTGCCACTAGGTACAATCAACAATACATCATCACCCAACACGCAAATCAAGCCTTTTGGTGTGAATGAAAAAGAAGTAGGTCTTGAACTTCGCATGTTCCACAACCGTGTGAATTTAGACATTTCTGCCTACGACAAGAAAACCACAAACCAAGCTGTTCCAATCAGCCTTTCTGCTGCAAGTGGATACAGTACCACTTTGGTTAATTTAGGTGGGCTGGTCAATAAGGGACTGGAGTTCAGCCTTGAATTAATTCCAGTTCAAAACAGCAATATTACCTGGAGAACAGCATTCAATACGGCCTTCAACTCCTCAAAGGTATTGTCGCTGGCCAACAATCAGTCGCAATTGGTCGTAGGAAGCCCTGAGTTCTTTGGAACCATCGTCGATGTTGTAGGCTTGCCACTGAACCAGATTCAGGGAGCAACTTATAAACGCGATGATAAGGGGAACATACTTCTATCTGGTGGTAAACCCATCGCAAGCACACTCCCTGTTAATTTTGGTAGCGGTTTGCCTAAGGCAACAGGTGGCTGGATAAACACTGTGAATTACAAAGGCTTTACATTTGCTGCCCACATTGACTATAAAGCAGGTGGTAAAGTATTATCCAGCACAAACCTGAACCTATTAAGACAGGGCCATTCCAAAGCGTCATTACCAGGACGTGAAGGTGGTGTGATTTTCGAAGGGGTAAACAGTACCGATGGTCTTCCAAATACGACTGCGGTAAATGCCGAGGACTTTTACGCGAATTATCGTGCAACCAATATTCTGGACCCGTTTGTGTATAGTTCAAGCTTCGTGAAACTGAGAAACTTATCTTTAGGTTACGATCTATCCAAGTTAGTTGGCAAGAAAGTGGTGAAAAGCATGGTGCTATCCGCAGTATGTCATAATGTGCTGATTATTAAAAAGTATATTCCCAATCTGGATCCCGAAGCAATTGCATCATCTGGCGACAATTTAACTGGATACGAACAGGCATCGTTACCGACAACACGCACTTATGGCTTCAACTTAAACGTAAAATTCTAATCCGACAGAAAATGAAAAATGTATATAAAATTTTAATTTCGGCAATCTGCCTTACGGGAGTAAGCGGTTGTAATAAGGGGTTTGACGAATTGAACGTTAACCCAAATAATCCAACAGAACTTGATGCCGCGTTTATGTTTACGAACGCAGAATTTAGCACCCATGCCGCCACTATGGAGACAGAGCCAACAGTTGTGCAGCAATTTGTAAACCCATTTACGGGTATAACTGCAGCGTTTAACTTTAATCTCGTAAATCAAACCTATACGGCGCAAAGATGGAATGCAGAGTACACAGGAACAAATACGGGAGCGACAAGTACCGCTGGTCCGGTAAAGCTTCTGGTTCAGATATTAGACCAGCTAGAGGGCAATACAGCCCGGACAAATCTGTATAACGAAGCCCGAATATGGAAGGCCTACCAATTTATGACGCTGGTAGACACATATGGGAATGTGCCATATAGTGAAGCAGGACAAGCTTATCTATCCAACGTGCTTACGCCAAAATACGATAATCAGGAAGCCATCTATACAGATCTGGTTAATGAGATCACCAGTGCAACAGCCGCACTTGACCCCGCAAAAGACATTGTTACTGCAGACGTTTTCTACGCAGGAAATGTTGCTCAATGGAAAAAGCTTGGATATTCTTTGCTGTTGCGTATCGGAATGCGTTATAGTAAAATCGATCCGGCAAAAGCCCAGACAATTGTACAGACTGCATTCGCCGGAGGCGTAATGACGTCGAATGCCGACAATTGCTATTTGAAATACAACCAGACTTACGTTAATCCTGTAAATCAGAACATCTCTTTACTTGCAAACACCTATTATTTGGCTGCACCGTTTGTCGATCAACTAAAAAATAGCGGGGATCCAAGATTAAAGTATATCTCAGCTAAGTATCCGAATCCGGTGGGGGCGCCCACAGGCGTGCCGGATACTACTGCGGCAAATCAATTTGGGCTGCCCGTTGGATACAGCAGTGCCAACATCGCAACAGCGCCGGGATTTAGAGGAGCCAACGGTTCTGGCTACAACTACTCTCAGGTGAATTATAGTGTTTTCGGCAGTCTTACTGCCCCTCAATTTTTCGTCACCTACGCACAAACACAATTGTTGCTTGCTGAAGCGGCTTTCAGAGGATGGATCAGTGGCGGCAGCACTCCTGATGTTTACTATGCAAATGGAGTAAAAGCAGCTATGGATCAGTGGACGACTTACAACTCTGCTGCCGTAATTCCGGTAGCTACACAGGAAGCTTTCCTGAATAACCCAGTTAACAGATACACGCCGGGAAATGCGCTTAACCTTATCAATACGCAGTATTGGGTAGCGTCATGGGGCAATGGTGGAGAAGCGTGGGCCAACTTCAGGAGAAGTGGTTTTCCAAATTTAACACCTAACCCAATTGCAGGACAAAACATTACTGGCGGTTTTGTTCGCCGCTATGTTTATCCAACACTTGAACTTTCCGCAAACCTGACCAACTACCAGGCTGCGGTAGCAGATCTTGGTGGAGCAGATGATATGGATACCCGTATTTTCTGGGATAAGTAAACGTCACGCGTTCTCCTTTATAGTAAAAGAGCTGCATTCGAATTGAATGCAGCTCTTTCTTTTAATCGCCAGACCTGTCTTAACATAGGAGCGCTCTGATACTGATGGTAGTCGAGGGTCACACGATGTACACCAGCGGACTATCTTTTAAGCAACCTGGCAACATATTTCCCGATAATATCGAATTCCAGGTTCACGGTATCCCCAACATTTACGTTGTGAAGATTGGTATGTTCATACGTGTAAGGAATGATAAACACGGAAAACTCATCATCTTGTGAATTTACCACGGTTAAACTAATGCCGTTTACACAAATCGAACCTTTTTCCACAGTCACATTTCCTGCTGAGGGATCATATTTAAAGCGGTATTCCCAGCTGCCATCAAGTTCGGCCCGTTTAATACAGATTGCTGTCTGATCTACATGCCCCTGTACAATATGGCCGTCAAGCCGTGCGTTCATCTGCATACAGCGTTCCAGGTTCACCGGACTGCCAACCTTCAGGTGTTGCAGGTCGGTCTTCTCCAATGTCTCCTGAATGGCCGTCACCGTGTGCGTATCCTCGCTTAAGCCAACGACGGTTAGGCAAACACCGTTGTGGGCAACACTTTGGTCTATTTTCAATTCGTTGCTCAGATTCGATGCGATCGTGAAGTGGATGTTGTCCAAGTCCCTGACAACGGCCTTCACTGTTCCGAGTGTTTCTATGATACCAGTAAACATAATCTATTTGATTTTAAGCCTGTTCGTACGCCAGTTGCTTGTTTCCTCCGGCATAGCCGGCAAAAGTACCTTTTCTTTCGGTAAACTGTTAAGCGAAACTGCCATCAATGCAGCGATTAATGCTTCATCTGCAGATGCGTTGCCAAGGGAACTGCTGTTGAAGTACTTGCTTACAAAATGAGTGTCAAATTTTCCGGAACGGAAAGCTTCGTGTTCCATTACAAATTTGCCGAAGCCCAATGTCGTTTGTATGCCTGTAATTTCATATTCATCAATTGCCCGCACCATACGTTCAATGGCGTCTTCCCTGGTTTGACCATACGTGATCAACTTGGCAATCATGGGATCGTAGTAGATGGGAATCTCCATTCCTTCTTCAAAGCCATCATCAACGCGGACGCCATTCCCTTTTGGTGTCCTATAGGTTTGCAAGGTACCGATATCTGGCAGGAAATTGTTGTCCGGATCTTCCGCATATACCCTAAGCTCTATCGCATGGCCAATCATCTGAATTTCCTCCTGCTTGTAGGACAGCGTTTCACCGCGGGCGATCCGGATCTGTTCTTTCACCAGATCCAGTCCGGTGATCATTTCCGTTACCGGATGTTCAACTTGCAGGCGGGTATTCATCTCCAGAAAAAAGAAATCCAGCTTTTCATCCAATATAAACTCGACTGTTCCGGCGCCAACATAGTTGACAGAACGGGCCACATCGACGGCGCATTTACCCATGGCCTTCCGGATATCGGGCGTCAGGATGCTGGAAGGTGCCTCTTCTACGACTTTCTGGTGCCTTCGCTGCACAGAACACTCCCGTTCAAATAGATGTACAAGATTTCCATGTGTATCTCCCAAAACCTGAATTTCGATATGTCTTGGGGAGGATACATAACGCTCAATGAATACGGCACCGTCTCCAAAGGCAGAGGTGGCTTCGCTTACGGCAAGCCCCATCTGCTCTTCAAAATCGTTCACTTCCGTTACGATACGCATTCCCTTCCCACCGCCGCCTGCGGCAGCCTTAATCAGAATGGGGAAGCCCACTTCTATGGCGCGGTGCTTTGCATCTTCCACATCGGTAATGGCCTGTTCCGTCCCTGGCACCATGGGGATATCGTACCGCAGTGCCGCAGCTTTAGCCGATAATTTATTACCCATAATGTCCATTGCCTCCGGGCTCGGGCCAATAAATACCATGCCTGCCGCCTGTACCTGTTTTGCGAATGCGGCATTTTCCGACAAAAATCCGTAACCCGGATGAATTCCGTCGGCACTTGTCTTCAGCGCAGCTTCGATAATTTTTTCCCCAACGAGATAGCTCTGATTGGAAGGCGCAGGACCGATACAAATAGCTTCATCGGCATATCTGACGTGCAATGCGGCACGGTCGGCTTCCGAGAAGACAGCAACCGTTTGGATGCCCATTTCCCGGGCAGAACGCATAATCCGCAATGCTATTTCGCCACGGTTGGCTACTAAAATTTTATTCATCTGTATTGAATTATTTCAAAGATTATAGAGGGACCATAGACTAACGTTCTTGAGGTTTTGAGAAATCTAGCTTTTTTAAAGACGCTAGTGCTCCTCTGGATTCCCAATCGTGTTTATGGATTCAAATTTTTTAAGATATCAATAGCCCGGTCGATCATATCAGCAGAAATGTCCAAATGTGTTACAAACCGGATGGTATCGCGGTTTGTGGTATTACACAAAATTCCTTCGTCTCTAAGTTTTCTAACAATGTCTATTGCTCCAAAGCGTTCATTCACCTTAAAGATTACTATGTTTGTTTGCACAGGAATCACGGAATCAACATAGTCCAAAGATGCTAACGCTGCTTCGAGCGCTTTCGCATGCTGGTGATCCAAAGCCAGGCGTTCCACATGGTGGTCCAATGCGTAAATGCCTGCAGCTGCGAGAAAGCCGACCTGGCGCATTCCGCCGCCAAGTACCTTCCGGATCCTTCGCGCTTTCTTTATTGTCTCTTTCGAAGCCAGCAGAACTGAGCCTGCGGGAGCCCCCAGCCCTTTAGACAGGCATACGGAAATCCCATCAAAGAAGTGGCCATAATCATATGCAGCATCCCCCGTCACCGTTAATGCATTAAATAAACGTGCCCCATCCAAATGCAATTTCAGTCCCTTTACATTACAAAGGGTATGGATCGGCTCAATTTGACTTAACGAATAGCAGGCACCTCCCCCCTTGTTTACCGTATTTTCAAGCACAACAAGGCTCGATACAGGATAATGAATATTGTCCTCATTGATCTCGGGTTCAATCAGTTCCGGGGTAAGAATACCTCTTTCTCCATGAAGCAAGCGGACTGATGCCAGGGAATTGTAAGCGATACCTCCACCCTCATACCGGTATACATGAGCAGTTTGATCACAAATAACCTCCTCCATAGGCTGTGTAAAGCACTTAATTGCGATCTGGTTGGTCATCGTCCCTGACGGGCAAAAGAGGCCAGCCTCCATGTTAAACATCTTGCTGAGTTTAGCTTCCAACGCGTTAACGGTTTCATCTTCTTCAAACACGTCGTCACCAACCTTTGCCCCCATCATGGCCTCCAGCATTGCTGCGGTCGGCCGCGTTACAGTGTCACTTCCAAAATCTATATTATTTGTCATGTTATCAGGCTGCTTAAATACAAATATTGTCTTTTTATCCCTTTTAATCAGGCCCGGTGTAGAAATTTTGAAAAAAATAAAAAACACCTAAATCGAGCTGCAGACTCCCTGCTTGGTCAGCCGATCTATATTTCAGCACTGTTTTCCAGGAGTTTGGAGACGATCCCGATATCAGTTTTCAACTTTGAACATTTGGAAGGCCAAATATTGAGGGTTTCAGAATTTGGAATTTAAAATAACAAATGTACTTTTAGCTTAGTGTTCATTTGACAATAAGGTATTGTTAAATGATTTTAAACCCGGAAACAACCACTTTTTAAAACCTTTAAAGAAATAAATTATGAAAAAAAACCAACCGGAAGTGTTAAGAATTTCTACATTTATCCCGAATAAAATAAATTAAGATGATAGTTATTGCAGATGGAGGTTCGACCAAAACCAATTGGTGCTTAATTAATGAGGCCGGAAGAAAGATTCTTTTTAATACCGAAGGCTATAATCCATATTTTTCGAAAACAGAATATATCGTTAACTCCCTTAAGAAAGGACTTCCTGATCAACTGGAGACCGAGAAGTTAACCGAAGTGTACTATTACGGCGCCGGATGCTCTACGGACACGAACAAAAAGATTGTTGCAGATGCCATGCAACAGATATTTGTTAACGCAGAAATCAACGTTGGACACGATTTGATGGCCTCTTGCAGGGCCCTACTTGGAAATCAGAAAGGCTTTGCAGCAATTCTGGGAACCGGCACAAACAGCTGTCTGTACGATGGAACAGACATTACGTTAAACATCGACTCGCTTGGCTATTTTCTCGGAGATGAAGGTAGTGGATGTTTTATCGGTAAACGTATTCTTGCCGATTACATGAAGGGCTACATGCCAAAAGGCCTTAGAGAAAGTTTTTATGATAACTTCGCGTTAACCAACGAAGATATTTTCGACAACATTTACAACAAGCCTCTGCCAAATCGTTTTTGCGCCAGCTTTAGTAAGTTCTTGTACGACTTCAAAGACAGCTACGAGGATTACACGTTCAAAACCGTTGATTATGCTTTTTCCGCATTCTTCGAAAACTTAGTGATACATTATCCCAACTATCAGGATTATAAACTAAACATTGTAGGTTCCGTCGGTTACAGCTTTAGAGATATTCTGAGCGTTGTTGCAGACCGTTACGAGATGGGGATAGGGAAAATCATCCGTTCGCCTATAGACGATCTGGTTGACTATCACTTAAGAAATAAATAGGCTTGTTGACATAAACGGAGCAAAGTTCCCTGCATATAAATTCAAGGGCACTGACAAAATCCAGCTAATCATAAAAAAGGGGCAATTCATGAATATGAATTGCCCCTTTTTCTTTTTGCTGTATGAAGTTTTTTGATTGCCATTCTTGATGGCCACTTCTAACGCGTCAATTTCAATGACTAAACACCCTTTCAACTCTTGCGCTGTCCAGGTCTTTCTCATTGCCCCCCATGATTTCTGCAGGGCTTTTAGCTAAGTGTCTTTAATTTGGCGTCGCGTTCTCCAAATAACATCCCTTGCTAAAAGGAAATTTCTTTCCCGAACAACTTGGCGTATTTGCGCTTGTCAAACCGGTACAAGGTAGCCGCGCGAAACGAAACACCCTTTTGTTTCTCGTCAAGATCCTTCAGTACGCCAAAGCTGAGCATCTTTTTCCTAAAATTCCTCTTGTCAAGCTTCTTACCTAAAATCAACTCATAGACATTTTGGAGCTGTGTTAATGTAAATTTCTCCGGCAGCAATTCGAATGCGATGGGTTGATGCTTGATCCTTCGTTTTATCTTCTCCAGCCCTTTGTCATAAATCTGCTGATGATCGAAAGCAAGTTTAGGCAATTGGTTGATATTCACCCAATGGGCCTGCTTGGCAAAATCGCTGATCGGCCGCACAGCCCTGTCACCCCCTAGCCTGAGCAATGCGTAATATGCAATGCTAAGCACCCGGCCTTGCGGGTGCCGGTTAACGTCACCGAAGGTATAGTACTGCTCCATGTACACGTCTGTAAGTCCGGTAAGTTCATTTAATATACGGGCCGCACTCTGGTCTAAGCTTTCATTCTCTCCAACCAAATTGCCCGGCAAAGCCCACCAGTCTTTATAAGGCTCATTGTTTCGTTCAATAAGTAATATCTTCAATTCTCCACCATCAAATCCAAATATGACGCAATCAATGGAAAAGGTAGAATGAAACTGCGGTAGCACTTCTTTCAAAATTTCTTCGTTAATTTCCCAATCTAGAATCAAAGGGTTGAATTCCAACCGCCAGACGCTAAAATCAGTGTGAGTTCGTAATTTATTAGTTCCTTCTCCCCGGTTCAAGGGGTTAGTGTAAAAAACACAATAAATGTAAATATATATTTAAACCACTAAAGGAGGAAAATTATTTTTGCAAGCTCAACTTCCATTTCCCGGAGTACGGCACCCCAGAGCTTCTGCTTTCAAATTGCAATTCCTTGTCAATCCACAACATAGCAGAAAATCCACCGTTTTTAATCGCATAGTTGATTGTAAAAAATCAAAATAAATTACTTAGTGTAGCAATTACACCTTATATTCGTATTATTAATTATGACTGAAAATATAAAGAATATCGCTGTTTTGACATCTGGAGGTGACGCGCCGGGAATGAACGCTTGCATCAGAGCTGTCATCCGAACAGGTATCTACAATGGTATAAATATGTTTGGCGTGATGCAGGGATATCAAGGCTTAATCTCAAACACGATTATCCCGATGGACGCCCGCTCCGTTAGCAATATCATCCACTTAGGAGGTACTATTTTAAAGACTGCACGTTGCCTGGATTTTAAAACTGAAGCAGGTATGCAAACCGCTTACAACAACCTGAAGGCACGCGACATCGATGCCCTTGTCGTAATTGGCGGAGACGGAACATTCACCGGTGCACAGATCTTTTCGGAGAAATTTGGCGTTAAAGTTATTGGAATACCCGGTACGATTGACAATGACTTATACGGTTCGGATTTCACCCTTGGATTCGATACGGCGATCAATACGGTAATAGAGGCAATAGACAAAATTCGTGATACTGCGGACGCACATGACCGCTTGTTTTTTATAGAAGTGATGGGCCGCGATGCCGGATGCATTGCTTTAAGAAGTGCAATCGCCTGCGGAGCGGAAGCAGTGTTACTGCCGGAAAAGCAAACCTCACTCGATGAACTGGTAAACTTGCTTGAAGTTGGTGCATCCACCAAGAAATCCTCAAGTATTGTTATCGTCTCTGAGGGGCATAAAGCGGGCGGCGCCTATGATATTGCCAAAAATGTGAAGGAAAGGTTCAACCACTACGATGTCAAGGTTACTATACTTGGTCACCTGCAGCGTGGCGGCAGTCCGAGCAGCTTTGACCGGATACTGGGAAGCCGCCTTGGTTTTGCAGCGGTTAATTTGCTCGTTCAAGGCACCTCAGGAAAGATGGTCGGCTTGCGTGGCAATGCGGTTCAAGTTACCGATTTGCGCGAAGCATTAAACAACCATACCTTTAAGCTGGAAGACGATCTTCTTGAAATGGCAAAAGTTTTATCGATATAATATGATTGCAGTAGTTTACAGTGGTTCAAAAACAGCATGTTGGAAAATAGCTAAAGACGGTAGTACTATTGCAGATTGCACCATGCCTGGTTTAAACCCCTGTTTAAATGATCAGAAGACGATCTTACAGGCGTTAAACAAGAAGACCATTCTAATCAACAATGCGGAACGCATAAAGAAAATTTATGTTTTTGCCGCCGGAGCCACTTCTCCCGGCCGGATAAAAGAACTGGAAGATACCTTATCCCTCTTTTTCAAATACAGCAAAGTTACTGTTAGAGATGACTTATATGGTGCAGCCCTCGCGGCATGTCACAACAACAGCGGCATTGTCTCTGTATTGGGAAGCGGGTCTAACTGTGCGTATTTCGACGGAAAAGAACCTCAACAGAACAATTATGGATTGGGCTATCTTTTGGGTGATGAAGGATCTTCAAACCATCTCGGAAAGCAGCTACTAAGAGCATACATGCAGGGTAAACTACCGGCAGAATTACACAAGGATTTCGATCTGAAATATAATCTCGACCGGCAACTTATCCTCGAGCGTGTATATAAGAAACCCATGCCTCAGCTTTTCCTGAGCAACTTCTTTGAGTTTCTCAACACGTGGCGTAATCACCCATATATGCTCGAAATAATAGACAAAGCTTTCGAAACTTATTTCAACACTTACCTGTTACCAACTATGAGGCTGCACCCTGGAAAAGATGTGCATTTCATTGGGAATGTGGCAGGTACATTCCAGGACAGGCTTCGCCTAATGGCGCAAAAGCATGGTTTGGAGATCACATCGATTACAAAAGAACCTATACATAATTTATTAAATTACTACTTAAATTAATACAATGAGCAAAATTGGTATAAATGGCTTCGGCCGAATCGGCAGATTGGTTTTCAGAGCCGCTTTAAAAAGAGGATTGGATGTTGTTGCTATAAATGACCTGGTAGAGGTTGATTATATGGCTTATATGTTAAAATATGACTCTACACATGGCCGTTTCCCTGGTACTATCGAGGTTGTTGACGGACATTTAGTTGTTAATGGTAAAACCATCCGTATCACTGCGGAGCGGGATCCTGCAAACCTGAAATGGGATGAAGTAGGCGTTGAAGTTGTTATTGAATCTACTGGTTTCTTTTTAACTCAGGCAGATGCACAGAAACACATTCAGGCTGGTGCAAAGAAAGTAGTTCTTTCTGCTCCTGCTAAAGATGATTCTATCCCTACGTATGTAATGGGTGTTAATCACGACTTATTAACTGCAGATCAGACGATCGTATCAAATGCATCTTGCACCACAAACTGCCTGGCCCCGATTGCAAAAGTATTGAACGATAAGTTTGGTATCGTTGAAGGCTTAATGAGTACTGTTCACGCAGTTACTGCAACTCAAAAAACGGTAGATGGTCCATCGGCTAAAGACTGGAGAGGTGGCCGTGGTGGTTTCTCTAACATCATTCCTTCTGCTACAGGTGCTGCAAAAGCAGTAACAAAAGTAATCCCTGCATTAAAAGGAAAACTTACTGGTATGGCTTTCCGTGTGCCTGTTTCTGATGTATCTGTTGTAGATTTAACGGTTCGCCTGGAAAAATCAGCAACGTATCCGGAAATTAAAGCAGCAATGAAAGAAGCCTCTGAAGGTTATTTGAAAGGTGTTTTGGGATACACTGAAGATGAAGTTGTTTCTTCTGACTTTATTGGTGATGATCATGCGTCTATCTTTGATGCAAATGCCGGTATCGCTTTGAATGATAACTTTGTTAAAGTGGTATCATGGTATGACAACGAAATGGGCTACTCATCTGCTTTAGCTAAATTCGTAGAATATTATGGAAGCTTGAAATAAGCAATTAATATAGAATACAAAAAAAGGATGTCTGTTAACGGACATCCTTTTTTATTATATAACGTTTTCACAAACAGTCACTATTTGCCAGATTGCTTTAGCACAACTGCACCGAGTGCAGGAAGATTAACCGAAATCAACTGGGCCCTCCCATTCCAGTGTTCAGAAACAGGCTGATAAATCTCGTCACTTACATTCCCGCTCCCAAACAGCGCTTTGTCATCGGTATTAAAGATCTGCTTCCATTTAGTCTTAAAGGGTACTCCGACCCTGTATTGATTTCTCGGAATTGGCGTTAAGTTCAGGATTACAACCAATGTATCTTTTTCCTTATTCGACCGGCGTTCGTATACATATACTGAATGCTGCTCATCATCGGCATTGATCCAGTTAAAACCATCATAGGAGAAAGAATTGACATACAGCGCGGGCTCCGACCGGTACAGCTTATTAAGTGCCTGGATGGTACGCTTCATACCAGCATGAGATTCGTACTGCAGCAGGTGCCAGTCTAACGAGCGGTCAAAGCTCCATTCCCTGTTTTGCGCGAACTCATTTCCCATGAACAACAACTTCGTTCCAGGTTGGGTAAACATATACGTATACAATACCCTCAGGTTTGCGAATTTCTGCCATTCATCTCCCGGCATCTTGTATATCATGGAAGATTTACCGTGAACAACCTCATCATGCGAAAAAGGAAGCATAAAGCGCTCTGTAAAAGCATATGTGATGCTGAACGTAAGCTGATGGTGTTTATACTTCCTGTTAATCGGATCATTTTTGAAATACTTCAGGGTGTCGTTCATCCACCCCATCATCCACTTCATTCCAAATCCAAGTCCACCTTCCGACACCGCCTTTGTTACTCCCGGATACGTCGTACTTTCTTCTGCAATGGTCTGTACCCCCTTAAATTCTGTGTAAATGGTTTCATTCAGATCTTTCAGGAACTGTATGGCACCAAGATTCTCAGATCCGCCAAACTCATTCGTTCCCGCATCTTCCACCTTTCTGGAGAAAGTGTAATAAAGCATGGAGGCGACCGCATCTACCCTTAACCCGTCAACATGAAACCGGTCCAGCCAGTATAAGGCGTTACTGATCAGAAAAGACCGGACTTCATTCCGGTCATAGTTGAAAATATAGGATTTCCAGTCGGGATGAAATCCCTTGCGCATATCTGCGTGTTCATAAAGATGCGTCCCGTCAAAGTGATACAAGCCATGAGCATCTCCCGGAAAGTGAGAAGGCACCCAGTCCAGGATAACGGCAATATTGTTCCTATGCAGTTCGCCAATCAGATACATCAGTTCCTGCGGGGTACCATGTCTGGATGTCGCGGCAAAATATCCGGTGATCTGGTATCCCCAGGAAGGCGTATACGGGAACTCCATAACCGGCATAAACTCCACATGCGTGAAGCCCATTTCCAGCACATAGGGAACCAGCGTGTCGGCAATCTCTTTATAGGTCAAGATTCGTTCGGGATCTGAAGGATCTCTCTTCCAGGATCCCAGGTGCAGTTCGTACACAGACATTGGCTGATCCAACCCCGTCAATTTAGCCCTTTTACTCATCCAGGCTTTATCCTTCCAGCTGTAATCTGTATCCCAGACGATGGAAGCCGTTTGAGGAGGATGCTCCCAGCGCGTTGCAAAAGGATCACCTTTTTCAACGGGCACGCCGTCGAAGCCAATGATATGGTACTTGTATACGTCCCCTTTACCTACATGAGGGATAAACCCCTCCCAGATACCCGAGGCATCCCACCTGTTGTACAAACGATGGGCAGACTTGTCCCACTCGTTAAAACTTCCAATCACATTGACCTCCCTTGCGTTCGGCGCCCACACCGCAAAGTAGGTACCCTGCACGTCGTTCAAAACCAACAGGTGTGCGCCAAGCTTTTCGTAAAGGCGGAAATGTTTTCCGGAGACGAATAAAGCCACGTCGAAGTCGGTGATCAGGCTATGAAACCAAACGCTTTTCTCCGCGCCGGATACCTGCTCTGTTCCGGTTTTACTGGGATCTGTTTTCTTGTTCCGGGTATTTTTGATTTCCATCGCAGCCATGAATTTTTCTTTTAAAGGTTATGC
>JARKUW010000065.1 GCA_029851965.1 Bacteroidota bacterium | reverse complement strand
CCTCTGCAGGCTGGAAGATGAACTTTACGGTGCCATGGAGGTCTTTCTTCATGCCGGATAATATCTCCGCCACACCCATGAGGATGGCCATATGCGTATCATGGCCGCAGGCATGCATGACGCCCGTTTCGGCATTGTTGTAAGTTGTTTTTACCTTGGAGGCGAACGGGATGTTTACGCGTTCAGTAACCGGCAGGCCGTCCATGTCCGCTCTTAAGGCTACCACAGGGCCGGGGAGGGCACCTTTTAGAATACCCACCACGCCTGTCTTAGCAACACCCGTTTTCACTTCGATACCCAGGCTTTTCAGGTGGGCAGCAATGATACCTGCCGTACGTGTTTCCTGATTACCGAGTTCCGGATGGGTATGGAAGTCACGGCGCCAGGTGACGACCTTAGATTGGAGTTCGTCGGCGCTTTTGGCGGCCCTGGATTTAAGGGCATCACTTTGCGCAAAAGCCGTTGTGGCATACAAGGATAGCAGGAGCAGGCAGGTTTTTTTCATTGTGAATAGGTTTGCGCATTAAGATAGTATCTTGTCCGCAAAAAGAAATGATCTGACACCTAAAAAATTATTTCCTTTGACTATTACACTGCCCGCAGGTCAGCTAATTATCAAGTTCTGATTCGGAAAAGATGGTATGGTAGCACGAAATTCGATCTCCCCATCAGCCGAAAACACCTGCAGTTTGCCCCCATGTGCTTTTACAATCTCTGAGGAGATGTATAATCCCAACCCTAACCCTTCTTTATTCGTCTTCGAACGGTCACGGGAAAATGGTTCAAATAAGTGGTTGAGTATAGATTCCGGGATATCATCGCCGCTGTTCTTAACGGACAAACACAGCTCGTGTTCATCGGCCCGGACCTTGATCAGAACAGGTTTGTCGGCTACACCATGCGTCAATGCGTTGCTCAGCACGTTCGAAAAAAGCTGCGTGATTCGGTTTTGATCTACATTCACCGGGGCTGAGATCTCAAGATCAGCAACAATAAGCCGCTCTGGCCAGATCATCCGAAGTTCCTCAATAACATGCCTTAAAGGTTGTTCAAGAGCCACATCGGTCCTGTGCAGATCTATCCCTGAGTTTAACCTGCTTCTTGCAAAATCCATTAAGTTATCGATTAAGCCGACCATCCGCTGTGCGGAGTTCAGAAGCATTCCCCCGAAGCGCTTTGTACTGCCCAGGTCTATAGAATCCCTTTGAAGCAACTGTCCGATGTTCTTAACGGCACCAACAGGGTTCCGGAGATCGTGCCCCAGGATGGCGATGAATTGTTCGCGAACGGTAGCGATCTGCTTTTCCTCTGCCAGTTGTGCCTCCATTTCTGCACGTTTCTGCTGTTCATCAAGCTGTAGCGAAATAAGCTCCGCATACAGATTGAACATGCTGATGATGGTGGGATTATTGACGTCTGAAGGTTCGGGGTGTATGGCGCAAAGGGTGCCGAAAAAGGTGCCATCTTTTAAGATGATCGGGATAGAAATGTAGCTTTTTAATCCATACAGTGCCGGTGTATGGTGATCTGCGTACTCTTCATCGAGGGAAAAGTTGTTCACTACGATGGCCTTTTGAAACTGGTTGACCTCATTGCAAAGGGTTTCCACTTTCAACTCTCCGCCGGGCTTGAGGCCGAAGTTGATTTTATCCAGGACCGCATAAGCAATCCAGCGATCGGGTGTGACCCTCGCCACGGCAGCGAAACCCATCCCGGTGGTATTGCATATTACCTCAAGAAGAAGGGGGATTGCATTTATATTATTTATAGCGTTACGTTCGGCTTCTATATTTAAACTCAAATACTAATAATTTTAAATAGATATTATTCAAATGTACGACAAATCGATAAATATTTGCCAGCGACATCACTTTGAATGGGCTTGTATTCAATCTTTTACCTTCCTGATTTTACACGCCCGCCTGCTAATGGTGGCCTGACGGGATGTTTGTAATTTAGCAAAGCGCAGAAGGGCTTTGCTAAATTGATGATCAGATGGGACTGGCTTATGCCCGTTTTACACCCTGTTTATTTCGCTGAAAGGGCCTGGGATACAACTTCAGATAGTGGCGTTGTTGGTCTTCCAATCAAACTGGAAAGCTGGTGACTTTCATCAAACAAGTCACCGTTTGAAGCGGCGATATCCCAACCTGCAATCTGGGCGGCAAGTCCTTCCGGCAATCCAAAACCAGCAAGTGCGGCGGCATAATCGGCTTCAGGCATATTCACGTATGGGATATCCTTACCCGTATGACGTGAGATTTCAGTAGCGAGCTCGGTCATTGTCCAGGCTTCATCTCCTGCAAGCTCGTAGATTCTACCTTCATGACCGCTGCTTGTTAATACCGCAACGGCGGCTTCTGCATAGTCTGCACGTGCTGCGGTGGATAATTTCCCGTCACCCACACAGCCGATAAGCGCTCCGCCGGCTATGGCGCCTGGAATCGAGCCGGCGTAATTTTCCGTGTACCAGCCATTGCGTAAGATGGTGAATGGAATGCTGGCATCCTTCAAGTTTTCCTCTGTTGCAAGATGTTCTGTAGCAAGGCTGATGGCAGTGGTCTCCGCACGAAGAATACTGGTATAGATGATCCATTTTACACCAGAAGCCTTCGCCGCCTCGATTACGTTGCGGTGCTGTGTTGCACGTTTGCCGACTTCACTGCTTGAAATAAGCAGGAGGGTGTCTACACCTGATAAGGCGCTTTCCAGCGTTCCCGGATCGTCGTAGTTTGCTTCACGGGCTTCCACACCAAGACCGACGGCCTTTTGCGTAGAACGGACAAGTGCAACGATCTCATTTGCTGGCAATTTTTCTTTTAGTTTGGCGACTACGATCTGGCCCAAATGGCCGGTCGCTCCGGTAACTGCAATTTTCATCTCAGGTCTGGTTTTAGGGTTAGCTGTAAATTAAGTTGTACTGCAATTGTACTGCAAAATTGCAGGAGATCGGGTCAGTAAAGCGTAAAATAGGTCTTCATCAATTGTAATTTCTATCGAGCGGTTAACATCGGAAGGGCGTCGCCATACCAGCTTAAAGGGTACACAAATCGAATCGAGGTGCTGTAATGGGGGATCTGAACGGACTGTTCAAAATTAACCCCTTAAAGCCTTTAAGGGCTAAAAAACAGGCATGAAATGATGAAATCTCATTGGTTATGGATAATATAATACAATCTAACTGTAAGAATTACGACTAATTTTATTGTCAATCACTTAACCAAATATAAGTCAATATGAAAAGACACTTACTGTTTTTTAAAAACAGTTTGTACTACAAAGCAGCTCTTGCTTTAGTATTAACGGTTTTTATCTTTTCTTCGTCTTTTGCCCAGGGCAGAAGAGTCTCCGGTACCGTTACTGACAATTCAGGTCCAGCACCAGGCGTTACCATCCGCGTAAAAGGGGCATCTGCAGCAACTTCCTCAGACAATGACGGAAGATATAGTATTACTGTTCCCGACAATGCAACACTGGTATTCACCTATCTTGGCTATACAACTCAGGAAATTCCGGTTGGCACAAGGACAACATTAAACGTTGTGCTGAGTGCAGACAGCCGGGATCTTGAGCAGGTGGTCGTTGTGGGTTACGGTACCACCCAGCGTAAGGACCTGACAGGTTCCGTTGGATCTGTATCCGCAGCGCAGCTGGAAAAAACACCCGTTACGACATTAGATCAGGCCATTCAGGGCCGTGTTGCTGGGGTTCAGATCACCAACAATGACGGTGCGCCTGGTAGTGGAGCACAAGTTCAGATCCGTGGTATCGGTACTTTTGGAAGCAACGATCCACTATATGTTGTAGATGGTTATCCGGTAAACACGGGATTGGGAGCCATTAACCAGAATGACATTGCAACGATCGACATTCTAAAGGATGCTTCGGCAACTGCCATATATGGTAACCGTGCAGCTAACGGTGTTGTGATCATCACGACCAAAAGAGGTCGTCAGGATGGCAATGTGCAGGTTTCTTTGGACGCCCTGGGTTCTATTCAATCCCAGCCAAAGATGTATGATGTGCTGAATGCACAACAATTTGCTGCTTTGGCGGTTGAAAGGTCTGGTCCGGACAATTTCGCCGCATTGCCAGAGTGGAGTAATCCTGCCGGCCTGAGGAGTATAGACTGGCAGGAAGAAGCTTATCAGTCGGGCTACAGACAAAATTATAACCTGGCGATCAGAGGTGGTAATGAAAAGGTGCAATCTGCGTTTTCAGCTGGCTGGCTAGATCAGAAGGGTATTGTAATCGGGTCTAAATATAAAAGGATAAATACTGGGTTGAATGTTGATTACAAGCCATTTGCATGGTTGAAATCATCTACGAGTTTAAAATTTACCCGTTCTGATAATAAGATCGGATTGGGAACAGGCGGGCAAAATGCCGGAATTGGTATTGGAACCTTGTCCAAGCTTCCTCCGACGATAACAGGTAATCCAGCAACGGATCAGGCAAAGGATGGTAATGGAAACTACGGGTTCTTTACGGCTAACAACCAGTTTGTAAACTATTTCACCAACCCGATTTACTTCGTTGATACTCAGGATCAGAAAAACCTGACCAACTATTTTCTGGGTTCGACGAATTTAGAAGCGACGATCTTTGAAGGTTTCCGGATCAAAACCAATTTGGGTATCAATACAAATGATTACTCCGGTTACTATTTTACGCCATCAGATACTCGTCGGGCTGCATTAGGTGGTGCATCTATCCAATCTTTCTACTCACAAAGTGCAAACAATTCATTCGACGTCCTTTGGGAGAATACAGTTGCTTACAGCAAGGTTTTTGATCAGCACAGCATTGATTTCGTTGGTGGTGTATCCGTTCAGAACAACACTTACCGCCGCATCGGCTTTTCCGGTAATGGTTCCTTGAGTGATGAAATAAGAACAGTACAGGCTGTTACAACCATTACAGACCGTTATGGAGATGAAAGACCTTCTGCACTTACTTCTCAATTCGCGAGATTAAACTATAAATTCGGAGACAAATACCTGATTACTGGTACCGTGAGACGTGATGGTTCCTCGCGTTTTATTAAAGGCAAGCAATATGGTGTGTTCCCGTCCGGGTCAGTAGCCTGGAGGGTGAAAAGTGAACCTTTTCTTAAAGACTCCAAGTTAATTTCTGACTTAAAACTGAGGGCGAGTTATGGTAAGGTGGGTAACCAGAGTTCAATTGGATACTTCCAGTATTTGTCTCAGTACACGAATGGTGGTCCTCCAACATCTGGCAACAATGTGGGATATCCTTTTGGTGCAGGTTCCGGATCCAATGGTACCTATCAGGAAGGTTTCGCTCAGGCCTTTTTACCAAATCCAAATTTGAAGTGGGAAACATCTGTTCAGAGTGATGTTGGTTTAGATATCTCCTTTTTAGAGAGCAGACTGAACTTCACCGTAGATTACTACAGTAAGGAGTCACGTGACTTTTTATTAAGCATTCCGGTTCCAACACAAACAGGTTTTAGTACGGCTTCAAGAAATGTTGGTAGCGTTCGCAACAGTGGTTTCGAGTTCAACGTAGAATACCGGGAATCACAAAAACCTTTTCAATTCGGGGTGGCGTTCAATTTGAGCACTGTGAATAACAAATTGTTAAGTCTGGCAGAAGGCCTGAACTCTATCGGTAACATTGGTTCATTGGGATTGCCAAACTTAGGCGGTAGTCTTTGGAATCAATTTACAAGATCTTCCGTTGGCGGTTCAATCGGTGAATTTTATGGTTACAGATCTGACGGTATCTTCCAGTCGGTAGCAGACATTGATGCACTGAATGCAAATGCATCCGCGAAAAATGGTCCAAACACCTTTTATCAGTCTGTAGGTACACAGCCAGGAGACCGTAGGTACAAGGATCTAAATGGAGATGGGCGTATCACCGATGCGGACCGGGAGAGTTTAGGAAGTCCTATTGCTAAGTTTTTCACTGGTTTAAACCTTGATGCTACTTACAAATCCTTCGATTTCAACGCATTCTTCTATGCATCCGTAGGAAACAAAATCTTTAACTATCAGCAAAGAACACTGGAAACCTTTGGCGCTACTCAGGGTGGTATCGGGATTCAGAACGTCAGTGTAGATTACTACCTGAACCGTTGGACCCCAACAAACCCATCCAACCGCTACGCACGGGCATTGAAAGATGACAATTCAAATGGTAACTCCCGTCCATCTGATGTGTATGTAGAGAACGGCAGTTACCTGAGGCTAAGAAACGTTCAGCTTGGTTATACTTTGCCGGCTTCTTTAACCAAGAATATTGCGATCTCCAGAGCCAGGATTTATGTAAGTGCTCAAAACTTGTTCACCATCACGAAGTACTCTGGTTTAGATCCTGAGATCGGTATACCGACAGATCCGGATCGTGGAGGAGAAAGAAATGTGACGGGTGCTGGAGTGGATCTGGGAACCTATCCGAGCTCCAGGTTCTATACGTTGGGATTAAATGTAACATTTTAAGAAAAACACACGACAAAATTTAAGTTATGAATTTTAAGAAACATATAGCTGTACTTTCATTAGGCGCAGCACTGGTGCTCCCGCCGCTGGCCTGCACCAAAGATCCCCTTGACCAGAAAGATACCTCCAATATTTCAGAGACTGCTTTGTTCAAGAAACCGTCTGATGGTATTAACCTGGTCAACGCCATCTATGATACCTTTCACAATCCGGACTTTACCTTGAAATCGCTTTGGAACACGGCCAATTACCTGACCATGGACTTCAGGAATTATGGTGCGGATACGTTTTATGAGCGCTATGAAGTGCCGACGACTTTCGATCCGATCAATATTTTCTGGTCGCGTTCCTATACAGGAATCGCAAGAGCAAACTCGGCAATACCCATCATTGCACGGATGCGGGAAGAGGGCGTCATTGATGAGGCACTGGCGAATCGCCTGACCGGCGAAGCGTACTTTATGCGTGGTCTTTTCTACTATTACCTGGGCGCTACCTTCGGTGGTGTTCCGCTCGAACTGCAGACGGTTACGGATAATGGAAGACACCCGAGAAATACTCAGGATGAGGTTTTCGCCTCTGTGGTAAGCGATATGCAAACTGCTTTTGGCTTGCTAACCTGGAAGGAAGAATTGCCTGCATCTGAACTTGGCCGTGCCAATAAAGCCGCTGCCCTTGCCTACGCGGGTTCGGCACAAATGTGGTTAAAGAAATATAGTGACGCGATTGCCAGCTTCGATCAGATCAGCGGCCATGCGCAGCTGTTACCAAAGTATCTGGACATCCACGAGTATAAAAATAAAAATAACCCGGAGTCTTTATTTGAGATTCAATTTCTTGTTCCCGCAGGAAGTGATCAGGGCTGGGGACACTCCAATGATTCCAGCTGGCTGGAGTCCTTCGGGATGCCGGAAGAGATTTCCACTTTCGGATACCACTATATCGCTCCGAATTTATACAACTCTTTTGAAACAGGTGATTTACGCAGACAAGCTACAGTAATTGGTCCCGGTGAAGTACACCCGAGTCCGGCCATTAAGATCTCCGGCTATCAGCGGATTATCGAAAAGGCCAAAACAGACCCGAATTACGTGGTCAATGGCCAGGTGATTAATACCCTTGGAACCAAAGAACATCCCTGGAAAGGGGCTGATGGTCTGCGCTCTGGATATTACGCGGTTAAAACCTGGAGAAACCAAAACATCTATGGAAATCAAACCGGTACGGATCAGAACGCAGCGATATTTGGCGATCAGAATGCAATCCTAATGCGCTACGGGGAAGTATTGCTAAGTAAAGCAGAAGCCCAGTTTAGATTGGGTGACGAAGGAGGAGCATTGGCAACGATTCAACTCGTGCGCAACAGGGCTTTTGGGGGCGTAGCACCTGCATCGCCAAAAACTGGTGGCACATTAAAGGTGATACTGGACGAGTACCGTCATGAGTTGAATGGTGAATATTCTCTGTGGTTTAACATGAGAAGATCCGGTGAACATATTGCAACGGTAAAAGAAATCTACAACGTGACCGTGCCGAATGGCAAAGACTTAATGCCACTGCCTCAGGCTGCAATCGCAACCAACGAGACTTTGGTTCAAAATCCTGGATACTAATCCGGATGTACTAAACTGTTGCAGTGCGGCTTTAGGTCGCATTGCAACAGTTTTCATTTTTTACGCCCTGCGAGACAGAGATGCTTGTGTTACTTTCTAATCAATATTGCCGGTAAGTACCGCTTTACATCCATCGAATTGCGTACATTCAAAAACAAACTTTCCCTCCAATGAAGTCGATTATGTTGATTAAACAGTCATGTTGTGCCTTGTTGCTGGCCTCCATAGCTTGTTTGTATTCCTGTACAGAACATACGCTGTTTGAAAAGGTGTCCTCCTCGCACTCCGGAATTGATTTCATTAACACGATCATCGAGGACGACACGATAAATCCGCTGGATCTGGTAAACCTGTATCATGGCGGTGGAGTAGGTGCCGGTGATTTTAACAATGACGGGCTTCAGGACCTCTACTTCGTAGGCAATCAGGTTCCCAGTAAAATGTACCTGAATGAAGGTGATTTCAAGTTTAAAGATGTGACCAAGACAGCTGCAGTAGACGGTATGGGACGCTGGGGCAGGGGCGTAGCCGTGGTGGATGTAAACAGCGACGGACTCATGGATCTGTATGTCTGCAACGGTGTTAGCAAAGACAGCCTGCTGCGCCGCAATATCCTTTATGTGAACCAGGGCATGAACAAAGACGGTGTTCCTGTTTTTAAAGATATGGCAGCGGAATATGGCCTGGACGTCCACGTAGAGTCTACGACCGCAAGCTTCTTTGACTACGACAATGATGGGGATCTGGACATGTATCTTACCGTTAATGAGGCCAACTCCTCTCAAAATCCCAATCTCTTTGCCTCCGGACATGGGGATGCCTTGATTCCAAGCAGGGGTAAGCTGTTCAGAAATGACGGGGATGCCGGTAAAAAGCATCCAACATTTACGGATGTTTCGCGTGAAGCGGGCATCACGATTACGGGTTATGGCCTGTCTACAACGATAGCAGACATCAATCAGGATGGCTGGAAAGACATTAGTGTTGCCAACGACTACATGTCGTCGAACATTTTATACATCAACAATGGGGATGGCACCTTCACCGACCGCAGCAAGGATTACTTTAAGCATACCTCTTTTAATGCCATGGGTCAGGATATTGTTGACTTAAACAATGATGGGCTTGCCGATCTGTTTGAGCTGGACATGAACCCCGAAGATAACTTCCGGAAAAAGATGATGATGGGGCCCAACAGCGATGTCAACTATTATAATTTTGATTATTACGGATACCAGTATCAATATGTGCGGAATACGCTGCAGCTGAATCAGGGACCCCGGATCGGCCAAAATGATTCCATTGGTGCACCGGCATTCAGTGAGGTCAGCTTTATGAGTGGTGTGGCCCAAACCGACTGGAGCTGGGCGCCGCTTATAGTGGACTTTGACAATGACGGTTTCCGCGACATTATTGTCGCAAATGGCTATCCACGGGATGTGACGGATCATGATTTTCTTACTTACCGCAAAGAGGCGTATGCGACATCGACAAAGAAACAGCTCCTGGAGCAGATCCCGGTTGTGAAGATTCACAACTATGCCTTTAAGAACAATGGGGATCTTACCTTTCAGGATGCCAGTAAAAACTGGGGACTGATGGTTCCTACGTTTACCAACGGAGCCGTGTATGTTGATCTGAACAATGACGGTGCAATGGATGTCGTGATGAACAACATCAACGACGAGGCATTGATCTACAAAAATACGGTTAACGACAGCAAGGATAGTGCGAAGCAATATTTGCAGGTTCAGTTTAAAGGCGCGGGCAAGAACCGCAACGGACTCGGCGTTGTAGCCGAAATCTTTTACGACCACAATAAACGTCAGGTATTTGAAAACAATCCCTATCGGGGATACTTATCTACCCAGCAGAGCATTGCACATTTTGGGTTGGATAAGGTTAGCATGGTAGATTCTGTGGTGGTGAAATGGCCGGAAGGAAAGAAGCAGGTGCTCAGAAATGTAAAGGCGGGGCAGGTTGTTACGGCAGACATCCGGTATGCAGGCCAAACCTATAGCTGGGCACAGCCAAAACTTGCGACCCAGGCGCTTTTTAAGGAGGTGACAAATGCATTAAACCTGAATTACTACCACAATGAATTTCCATTTATAGACTTCCAGGTGCAAAAACTTCTGCCGCATAAGCTTTCTGAGTATAGCCCGGCACTGGCCGTTGCAGATATCGATGGCAATGGCCTGGATGATATGGTCATCGGCGGCAATGCCCATGATCCTGCACAGATCTTTTTACAGCAGAAGAACGGTAAATTCATCCAGAAGCCGGTAATACCCGGACAGGAACTTAAGCAGGATTACAAGGACGCCGGCATATTGCTTTTCGATGCAGACGGCGACGGGGATGCAGATCTTTATATGGCGAGCGGAGGATATAAGAATGAAGCCAACTCACCTGCATACCAGGACCGGCTGTACCTGAACGATGGAAAAGGCAATTTTAAACGCTCTACGGATGCCTTGCCAGAAAATTATACGAGCAAGATGTGTGTCCGTGCCGTAGACTACAATAAGGACGGCCGGCTGGATCTGTTTGTATCCGGCAGGGTAGAACCCGGCGCCTACCCAAAGCCCGTGTCAAGCTTTATATTGCGGAACGACAGTAAGGACGGTAAGGTTAAGTTCACAGATGTCTCCGGGGCGGTAGCGCCGGCACTGCGCAATGTGGGGCTGGTCTGTGATGCCTTGTTTACAGATTTTGACAACGACAACTGGCCGGACCTGATTATGACCGGCGAATGGATGCCCGTAACCTTCCTGAGGAACAATAAAGGGAAATTTG
>JARKUW010000062.1 GCA_029851965.1 Bacteroidota bacterium | reverse complement strand
GCTGTAAAACTCAGAAGCCTCCTCAAACAATTTATCCGTTAGCGCATGAATATTCTTGCTGCTAAACTCTGCTTCTGATATCTCTGTATCCATAGAGAAGTTCCGGATCACTTCCAGCTTGAAGCCTTCATAATTCGCCGCTTCTTTATATTCGGTAACGACATCCTCTGCAACGTCAAACATCATATTGCTCATGTCCACGTCCAGGCGCTCACCAAACAATGCATTCCGGCGTTTAGCATAGATCACAGAACGTTGCGAGTTCATCACATCATCATACTCCAGTAAACGCTTCCGGATACCAAAGTTGTTTTCTTCCACTTTCTTCTGTGCACGCTCGATGGATTTGGTGATCATGGAATGCTGAATGACTTCGCCCTCCTCAATACCCATCTTCACCATGATGTTGGAAATCCTTTCAGAACCAAACAGACGCATCAGGTTGTCTTCCAATGACACAAAGAACTGCGTTGATCCCGGGTCTCCCTGACGGCCTGCACGACCACGAAGCTGCCTGTCTACACGACGGGATTCATGACGTTCGGTACCCACAATAGCTAAACCTCCGGCTTCTTTAACACCTGCGCCAAGCTTAATGTCTGTACCACGACCAGCCATGTTCGTAGCAATGGTCACTGTACCTGCCTGACCAGCCTCAGCCACAATATCGGCCTCCTTCTGGTGCATTTTTGCATTCAGTACATTGTGCTTAATGCCACGCAGTTTAAGCATGCGGCTCAACAGCTCCGAGATCTCCACCGATGTTGTACCCACCAGTACCGGACGACCGGCCTGCGTCAGTTTCACAATCTCTTCTGCTACTGCATTGTATTTCTCCCTTACCGTACGGTAAACGTAATCCTGATGGTCAATTCTCGAGATTGCACGGTTGGTTGGTATCTCCACGACATCCAACTTGTAGATAGACCAGAATTCTCCGGCTTCTGTTGTTGCCGTACCGGTCATACCACAAAGCTTGTGGTACATACGGAAAAAGTTCTGCAGTGTAACCGTTGCATAGGTTTGAGATGCGTCTTCAACTTTAACGTTCTCTTTCGCCTCGATAGCCTGATGCAAACCATCAGAATAGCGGCGGCCATCCATAATACGGCCGGTCTGCTCATCTACGATCTTAATCTTACCTTCATCGATGATGTACTCTACGTCAGCCTCAAATAAAGTATATGCTTTTAACAATTGATTCACGGAGTGAATACGCTCTGCCTTAATGGAATAATCACGCATCAGTTCATCCTTACGCGCAACTTTTTCTTCATTGCTCAGCGTAGACTTTTCAATTTCCGCGATTTCGGTGCCCACATCAGGCAACACAAAGAAGCTTGCATCCTCACCGGATTTGGTGATCAGCTCAATACCCTTCTCCGTTAATTCAACCTGATTGTTTTTCTCATCAATATAAAAATACAGTTCCGAATCTACTTTCGGCATATTCTTAGACTGATCAGCCATATAGTGGTGCTCTGTTTTCAGCAAAGTTTGCTTTACATTTCCTTCACTCAAAAACTTGATCAACGCTTTATTTTTAGGCAATCCGCGGTGTGCTCTTAATAAAGCTAACCCACCTTCACCTTCATCAGGACCGGCTTTGCCATCATTTATAAGTTTCTTAGCTTCATTCAACGCTTTGGTAACGTAGTCTTTCTGTGCAGAAACCAGACGCTCGATACGTGGCTTCAGCTCATAGAACTCATGCTGATCCCCAAAAGGCACCGGACCGGAGATAATCAACGGCGTACGGGCATCATCAATCAATACAGAGTCGACCTCATCCACCATCGCAAAGTGCAATTTACGCTGCACAAGCTGGTCAGGAGTTTGAGACATGTTGTCACGCAGGTAGTCAAAACCAAATTCGTTGTTTGTACCGTAAGTGATATCTGCCAGATAGGCTTGTCTCCGCTGCTCAGAGTTTGGCTCATGCTTGTCGATGCAATCCACCTTTAAGCCATGGAACTCGAACAATGGTCCGTTCCATTCCGAGTCACGACGGGCAAGGTAATCATTCACCGTTACGATGTGTACACCCTGTCCGGCTAATGCATTCAGGTAAGCTGGCAATGTACTTACGAGGGTCTTACCCTCCCCAGTTGCCATCTCTGCAATCTTGCCATTGTGCAATACAACACCACCAATCAGCTGCACATCGTAATGTACCATGTTCCATACCACATCTGTCCCTGCCGCATCCCAGTGATTTGCCCATATGGCTTTATCGCCGGAAATCGTCACATTCGCCCTGCGCGCCGCATAATCGCGGTCGTGCTGTGTTGCGGTAACTTCCAGAAACTTGTTTTCCGTAAAACGCCTGGACGTTTCTTTGACAACGGCAAAAGCTTCCGGCAACAGTTCTAACAACACCACTTCAAGTGCTTTATCCCTGTCTTTCGCAAGCGCATCAACCTGGTCGTATATTGCAGTTTTTTCCGCCAAAGCCAGTTCGCGGTTGTCCGCATCAACTTTCAACTGTGCAATCCGGCCATCTATATCTGCTAATGATTTTGATATTACATCTTTAAAGTATACTGTTTTTGCACGCAGTTCATCGTTTGATAAGGACGACAACTTCGCGTACTCTTCATTTATCCTGATTACAAGGGGTTGGATCGCCTTTATATCTCTCTCCGATTTACTTCCAAAAACCTTGGTTAAAAATCCTAACATTCGTATATCTGTGTTTATTTATTTAAAATCCAAAAATTACAAGAATTACGCCATTGCCTTTTACAGGTCATTATGGCAGTTATCCGCGATAAAATTACGAAATATCCTTTACTTTGTTAATCGGCTTTTGTATTATTTAAGATAATTAAACATTAAGTATAAAAAGTTCATCAAAGCGGTATCTTTGCACATATGAATATCTTACTATTGGGTTCCGGCGGCAGAGAAAGTGCCTTAGCCTGGAAAATGAGTCAATCTCCGGCATGTACCAACCTGGTTATTGCACCGGGTAACGGTGGCACGGCTGCTTACGGAAAGAATGTCAACGTCAATCCGAACAATTTCACGGCTGTAAAAGCCCTGGTAATCAAAGAGAACATCGAGATGGTGATTGTTGGCCCGGAAGAGCCCTTAGTAAATGGTATTCACGACTTCTTTCTCGCCGACGAACAGCTTGCCCGGATTCCGGTGATCGGACCAACAGCTTCAGGTGCCCGCCTGGAAGGCAGTAAGGACTTCTCCAAACAGTTCATGGCTCGTCACGGCATCCCGACTGCAGGCTCCCGCTCCTTCACCAAGGAGACGCTCGCTGAAGGACTGACCTACCTGGAACATCACCTGACACCAATTGTACTGAAAGCAGATGGCCTTGCGGCAGGGAAAGGTGTGCTCATCCTGGACAACAACGAAGAAGCGCAGCGTGAACTCGAGCTCATGCTCAGCGGCAAATTCGGCGAAGCCGGCACAACCGTCGTTGTGGAAGAGTTTTTAAGTGGCATTGAACTGTCTGTGTTCGTGCTGACGGATGGTGAAAACTACGTCATCCTCCCGGAAGCGAAAGATTACAAAAGAATAGGACAGGGTGATACCGGATTGAATACAGGTGGCATGGGCTCTGTTTCTCCAGTCCCGTTTGCTACGCCAGAATTCCTTAAGGAAGTCGAGCAGGACATCATCATACCGACCATTCAGGGGCTTAAAAAAGATAAGATTGATTACAGCGGGTTTATATTCTTTGGCCTGATCAAGGTTGATGAAAAACCTTTTGTTATTGAATACAATTGCCGCATGGGCGATCCGGAGACCGAAAGCGTCATTCCACGGATTGAAAATGACCTGGTAGAAGTTTTTATGGCAGCCGCGGAAAAACGCCTGAATGAAATTTCCCTGCAGTTCAGCCCCAAGTCTGCAGCAACGGTAATGATCGTTGCCGGCGGATACCCGGGAGAATATGAAAAGGGCAAAGCGATAACCGGTATAGATAACATTCGTAAATCTCTGGCCTTCCATGCGGGAACCGTAGCAGAAGCCGGGCAGATCAAAAGCAACGGCGGCCGTGTTATCGCCATCACCAGCCTTCAGGATACATTCTTTGACGCACTACAATCTGCGACCGCAGATGCAGCCAGAATTTATTTCGATGGCAAGTATTTCAGGGAAGACATCGGGTTTGATCTGCAATCTTAATTCAGAAAGAACCACTTTCCGTTCATAGCTTTTTCGCCGGAGATCAGTAGTCACCACGCAGTCACTCCTTTGATTGCCTGAGGTTTTTTGTGTAACTAATTTATTTCACAAATTCAGCCCAATTATTTGATTCCCATAATAATTGCTTTGAACGGAATACTTTGATATTCTGTCAGGCGAATAAATTTGCGGTGTAACATTTACACTATGGATAGCCTACGTTCAATTGTCCTGATTTCACTTTACTTCCTGATTCTCGCTCCCGGAAAATCCCGCGCACAAATGCTGCACCTGAAGGATGCAGTCCATACCGCTCTCGAAAATTACGATCTCATCCAGGCGAAAAACAATTACGTAAATGCGTCGCGGGTTACCGTTCAGCAAAACAAACTGGAGTACCTGCCAAACTTAAGTCTCTCTGCACAAAACGACTACGGAACGGTAAACGGGCAGAGTGGCCCTTCTTACGGCCTTGGTGGCCTGGGTGTCGCTTCATCTGGTCCGGTGCTCAACAAGCAGAACTGGAATGCTGCCTTCGGCGGCCTCTACCTGGCCAACGTCAACTGGGACTTCTTCACCTTCGGCCGGATTAAGGAGGGTGTCAGGGTTGCAGAATCGGTGCTCGATAGGGATCAAAAAGATCTGGAGCAGGAGAAATTCCAACATGAGATCCGCGTCTCATCGGCCTACCTGAATCTGCTTGCCGCACAGCGTCTGAGACGCTCGCAGGAACGTAACCTTAGCAGAGCGATCACTTTTGCGAATACCGCCATCATACGGGCTAAAAACGGCCTCAACGCAGGTGTTGACTCGTCTTTAGCAAAGGCAGAAGTATCCAGTGCCAAAATTGCCCTCACACAAGCGCGGAACACCGAGCAGGAGCAAGCCAACCAGCTTGGAATACTCATGGGAATCTCTGCTGTTGATTTTGCCGTGGACACCGCCTCAATCACCCGCATCCCTGCTCAGTTTGGACCGGATACCCTTCAGCAGAATACCCATCCGCTGCTTAACTACTACCGCCAGCGTGTACACGTCAGCAATGAACAGGCAGCCCTCTACCGCAAGTCCATCTTTCCAACCTTCTCGTTCTTCGGCGTCATGCAGGGCCGTGGGTCAGGCTTCGGACCGGCATATTCCCTGGACCAGAATGCCTACACCAGAAGTTACACGGATGGGGTCAACCCCGTTCGCGGGAATTACCTGCTCGGCATCGGCCTTACCTGGAACCTCTCCACCATTGCCCGTACCCGGCCACAGGTGAGGGCTCAGGAGTACATTTCCAGGGGCCTGCAGGATGAATATGAACAAATAGACAAACAGCTCAGCGCGCAGCTCCAACTCGCAGAAAGCAAAATCGTAAACGCCATACAGAATTACAATGAAGCACCTGTTCAGATGAAAGCCGCTTCAGATGCCTATTTGCAAAAGAGCACACTCTATAAGAACGGCCTCACCACCATCGTCGATCTTACGCAAGCTTTATACCTGCTCAACCGTGCAGAGACCGACCGTGACATTGCTTATACCAACGTCTGGCAGGCTTTACTGCTCAAGTCTGCAGCACTCGGCGATTTCAATCTTTTTATAAATGAATTTTAACTTTTCCGCGCAATGAATCTAATACGCTTTGCCCTCCGAAAACCAATTTCCATTTTGGTCATGGTTGCCGGATTGTTCTTTTTCGGAATCGGCGCCATCCGGGATATCAAAATCGATATCCTGCCGACCATGAACCTGCCGGTCATCTACATTGCCCACCCCTTTGGCGGATACACGCCCACCCAAATGGAGTCTTACTTCGGTAAAGCATACATCAATATCCTGCTCTTCGCAAACGGAATAAAAAGCATTGAGACCAAAAATGTCCAGGGTTTGATGCTCATGAAACTCACGTACTATGAGGGAACAAACATGGCACAGGCCGCTTCAGAGCTCAGCGCCTTGTCCAACAGGGCACAGGCGATCTTTCCCCCCGGCTCTCAACCGCCCTTTATTATCCGGTTTGACGCTTCCTCCCTCCCGGTCGGGCAACTCGTGCTCAGCAGCCCGACACGAACCAACAACGAACTTCAGGACATCGCAAACACCTATGTCCGCTCTTCCTTTACAGCCATTCCCGGCTTGCTTGCTCCCGCCCCTTTCGGTGGAAGCCCGAGAACCATCGAGATCAACGTAGATCCGGTCCTGCTGCGTTCCCACAACCTGACCGTAGATCAGATCGTGGATGCCGTTCGCATCAACAATCAAACCGCCCCACCGGGAAATGTACGCATCGGCAACAAAAACTATTTAACGCCAACCAACTACACGATTAAACAGATCAAAGATTTTGAGAACATTCCTTTATTCAAAGGTGGCATTCAAAACCTGTATCTCCGCGATGTGGCAACGGTTAAAGATGGTGCAGATGCAACCGCAGGCTATGCCCTGATCAATGGAAAAAGATCCGTTTACCTTAGCATAGCCAAATCCGGCGATGCTTCTACCTGGGAGGTGGTGAAAAAGCTTAAGGAAAACCTGCCCGCTATTCAGAATACGCTTCCGGAGGACGTAAAGTTATCTTATGAGTTCGATCAGTCGGTCTATGTGATCAACGCCGTAAAAAGTCTGATCAGCGAAGGTGCCATTGGTGCCATTCTCACCGGACTGATGGTGCTGCTGTTTCTGGGCGACCGCCGTGCGGCGATCATCGTTATCCTGACCATTCCAACCTCAATCATTGCGGGGGTATTGTTCCTGAAGCTCTTCGGCCAGACGATCAACATCATGTCTTTAAGCGGGCTCGCCCTCGCCATTGGCATCCTGGTCGACGAATCCACCGTGACCATCGAGAATATCCACCAACACCTCGATATGGGCAAACCAAAAGCACTGGCCATCTGGGACGCCTGTAAAGAAATTGCCCTGCCTAAACTATTGATCCTGTTGTGTATTCTCGCGGTATTTGCGCCCGCTTTCACCATGACCGGCATCCCGGGTGCACTGTTCCTGCCCCTTGCTCTGGCGATCGGCTTTTCCATGATCATCTCCTTCATTCTGTCGCAAACTTTTGTGCCCATTATGGCCAACTGGCTGATGAAGGATCATCCGGTACACAAGCACGAGAAAAACATTACCGACGATGAAGCCGAGTTCCGGGATTCCGGATTAACGATGGAGTCCGAAGGCGATACACTGAACCAGAAGCGTGTATTGGTAACAGATGGCCCCGCACATAAAGTCGCGGCATTCGACCGCTTCCGCAACCGGTTTATGCGTTTCCTGGACCGTCTCCTGATCCATAAGAAGCCAATCGTGCTACTGTACCTGCTGGTATTTACCGGAGCCGCCATCCTGCTGATCAACTATATCGGGCGTGATGTGTTGCCTAAGGTAAATTCCAGCCAGTTCCAGCTGCGTATGCAGGCACCTGACGGCACCCGCCTGGAACGCACGGAAGAAAAAGCACAGATGGTTCTCGCCGAGCTGAAGAAGCTGGTCGGCCCGGAACACATTGCCATCAGTTCCGTATACATCGGACAGCACCCGGCAACCTACTCCGTAAACCCAATCTACTTGTTTATGTCCGGACCACAGGAAGCCGTCTTCCAGGTCGGCCTCAAAGACTACCATACCAACATGGACGAGTTCAAAGACGAGATCCGTGCCCACATCAAAAAGATCGACCCCACACTCAAACTGTCCTTCGAACCCATAGAACTGACGGATAAAGTACTAAGTCAGGGCTCAACTACCCCCGTAGAGGTGCGCATCTCCGGCCGGAACAAGAAAGCCAATGAGGCCTATGCCGCAAAGATCATCCGGGAACTCAAGGGAATAGATTACCTCAGGGACATCCAGATTGCCCAGCCCATCAAGTATCCTTCGCTGAACATCAATATCGACCGGGTGCGGGCAGCACAGCTTGGAGTAGACATGAATGACGTTTCCCGCTCACTGATTGCCTCCACTTCTTCCTCGCGCTATACCGATAAGAATGTCTGGCTGGACGAAAAAATCGGCCTCACCTACAGCGTACAGGTTCAGGTGCCCTTCAACCAGATGAGCAGCAAAGACAACATCGGTGAAATACCGCTCTTGAAGAACGCCAGCCGGCCGGTATTGAGCGATGTGGCGACCATCACGCCAGACACCACCTACGGGGAAAACGACAATGTCGGCGCAACGCCTTACCTCTCCGTAACAGCGAACCTGAACAATATGGACCTGGGTACGGCATCTAAAGACATCGATAAAGCCATCAAGGCGGTCGGTGAACTGCCCCGGGGTTTGATCATCAAGCCTGTAGGTTTAATCAATGTACTTGCAGACACGCTGAGCAGCCTGCAGTCCGGACTACTCGTTGCGATTGTCGTGATCTTCCTGATGCTTTCCGCGAACTTTCAATCGTTTAAAGTTCCCCTGATCATCCTCACGACAGTACCGGCAGTCGTGCTGGGTGCACTGATTCTGTTGATCGCTACCGGTTCTACCCTGAACCTGCAGTCTTATATGGGCATCATCATGTCCGTGGGGGTGTCCATTGCAAACGCGGTTCTGCTGATTACCAATGCGGAACACTTACGTAAACACAACGGCAATGCACTTGAATCGGCCAGGGAGGCTGCAGCCCTCCGCCTTCGCCCAATCATCATGACCAGTGTGGCCATGGTGGCAGGTATGCTGCCGATGGCCATCGGACACGGGGAAGGCGGCGATCAGGTATCTCCATTGGGAAGGGCCGTCATTGGCGGGCTCATCGCATCTACATTCGCCGTACTGGTCATCCTGCCCCTGGTATTTGCCTGGGTACAAGGCAAGACAAGCACCGAGTCGATTTCACTGGATCCGGAAGACAAAGAAAGTAAACACTATATCCAGGGACTGGAAAACTAAAATAAGCGTAATTTTATATACAGATGAAACCGACAATATACAACCGCATTACGGTAGCCAGCCTGGCGCTGATGGTCCTGGTACAGGGATGTACGGCAGATGCCAGGAAGGATGTGCGCGCGAAGGAACCAGCAGCCCGCATCGCTACGTTCAAACTGCAAACGGGCAGGCTTTCTACCGCACTGCAACTCCCCGGAGAGCTTAGTGCCAGGCAGGAAGTGGATTTATATGCCAAAGTAAGCAGCTTCGTGAAAACGCTGAATGTCGACATTGGCTCACAGGTAACGAAAGGCCAGTTGCTGATGACTTTGGAAGCGCCGGAAATGAATGCACAGATTGCCGCAGCAAAGTCAAGGCTGAAGTCACAGGAAGCGGTATATACAGCCAGCAAGGCCAATTACGACCGCCTGTTTGAAACAAGTAAAACGCCCGGAACAATTTCTAAGAACGACCTGGATCAGGCCGTCGCCCGCCGGAATTCAGACCTCGCACAGCTGGAAGCCGCAAAAGCGGCGCTAAGTGAAGTGGGCTCCATCCGCGACTACCTCGAGATCCGTGCCCCTTTCAGCGGCATCATCACCGCCCGCAATGTGAACCTGGGTGCCTACGTCGGTCCTACAGGTAAAGGTTCTGAGCTCCCGCTGTTCACCCTGCAGGATCAGAAAAACCTGCGCCTGGCCATTTCCATTCCGGAGGTGTATACCGGTTATCTGAAAAGCGGACATGAGATCAGCTTCAGCGTCCGCTCACTGCCCAATCAAACTTTCACCGCAAAGGTGAAGCGCCTCTCCGGGGCACTGGACACACGCCTGCGCTCAGAACGGGTGGAAATGGATGTCCCCAATTCAGATAAACGACTCCTGCCAGGAATGATCGCAGAAGTTAACATTCCCCTGCCGGCAGTCACCAGCACGTTAGTGGTACCGAAAACCGCAGTTGTGGAAACCAGTGAAGGAATATATGTGATCAAGGCCGAAAACAATAAAGCGACGAAAATACCGGTAAAAAAAGGAAGGGAAACGGATGACCAGCTGGAGATCTTCGGTGACGTTCAGGCCGGCGACCAACTGGTTACGCAGGCGAGCGAAGACATCAAAGATGGTTCTTCAATTCAGATAAAATAGTATATTTAATTGCCATGTATACAACGCTTAAAACGCCCGAACCGAACATCATCAATAAACGGGAATCGCTTCAGGAATTCTATGACAGGCTGCGGATCACCCGGCCGGAACTTCCGATTCCGAATCTGGAAATGGTGAATGACATCGGCCACTTTAACGTGTTCAAGAGATCTTCCGTTTGCACCTTTAATCCATCCCCGTACAACAGACGGGATTACTATAAGATCTCCCTGATCATCGGCCACGGCATTTTACACTATCCAGGCAAAAAGATTGAAGTTAAGGGTAAAGCCCTGCTTTTTACAAACCCGAATTATTCGTATTCCTGGGAAGGTACGTCTGAAAACCAGGCCGGACACTTTTGTCTGTTTACGGAAAATTTCCTGATTAGAAGGAATGAAAGCCTGCGCGAATCCCTCTTGTGGAGATTACAGGATGACCCGCTGATCATGATCAATGATGAGCAGGAACAGGTACTATCCGCTTTATTTGAGAAAATGATGGTTGAAATCAACGGCGAGTACATGCACAAATATGACCTGCTCCGCAACTATGTAAACCTGCTTATTCATGAAGCTCTAAAAATCCAACCCAGTGGCATACGGCTCAAACAGAACACCGCCTCCGTACGGATCGCTTCCTTGTTTCTGGAGCTGCTGGAAAGGCAGTTCCCGATCGGGTCTACCGATCATACCCTGGAACTCAAGACGGCACATGATTTCGCGGCGAAGCTTTCCGTCCACGTAAACCACCTGAACCATGCGGTAAAAGAAGTGACCGGCCGCACGACCTCTGATCATATATCCAAAAGAATTGCCAATGAGGCCGCAGCACTGCTCACCCATACGGACTGGAATGTAGCCCAGATCGCGTACTGCCTGGGCTTCGAATATCCCGCGAACTTCAACATCTTCTTTAAACGCCAGATGCTGTGTACGCCAAAATCATTGAGACAAGGCAGTCCTGCAATTCATTAATAAGCCGGCTTAACAATATTAGCAACAAGGGCCACTGGAATCATCCAGCGGCCCTTGTTTATTTTATCCGGGTGGTTGCCTATCGGCCACCACCATACTTTCTATTTAATCTGCATGCAATGTATCGGCATGATCTTCCGGTTTGTAATTTGCTTCCAATTCAGCAAGTTTCTTACTTCCATAAGCCAGCTTGGTGATTAGTACAAACAATACCGGTACCACAAAGATCGCCAGAACGGTTGCAGAAATCATACCTGCAGCTACCGTCCAACCAATGGTCATCCTGGAAACCGCACCGGCACCATGTGAGATGATCAATGGAATAACCCCTAAAATAAAGGCCAGTGAGGTCATCACAATCGGACGAAGCCTTAGTTTCACGGCCTCCATGGTTGCAGGGATAAGTCCCATTCCCCAATCCACACGTTCCTTGGCAAACTCTACGATCAGAATCGCATTCTTGGCCGACAAACCGATCAGCGTGATCAGACCCACCTGGGCATAAATGTTATTATCCAGTTTGGGAAGGAAGCTCAGTGCCAGAATCGCCCCGAACAATCCAAGCGGTACCGCCAGAAGGATCGAGAACGGTACAGACCAACTTTCGTACAAGGCTGCAAGCAGCAGGAATACAAAGACAATGATCAGCCCGAAAATGAGCGTCGTACTGTTTCCCGCTTCTTTTTCCTCCAAACTCAATCCGGAGAAGTTGTATGAATAGTTGGCCGGCAATGTCTGCGCTGCTACCTCTTCCAGGGCTTTAAGTGCATCTCCCGAACTGTAACCCGGTTTTGCAGAACCACTGATCTCTATCGAACGGAAAAGGTTGTAGTGATTGATGATCGAGGCATTTTCAATTGTCTTATGCGAAACAAGCGTACTCAAAGGAACCGAAGCACCTGCCGCGTTCTTCACATAAAGCTGACCAAGGTTATCAATTCCACTACGGAAGGTGGTGTCTGCCTGTGTTACCACACGGAAGTTACGGCCGTATTTGGTAAAGTCATTCACATAGCTGCTACCGAAGTAAGACGATATGGTGCTGTAAATGGCACCAATGGAAACACCCATTTTCTTCGCTTGTTCCCGGTTAACCTCAACCTGATAGTTTGGTGTCCTCGAGTTGAACAATGTATAGGCCATCGCAATCTCCGGACGTTGATTCGCAGCCATAAGGAATTTCCCTACGTTGCCTTCAAACTTCTTAATGTCGCCGGTTTGTTTCTCCTGAATCTGAAGGGAGAATCCACCGCTGATACCCAAACCTGGGATCGGAGGTGGTGCCACCACAATCACACTACCTTCTTTAAAGGCCGCAAGCTCCTGTGATACCGCGGCAATTGTACCTGCAACGTCACCCTCACGTTCATCCCATCCTTTCAGCTGCACAAAGAATGTAGCCGCATTGGATTTAAATGACCGGTTCAAAATGTTGATACCGTTGATCGAGGTGATGTTAAGCACCTCCGGATGTTTTTCCCGGACCGTCTTAATAATCTTATCCACGAACGCCGTAGTACGTGCTGCAGAGGCGCCTTCAGGCAGGGTTGCACCCATAATGAAGATACCTGCATCCTCCGCTGGAATAAACCCACCCGGTTTTGTCATGAATAAACCTACTGTACCTACATAGATACAGGCGAGGAATACCATAACCAGTGGCGCTTTCTTTAACGCCCATTTTACACCGTTGGAATAATTCCGCGTCACACGTGCAAACCAGGTATTGAAGTTATAGAAAAACTTGTTCAGTCCTTTGGAATCCTTTGTCAGGTTCATCGGGGTCAGCAACAACGAACACAATGCCGGTGTAAGTGACAGCGCGATGAAGGCAGAGATGATCACAGAAACTGCAATCGTGATCGCAAACTGCTGGTAGAGCTGACCAACCATCCCGGGGATAAAACCAACCGGAATAAACACAGCCGCCAGAATCAATGCAATCGCAATAACAGGAGCTGTAATATCAGCCATCGCCTTACGGGTCGCATCAGGAGCTGAAAGTCCCTCATGGTCCATATAATGCTGCACAGCTTCCACCACAACAATCGCATCATCCACCACAATACCAATGGCCAGTACGAACCCGAACATCGTTAATACGTTGATCGAAAACCCGAACAGCGTAAAGAAGATGAAGGTACCAATAATGGATACCGGAATGGCCAGCACGGGAATCAATGTCGCTCTCCAGCTTTGCAGGAAGAAGAACACCACGATCGTTACCAGAATAAGCGCTTCAACAAGCGTATGGATTACCTCACTGATGGAAACCTTTACAATAGATACGGTTTCGTAACTGATCACGTAATCCAGATCATTAGGGAACGATGCTTTCAGCTCGTTAAGGGCCTTCTCTATACCATCTGCAGTTTGTACCGCGTTTCCACCAGGTGTCTGGTTGATGGCCATCATGGATGCCACTTTACCGTTAACTTTCGAACTGGTCGAATAGGTGAATTCACCCAATTCAACCCGGGCAACATCTTTCAAATATACAGCAGATCCTTCTACACCATTCTTAACAACGATGTTGTTGAACTCCTCTACCGTGTTCAGGTCGCCATCCAGAATTACGGAGAACTCGAATGTCTGGCTGTTGTGCTGCGGCGGTCCACCTACAGTACCACCCGGAATACGGGTATTCTGTTCCGCAATTGCCGCAGAAACGTCAGCAGGCGTTAAACCTAAACTGGCCAGTTTATTGGCATCAAGCCAAACCCGCATACTGAAGGGCTGACCGAACGCCTGTACGTCTCCAACGCCCGGGATACGCAATAATGCATCCTTAACATAGAGGTTGACATAGTTGGAAATAAATTTCTGGTCGTATGTTCCGTTCGGAGAATACAAACCCACCACCATCAGGATATCGTTGTTCGCCTTCCTGGTCGTTACCCCCAGACGCCTTACGGCCTCCGGAAGTGCAGGTTCTGCGATACCTACCCGGTTCTGAACATCCAGCGTCGCGATATCGATATCGGTTCCTACGTCAAACGTTACGGTGATGGCCGAACGACCGTCGGAGGTACTGTTGGATTGCATGTACTTCATGCCCGGCGTACCGTTGATCTGACTTTCAATAGGTGTGGTGACGGTCTGCTCCACCGTTTCCGCATCCGCACCGGTATAGGTACCACTTACCGTAACTGTCGGCGGCGCAATGTTGGGATATTGACTGATCGGCAGGGTCGTTATGACGATGGTACCAATCAGAACAATCAATATAGAAATGACGATTGCGGTAACCGGTCGCCTTATAAATACTTCTGAAATCATATTGTTGAAATTCTTTTAATGGTTATTTTTTTGCTGCCGGTTGCGCACTTTGCTGACCGGGTTGTTCGGTCGTAACCACCGCGCCTGGTCTCACATTCTGAACGCCATCTACAACAATGACATCACCTTTCTTCAAGCCACTGCTGATCACGACATTCTGATCAAATTGCTTTCCAAGTTTAACAATGGCTTGTTGCGCCTTACTGCTGTCGCCAACAATGAACACGTTATACTCACCCAATTGCTCCGTTACTGCTTTGTAAGGAATAACCAGTTCCTTCCCCTTGCTTTTATTCAGCGCAAGTAAATTCACATTCATTCCGGCGAACAGTTTTCCACCTTCATTTGGATAACTGATCCTGACTTTAATGGTACCCGTCTGCGGATCCACTGCACGGTCAATTGCGGTAATGCGACCCTGACGTTTGTAAATGCTTTTATCCTGCAACTGAATGCTGAAGATAGAATCTGCTACCACCGAGTTGCTGTTCTGTAAAGCCACAAAGCGAGGAATCTCAGCCTGGTTCACAGAAATATCAACCGCAATCGGATCGCTGGTTGAAACGGTATTGAGAACAGTTGTACCTGGAGAAGCAAATGCTCCAAGTTTCACTTGTGAAATACCAATGCTACCTGTCAACGGAGAAACAATCACCGAACGCTGCAAGTCTGAAGCTGCTGAAGAAAGCATCGCCTGCGCCGCTGCAACCTGTGACTCGGCATTGGCTAAGTCGGTCAGTGCATAGTCTACACGCTGCTTCGCAACCGCATACTGTTCCGCCAGTTTCGTATAACGGTCTGCATCTTTCTTCGTTTTATCGCGGTTTGCTTTCGCTACGGCAAGGTTTGCTTTAGCCGAGTTGTAAGCCGCCTGGTATTTGGTACGGTCAATCTCATAAAGTTTCTGGCCTTTGGTAACCCGCTGTCCGTCTTTAACATAGATCGCAGTTACATATCCGCCAACCTGCGCACGAAGTTCAACTTCATTCAATGCGACAACAAGACCGGGATAGCTGTCTACTGTTGTTACCGGCTGCTCATTTACTGTATATGTGGTCACAGGCGTTGCCGGAGGGGGGCCCTGCTGCGCTGCTTGATCGCCACCTCCGCAGGAGGCTAATGTGATGGACCCCAGAACCAGGACACCTAGTTTTATCTTATCAAAATTCTTCATTGTATTGTTATTGGTTTACAGTTATTGTTCCTAATGCTTGTTTAACGTCTAGTTTGGATGATAACAGATTGTACAGGGAGTTCAGGTAATTGATCTGCGCTGTTCTCAAATCTGTTTCTGAGGTCATCAGATCCAGATAGGTTTTAATTCCTTCATCATATTGCAGTTTAATGGTGTTGTAAACCGACCTGGATATCTCTACATTCTCTTTGTTGGTTCTGAGATCATTCAGGTTTGCTTTATAGGTGGCCATCGCCGCCTCATATTGCGTACTGATCTGATTTCTCACGTTAACCAGGTCCAGATCAACTCTTCTTTCCTGCAGCTGTGCTTTCTTAATTTCCTGCGTACGTTTGCCACCCAGGAAAATTGGAATGGTCATCCGCAAACCGATAATTGAACTTGGATAATTTGTATCGTATAAATTCCCCAACTGCTGATTCTGGTAGTTGAAACCATAGTTGTAGAAACCGGAAAGTGTAGGCAGGTAACTCCATTTGTTGTAGCTGGTGTTGATGGCCTGCAGCTGACGTTGGGTCTCCAACAAACGGAACTCCACACGGTTCTGATAATCCAAAGCCTGGTTGGTGTCAATCGGCACATCATTCTCCAGACTTGCCGCCTCAAACGATACACCGAAAGGCTTGTCCCCACTATAACCGATCAGTTCGCGCAGGTAGGCGAACTTATATTTCAACAGTTCTTCAGTACGCTTGCGGTCTGCCCTGGAATTGCTGATGCTGATCTGTGCACGCTGAAAATCGGTTTTGTCTACCAACCCGGCTTCATACTGCGCACGTGCATCCTTCAATTGCTTCTCCAGACGGGCAATATTTTCATTGATGATGTTCAGTTGTTCCTTACTGGATAAAATATCATAGTAGGCTTTACTCACATCAACAATGGTGTTGATCTTGGTATTCTCTGTATTTTGTTTGTACTGCTGTCTGAAAAACTTCGCAGATTTCGATGCCTGGATCAAGCCGGCATTTAGAAACTGCTGATCGGCCTGCAGAACCAGGGACGAGGTATTCTTTGCACCGAATGTCAGCAAAGAACTTACGCCATTGGTGGTTAGAATCTGTGACTGCTGCTTCAGATTGTGGTTGAAGCTTCCCGTTCCGTTGATTTGTGGCAACCATCCGGAAAGCGCCGACTTGATATCCCTTTCCGCAATTTCTTCGTCAAGCTGTGACTGCTGGACGTCGGGGCGGTTACTTAAAGCATAGTCAATGCACTCCTGAAGGGAAGCATTGCTCAGTGTCTGCTGCGACCGTACGACAGTCTGTGCGTACAGCGACCCTGGCAAGAGTATCGGAATACTCAGGAGCAGAATAAAAATTAAATTACGTGGTTTCATATATATATTAAGGGTATTACTTTGCATTACGGTTCTATTGTTTTTTGATTCCATCCCAAATGATGTTTATGACTTCCATAATGTCGTCCTGCGTGAAAACGATATGTTGTGAGAGCTGAAAATTTGCAGCTGCCGCCAACGTCCCCTTGATGGTAGGTGCCAGCAGCCGTGAATCGATATTTTTGATATGGTTATTCTGTTTCCCAAATTCGAAGAACGAAGATACCGCTTCGAACCTATTTTCGGGAGCATATTCTGCAATTTTTTTCGCGTAAGGAGAATTCGCGAACTGTTCTAAAAAATACAGAGAATCCTCATTCTCAAGATAGTAGTTGTAGTGGTTCATCATACACCGGATGAAACGTTGCTTATAAGGCAAAGATTCATCATCATCACGGAGCAGGGAGGAAGCGAGCTTTGTGGTCTCATGTACGTACAAAGCATTGATCAGGGACTCTTTCGACTCAAAATAATGGTAGATCGTTCCCGCGGCCACTCCAGCCTCTCTCGCGATCTGGCTCATCGGTGCGCCGTGAAAACCATTTTTACGCACCAGAGACAGCGTACTGTTTAAGATCGCCTCCCGTTTTCCGCATATGTCATCTAATTGAACGTTCATTCGGGTGCAAAGGAACGAAAAAAACCAACCCCCGCGACGGGGCTGGTGTGTTTATGACACTAACGTGATTACAACCCCACACATTAAGACGTGCGGGGCACGTTCGTTCGTCAACGCCTAATTATTTAAGCCTTTTAAATCTTTATTTTGCGCGTTCGATATATTCGCCTGTACGGGTATCTACCTTTATCCGGTCACCCTGGTTTACGAAAAGAGGAACTTTTATTTCTATACCATTTTCTGTAGTTGCGTTTTTCTGTGCACCAGAAGACGTATCGCCTTTAACGGCAGGTTCTGTATAGGTAATTTCCAATTCTACAAAGTTGGGCACTTGCGCCATTATGGGTTCTTCACTTTCAAATGAAACGATAACAGTCATTCCTTCTTTCAGGAACTTTACAGCAGGGCCAAACAGCGCTTTCGGAATGTTATGCTGCTCGAAAGAGGTGTTATCCATGATCACAATGAAATCACCATCTTCATAAATGTATTCAAAATCATTGGTCTCTACACGGCAGACCTCTACCTGTTCATCGGTTGACAAACGGGCCTCAACGATTTTTCCTGTTTTTATATTACGGAACTTATCTAAATAGAATGCTCCTCCTTTACCTGGTGTACGGTGTAACACTTCGGTAACCGTTACCAATTCACCATTGTAACGTAATATATTGCCTACTTTAACTTCAGATGCTTTTGCCATGAAAATGGATATAAATTTTTGAGCCCAAAGATAGATGAAGTTATGACTTAAAGAATAGAGAATTTGAAACTATTCACAACGGCAAATTAGAGCAGCTCGCTGCATAGCGACCCGGCGCTCAGATCATAACGATGCATCACCTGCAAAGTCGGTCAAATAGTTCAGCATACGCTGGATAGGTTTTCTGCAATTCAGCCCGATCTGCCATTTTGAACTCACTAAACTCGAATCCGGGTGCAACAGCACAGCTAACCAGTGCGTAACCCTCCTTTGACGGGATCTCCGCAGCAAACCATAAGCCGGCAGGTACGACGAGGGAAAGATGACCGGCTGATGCATCTGATAACTCCAGTATCTGGTGTTCCCCACTGGCTGTAATTACATGAATGTGCAGCGGAACACCTTTGTGAAAGTACCAGATCTCGTCCGACTTAATCCGGTGGAAGCCCGAGTACTCTGTATTCTCCAGAAGATAATAGATAGACGTGCAGGCATGCCTCAGGACATCACTGCCGGCCCTTTGCACGCGATCGGCTGAGCGGAATACCTCTTTGTAGTAGCCCCCTTCCGGGTGCGGCTGCAGGTTAAGTTGACTGATCCAATCGGTAGCGTTTTGCGGGGACATGGCTGTGGGTTTTGAATTTCGCTAATATAATAATTGCTTTCTCAACGCGCCATAAAATACGCCTGCCCTCCCCTACCTCTTCCTTAGCTTTTCCTTACCTCCGCCTTACCTTTCCTTTACCTCTGAGGTAAGCGGAAGGTAGCGTAAAGGTAGACCTAAAGCGGCGCAGATTGAACGGCTGACCACTGCCGATTCTACGGTGCTTCAACTCAGCCGGAATTCAGCTTTGTATAAAACAAAAGCGTTCCACCTGAGGCAGGCGGAACGCTTTTCTGAATGGTATTTTTACTGTGACTTATTCTCCTTTACCTGCTCCGAGTAATTCGGCGAGTGTAGTTTGCAAAGCCTCCTCCCTTAGGTTCCGGGCAATGATCTTTCCACTTGGATCAACCAGGAAATTAAATGGAATCGCCTGGACGCCGTACATCTTAGAGGCTGCATTGTCGAAATAATTCAGGTCGGACACATGGCTCCAGGTTAAGCCATCATCTTTAATGGCTTGTACCCAGGCGTCTTTGCCTCCGGGCTTATCCAGTGACACACCAAGTACCGTAAAGTTTTTGTCTTTGTACAGGTTGTAGGCCTTAACGACATTTGGATTTTCCTGGCGGCATGGCCCGCACCAGGATGCCCAGAAATCTACCAGCACATACTTGCCTTTGAAATCAGATAGCTTAACGGGCTTTCCTTCCGGATTGTTCTGTGTGAAGTCGCTGGCCATGGTGCCCACCTGTGACTTCTTCGCACCCTCAATCGCGATCGCGATCCGCTGACCAAGGCCGGTCGCTTTTAGCTCCGCTGAAAATTTGTTGAACAGCGGTTCTGCAGTCGCCGCATCAATATCATATCCCAGAATGGAACGGAAGGTGTTCAGTGCCACATATGAATTCGGGTTTTCAGTAACGAACTTGCGGCTCAGTGCCTCCATCTCCTGCTCTATGGCATTTGAGCGTTCGTAAACCGTCTCCATGTATTCCCTGTTCTCGCGTTCCTCTGGCGTTTTTGCGCGATATTCTTTGGTCAGCGCTTCCATCTTCGCCATGGCTGGCTGCACCAGGGCACGAAGTTTTTCATTGTCATCGTTTATGGAAGATCCTTTAATCACGGCCTTCTTCACCGAGTCGGGAGCAGTAAGGGTGATGGTTTTATTTTCAAGGTAAAAAGCCAGGACATCTGGCGCCGATCGCTTTGCAGGATCGGCAGCACCGGCATGAATGAAGCGGATATTGGCGGAAGTCGGCTCTTCTATCTTTCCTTTGAACTGAAAGACACCTTTTACAACATCCGAAGAGTCCACGAATTGTTCCGTGGCCGTACGGTAGGCAAGGTAGGCTTTGGCAGGTGCACTTGCAGTACCTACTTTGCCCTTTATGGTAAAACCGCCTTGCGCCATTGCTGCGAACGGCAAAAGCAATGCAGCGGATAAAATACGTTTTTTCATGAAATGATTGAGTTAGGCTGGTATGAGCAGCGGTAGATGAGATAACGTTGGATTTCCGATAAAATTACAGGAGCTTCTGATAGGTGCGCCACCACAGGTCCGGCATCTCTCCATTCACGGCCATATTGTAATCCTCATAGCGGCAGGGTACCAGGTGATACCGCTCATTTTTGGAAATGCCTGTTGGATACGGTACCTGCATCCACCAGCGATCGGACTTTTTGCTTTTCACAAACAGCATCTCTCCGTTACCATCGCTGAGGCTGGTGCGGTAGGTGATGTACTGTGATTTCGGATTTAGCGGAAAATCCTGCTTACGGTTGTAAAACCCATCTATGAAGTACCAGATGATCTGGGCAAGCAACATCGCCGTCTGGCTGTTGTTGTCGAAGGCCGGATTGAATTCGTAGAAGCCGATGGAGCTGAGCTTATCGTTCATCCCCGCATAGCGGGCAATCTGGCAGGCCTGCTCACCGTAGAAACCATTCGGACCGGCATTGGCATTGGCAGGCGCGTCTGAGGAGCGGATGGCGGATATGTCAAAGCTGATCATATTGGAATTCCGGATGATGGGCTCGGAGAGTGTAATGTCCTGCGAGAATTCGCCGAGGCGATGTGCATCAAAATAAAGCTTGCTCATTACATTGAGGCTTTCCTGATTCACAAAATAGGTTTGGTATCCCAGGTTGCTGAAGTTGAACAGGTAGTTGGGCTGGTGTAAGAATATTTTGTTCAGATAAGTGTCTGAGTGGGTCGCGAGGCCTTCTTCATCGTCCTCATCCAGGTCAAACTTGTTGTCGACCACCACCAGGTCTACTTTCTGTTCCAGGCTTTCGTACGCCATATATTGTGCATAAGTGATGTCCTGTCCGCCACCAATGATCACAGGAAGGATGTTCAGTTTCATCAACTCGGAAACGACCATTTTTACCGCCACATACGTGTCTGAAATCGAAGATCCGGCTTTGATGTTTCCAAGATCAACGATCTTACTGTTGAAGGCACCCTCGTTCAGCAGGTAGAACTGCTCCCGGAAGTAGTCGGGCCCCAGTGCACAGCCATTGTTGTTGACGGCAGCACGGTCATCCTGAACACCGAAGATGGCAATATCAAAAATATTTTCTTCCAGCTCTGGAAAAGCATCGGTGTAAAAACGTGCTTTCAAGCCCAGCTGACTGGTTAAAAAGCCGTTTTCAGGAGTAAGTTTTTCCAGATTCAGAGGAGAAAAAAAGTCTGATAAATTCATATTTCTTGAAGTATGGCGTCAAATATCTATTTTTGAGATCATATATTAATGCAGAACCTTAAAATAAAGAAATGATCTTGATTACTGGTGCCACGGGATTTTTAGGCACCGAACTTGCCCGGCAGCTGACAGATCAGGGATTTCAGGTCCGTGCTTTAAGACGGGAAAATTCCGTTGTTCCCGCACAGCTGGAGCACAATCCCCGGATTGAATGGTGCATTGCAGATATCAATGATTTCTCCTCTCTGGAAGATGCATTTGAAAATGTTACGCAGGTATTTCATTGCGCGGCACTGGTTTCCTTTAATCCCAAAGACAAGTTTAAACTGATCAAGGTAAATATTGAAGGTACCAGTAACGTGGTTAACCTGTGTGTTCAGTATCAGGCGCGGCTGCTGCACGTCAGTTCCGTTGCGGCACTCGGCGAGCCGAAGAAAGGCTTGCCGATCACGGAGGATGATTACTGGGAGTACAGTGCGCAGGCACATGCCTATGCGATCTCCAAATATGAGGGCGAGATGGAAGTCTGGCGTGGCATTGCGGAAGGCCTGGATGCCGTAATCGTAAATCCCTCCGTGATCATTGGTGCAAATGCTGGATTTGAAGGCAGCGGCGCAATCTTTAAACTCGTACGCGACGGCCTTTCGTATTACACCAAGGGGGCCACCGGACTGGTTGACGTGGCCGATGTGGCCAATAGCATGATCCGCCTGATGAACAGCGACATCAGCGGGGAGCGATTCACCATCTCTGCAGAAAACCGTCATTATCAAGCCTTATTCCAAGAAATTGCAGCGTGTTTCGACGTGAAAGCACCGTCCAGGGAGGCGCGCCCGTGGATGCTCGGACTGGCCTGGAGAGGGGCAAAACTACTTTCTCTATTCACCGGGAAGCCTGCAGCGCTGACCAGCGACACCGCCAGGAGCAGCATGAACGAAAGCTTTTACAGCAATACCAAAATAAAAACTCAAATCGGAATAGAATTCAAACCCATAAATCAAAGCATCAGGGAAGTTTGCACGGCCTTGAAAAACCGCTAATCATGACTCAGAAGAATTATTACATTATTGATTTCGACAGCACCTTCACACAAGTGGAGGCATTGGACGAAATGGCCAGAATTTCCCTTAAGAAACATCCGCGAAAAGAAGAGATCTTTGAACAGATCGAAGCGTACACCAACCTGGCGATGGAAGGGAAGCTCTCTTTTGGTGAAAGCCTGGCTGCACGTGTACGTCTGTTGGATGCCAACCAGGACCACCTGAAGCAACTGATTACCCGGCTCAAGAAGAAGGTTTCCAAGTCGTTCTCCAGAAATGCGGCATTTTTCAAGAAACACGCCGACGAAGTACTGATCGTTTCTGGTGGTTTCAAGGAGTTTATCATTCCGGTGGTTAGCCAGTACCACATCAAAAAGGAAAATATCTATGCCAATACCTTCATTACGGATGAGGATGGGAAAATCATAGATTATGACCACGACAATCCACTGAGTGCTGAAGCCGGCAAGGTTAAGCTGCTGAAAGAACTTAACCTGCAAGGTGATGTATATGGAATTGGCGACGGCTACTCGGACTTTCAGCTGCGCGAAAGCGGTCTGATCAAGAAGTTTTTCGCTTTTACAGAAAATATCTCCAGAGAAAGCATCGTTACGCGTGCCGACCATGTGACACCCAGCTTTGATGAATTCCTTTTTGTGAACAAACTGCCAAGTGCTATTTCCTACCCTAAGAACCGGATTTTGTGCCTGATCATCGGAGATGTGCCGGAGGAAAGTATCGAGCTGCTGCGTAAAGACGGATTCTCTGTGCGCCATAAAACCAGCTTTGAAGAAAAATATGTTGCTGATGTCCATATGATGCTGCTTGCCGATGGCGAAAAGATCGAAGAAGAAAAGCTTCAACGCGCCGGAAAACTGAAGACCATCGGCTATCTGGGCAATGCAAGAAAACTGGATCTGCCTACCTGCACCCAAATGGGAATTGTGGTATTTGACGACGCAAAGAACAACCCCCGAAGCGTGCAGTTTATCCCCAAAAGGATGATCAGCTTTATGAATACAGGCACAACGTACATGAGCTGCAACTTCCCGAACCTGCAATTGCCAAGGATGGAAAAATCACACCGCTTGGTTCACATCCACCAGAATGTTCCGGGGATCATGGCACAGATCAACACAATTTTCGCCGACCACAACATTAATATCGTCGGTCAGTACCTGATGACCAACCCGACGATTGGCTATGTAATTACGGACATCAGCTCAGAATATGAGAAGGGTTTGTTCCAGGCATTCAAGAAAATTGAGCAGACGATCAAGTTCCGCGTTTTATATTAAGACGCTCTAAACCATAGATTTTTTCTTAAATTTGTTCCATAAGAACTTACGCAAGTGATAGATACAATAGATATAAAACAGACCAGCGCCGGACATTCTAGGCTGGCTGAAACCGACTTTACAAATCTTCCGTTTGGTAAATATTTTACCGATCATATGTTTGTTGCAGACTACATCAATGGAGAATGGACAAACTTTGAAATTCTTCCTTATGGGCCTATCTCGATGAGCCCGGCAATTTCTGCCCTGCATTACGGACAGGCGATCTTCGAAGGAATGAAAGCTTACCGTTTGCCCGATGGAAGTGTGAGTGTTTTCCGTGCAGATAAGAACTTTGTACGTTTCAACAAGTCTGCAAAACGGATGGCGATGATTGATGTGCCTGAAGAAGTGTTTATGCAGGGTATCTCTGCCTTAATTAATATCGACAAAGATTGGGTTCCTTCTGCGGAGAACTATTCTTTGTACATCCGGCCTACTTTGTTTGCTACGGATCCGATTTTAGGCGTTAAAGCATCTGACACCTATAAGTTCGTGGTGTTGACCACGCCGACGGGACCTTATTACAACAAGCCCTTGCGCGTGAAAATTGAAACACATTACACCCGTGGTGCTGAAGGCGGCGTTGGCGCGGCAAAAACCGCAGGTAATTATGCAATGTCTATGTTGCCTACCGCGGCGGCACAAGCAGAGGGTTTTGATCAGCTGATCTGGACAGATGCCAAAGAACACCTGTATGTGGAAGAGTCTGGAACGGCAAACCTGATGTTCGTGATCAACGGAAAGATCGTTACGCCGGAGATCCGGGAAACGATTCTGGATGGCGTTACCCGCGATACCATTCTGCAGGTTGCAAAAAGCCTGAACTATGAAATAGAAGAAAGACGCATTTCCATTCAGGAAGTACTGGATAACATTGGCAGCGGTGCACTTACAGAAGCATTTGCGGTAGGAACGGCAGCGACGATCACGCAGATTGCAGAGATCGGCTACCAGGGTGAACTTTATACCCTGAATGACCCTGCAAAACGCCCGGTATCGGCAGCGATTGCCAGGAAAGTAAATGACATTCGTTACGGTTTGATTCCGGATGAATTTGGCTGGAACTGGATTGTTTAAATCCTAATTTTCGGATTTTATATAGAGCCGTACCATTTGGTGCGGCTTTTTTATTGCTCAAACGCTTAGCGGCCGCCCTTTCGCAGCTGCCTTTTGCGCCGGTTCTCCCTGCGTAAGTCGCGGTCACTCTTCATCTTCTGAAATTTTTGGACCTGGGTCTTAATCTCCTCCTCTTTTGCACTGGTAAAACCGATGCTGTACCTTATGCCCTGAAACAGGGTCTTGTAGATGTAACTAAAGAAAGAGTTGCTGGGTACCCTTTGGTAGTTGATGTCCGCATACACATGCTTCCCATTCCGGTCCGGATTTGAGGTATTGATGATCAGGTTGTTCGCCAGAAAAGACAGCAAGCCCTTTTTCACCAGGCGATCGGCACCCTCTTCACGCTTTAAGATATTTACCGCAAGCCGCTCGTAGCGGAAGTCCAGCTTCCCCCTGGCAAGTTGATCATTGGCTTTAATGTTAAAGCTTAGCTGGTTTACATATCCGCTTTTGATCTGGAGCATACCCAGCGGCCTGGTGAGCTTGTTCAGGGCTTTACCGTCCATCTCTTTTAGTGTTCCAAAATAGCTAAAGGCAGCATCAGGGGCCTGCAGGTCGAACTTGAAATTAAGATTCAGATTGCCCTGGTTCATAAACCTGCTGTGGAGGCGCGCCAGCATAAAGGGGTTTTTGCGCTTGAACGCCGGTGCGTTCGTGACATTGCTGAGGGTTCCCGACGTATTATCGAAAGTAATTACGCCCCGCTCCTGGCTATCGCGATCATACTCCGCGTAGCTGATGTTTATGTTGTCCAGGCGCAACTTCTTTACCGTTACCAGTCCTTGTACCGACTGCAGGAGCTGATGGGGGAATTTACCGAGTTTCGCCTGGTTTCGCTCTGGCAGCATATTGTTGTTGAACACGGCAACAAAGCCGTTGTTGATCTTCATTTCACCGGCAAGCAGCTCCTGTTTATTGATATAGGCCGGGAAATTAAGCCCGCTGAGCGTAATGTCATTTAAGGATACATTGTAGCGGTCTTTGGCATAACCCAGGACTTTACCAAACTCCATTTCGCTGTACCTGGGTACGAGGGCAAACTGATGGATCCTGACCCGTCCGGTAGATGCGCGGAAGTCCAGACGGTTTATCCGCAGGTGGTACATGCTGTCAGGTGTTGCATAGGCATAATCCTTGACATTGACTACAATGTCTTTCAGCAGATACATCCGCTTCGGGTCGGCAGCGGAAGTGGAGTCGATGAGCCAGTCTTTGAGCGTGATGTTCAGGTTAACCAAAGAATCTGTGATGGGGCTGGCGAAGTTTTCATTTACATATTTAAACCGCGCATCTTTAAACCGGATGGTTTTCACGCTAAGTTCAGCCAGGTACCTGGATATATAAGCATAGGGAGAAACGCGTGAGCCGGGCAGCTTGGCCTCGTTAAACGGAAGCTGCTTATTGAGCATAATGATGCTTGGATTTTCAAACAGCAGCTGATCTACATGCAGCTTGTTTTCCCTGAAAAGTGTTATCGGGTGGAAACCTCTGATGAACAACTTCTTCAGCTTGATGGTGTAAATGTTGTTTGGGGCTTCTCCTCTTGCGATCAGGCGTTTTAACACTGTAGTATCGGGAATGATATCCACATCAAACATGGATGCATTACCTGTAAAGATGTTGGTGCGCAACTTAGAAAAGTTCACCTGGTAAAGGCTGTCAGTCGAGCTTAGCACCAGGTCTTTGATCTCACTGGTGATTACAGGTTCCAGCTTCTCCGAATAGTAGCGGGATACCAGGCTAAAAACGACGATTAATACCAGGCAGATACCAATCAGCCATTTTAAAATCGTCAGATTTTTAGGGGAAAATTTCACCATAGACCGCGCTTATTTACAAACAAGATACGTTTTGTTATTTAATTTCCCTTAGATCGCATTGCGAAGGGGCGCAGGACATTAATCTTTCCCTTTGTCCGCTTTTCTGGCTTCCCGTTTCTTCTGACGTTCTTCCTGTCGCTCTTTTCTTTTCTCGGCCCTTTCCTGCTTCTTTTCGAGAACCTGCTTGTGGGACTCCTGCGGCGTTTTTGTTTTGAAGCCGCCGATTCCTACCGTTTCGCGGAGGCCTGTAAAAACACCTTTCCAGAGCAGGGAGAAGAACGAAGAGGAAGGCGGCCGGACATATTCAATCCTGGCAACCCTTAGGGCTTCTCCTTTGTACGGGTTTGCATCCTTAATAACCAACTCATTTGCCAGGAAGGACAGCAGGCCTTTCTTTTTCAAAGGTTCCCCTTCTTCTCCTTCCTTGAGCAGGTTCACCTGCAGACCGGAATAGTACATCCGCATGGTTCCCCGGGCACCGGTGGTATTGCCGCTGATGTCGAAATCCAGCTTTTGCACCCTGCCGCTTTTTACTTCCACCATCCCCAGTGCTTCAGCGACCCTATTGAGTTCACGCATATCAAAGCTGCCGACCTGCCCCTTATAGTTGAAAGCGCCATCCCTGGCACCAAGGTCGAAATTGATCCTGATATCCAGATCTGCAGCTTTAACAAGCCTGGTCTGCAGTTGCGCAACCATCCCCGGGTGTTTACGAATTTGCAGGGTATCGTTGGTCACATTTAATAATTTCCCACGAAGGTTATCGATGTTAACGGTTCCACGCTTCTGCGCGATAGCGTTGTATTCTGTATAGGCCACATCCACATTCTTCAGAAAAAGAGTATCGACGATCAAAGGGAGCGACAATCTTTGCAGCGCGATATGAGGGAAGTTCTGGCTCTTATTCGCCGAAGAAGGCCGGAGTTCCCGGTTCATGAAAATGTTCACCTTAGCCGGACCGATGCGCAGTGACTTCGCATAGACCAGCCCTTCCGCATTCATCCGGGTGAAATCCAGTCCCTCCACCTGAATGGTATTAAAATTCAGATCATAGCGATCCCGCTGTGTCGGGTATTTCCGGCTAAATGTCAGATCAGGATACATCGGGATAACCTGAACACCCTTTACCCGGACGGAGCCATTGCTTGCAGAGCCATAAACCGAATCGACCTTTATGGTATACATCTTATCTTTGGTCACGGACTTGTAGCCGGCAAGTTCAAACTCGACGTTTTTGCTGTAATAGAACCGGCTGGTGTCGTGTTGCGAAAGGGAATCGATCAGTATATCCGTAACACTGACATTCAGCTTCTGGACAGAATTTAGGGTTTTGTTGGTTTCACCATCCAGATAATTGAAATCTGCATTCAGCACCTTAATGCTGCGCACATGAATGGAGCTCAGCGACTTAGATATTTCTTCATATAAGCTTTTCTCCTTTTTAGGTACATCGGGCTTGCGTGGAACGCGGTGATGGATCATGTTGATGGTTGGGCGATCCAGAATGATCGCATTCATGTTGATGCGCTTTTTAAAATAAGCCGTGAGTATACCGATTCGCGTTAAACGAAGTCTGGCCAGTTTGATGTGGTATATATGCACCGGAGCGAGCTGCTGCTTCCTGAAGGCATTGTAAACAGCAGTGTCCGGAACAAGTTCCACACTGTCCATCGTCACGGTTCCGGCAAGTACATTGAGACTCAAATCTTTGAATTTGAGCTGGTAGAGGTGCTGAGAACTTTCATAAATACCAGTTTTAATCTTCTCTGTTAAAAATGGTTTCCACTTCACACTGATGTAAATGGCGGCGCTTAGCGAGATTAAGATCAGAAGGGCAAGAATTCCGCCGATCCATTTCAAAATTCTGTATTTACCTGGCTCGTTTCTAATCATTCTACTGGGTTTAATTTTTTTCCTTGCAATATAAAGGCCAATCTCCTGCCGATTGCCCGGCCTCCGTATTTTAAATATGACACATTGTCATTTATAAACTTAATTCCTTATTTTTGCATATTATAATAAAGCAGACCATAGATGATCAATTTAGAGCTATTAGACAAGAAACATGATGAAGAGCGCCAGGGAGAGGCTTTAATTCTTGATGCACCAAAGGTTGAAAATGCCCGTAAACTATACATCGAGAGCTATGGCTGCCAGATGAACTTTGCGGACAGCGAGATTGTAGCATCCATCCTATCCAATACCGGATTTGTAACCACCGGTGATTATAAAGAAGCAGATCTGGTTTTCATCAATACCTGCTCGATCCGCGAAAATGCGGAACAACGGGTGCGCAACCGACTTTCACAGTTTGGCGCCGAGAAACGCCGGAATCCAAAGCTGATTGTAGGTGTATTAGGCTGTATGGCAGAACGACTGAAATCTAAGTTTCTGGATGAAGAGAAACTGGTTGATATGGTTGTTGGTCCGGATGCTTACCGCGACCTTCCGCAGTTGATTGAACAGGTCGAGGACGGAAATAAAGCCATCAATGTGCTGCTATCCCGCGAGGAAACCTATGCAGATATCAGCCCCGTGCGTCTGAATGGAAACGGGATAACTGCTTTTATTTCCATTATGCGCGGATGTGACAACATGTGCTCGTTCTGTGTGGTGCCATTTACCCGTGGCCGCGAGCGCAGCAGGGACCCGTTCTCTATCCTTGCGGAAGCACAGGACTTGTTTGACAAAGGATATAAAGAGGTTACACTGCTGGGTCAGAACGTTGACTCTTATAAATGGAGAGGCGCTGATGCCGCTGAAACGGCTGAGATTGAGGTGAACTTCGCACAGTTGCTGGAGAAAGTAGCCCTGGTGAGCCCCGATCTGCGTGTACGGTTTTCAACCTCCCACCCGAAAGACATTACCGACGAGGTACTGTATACCATAGCGAAATACGATAATATATGTAACTATATTCATTTGCCGGTACAATCGGGCAGCAGCCGGGTTTTGGAGCTGATGAACCGGACGTATACCCGTGAGTGGTACATCAACCGGATCGACGCCATCCGCAGCATCATTCCCGATTGCGCCATCTCTTCGGATATTATTGCAGGATTTTGCACGGAAACGGAAGAAGACCATCAGGAAACACTCAGTATGATGGATTATGTTGGTTACGACTTTGCATTTACCTTCAGTTACTCTGAAAGACCAGGTACGCTGGCTGCACGCAAACTCGCCGATGATATTCCGGAGGACGTGAAGAAACGCAGGCTTGCAGAGATTCTGTTGAAACAACAGGAAACATCACTGTTCCGGCTACAGCAAAATGTTGGAAAGACCATGCGGATCCTCGTCGAGGGAACCTCCAAAAAGTCTGACACAGATTATTGCGGCCGTACCGATCAGAACGCCATGGTTGTTTTCCCGGCAACGGCGGAGATTAAACCCGGACAATATGTAAATGTCTATATTGAGCGTTGTACATCAGCGACTTTATTGGGAAGAATTGCAGATTAATTATGGACGTACAAGACATTAAAAACCGGTTCGGCATTATTGGTGGGTCACCATTGCTGAATCGTGCTATAGATATTGCGAGACAAGTTGCCCCGACCGACATGTCGGTACTAATCACCGGTGAAAGTGGAAGCGGTAAGGAGGTTTTTTCACACATCATCCACCAGATGAGCGGGCGTAAACACGGTGCATTTATCGCTGTGAACTGCGGCGCCATCCCGGAAGGAACCATTGACTCGGAACTTTTTGGACACGAGAAAGGTTCTTTTACTGGTGCACACGAGGCCCGCAAAGGTTATTTTGAAGTGGCAAACGGTGGTACCATTTTCCTGGATGAGGTTGCAGAGCTTCCTTTAGGCACCCAGGCCAGGTTGCTTCGAATTCTGGAAAGTGGCGAATACCTGCGGGTAGGATCGTCTAAGGTACAGAAGACGGATGTGCGGATCATTGCCGCCACCAATGTGGATGTATACAACCGCGTAAAATCCGGGAAGTTCCGCGAAGATCTATACTACAGGCTGAATACGGTTCCGCTTCGCATTCCGGCATTGCACGAGCGTAAAGAGGACATCTATCTTCTTTTCCGCAAGTTCTCTGCAGACTTCAGCGACAAGTACCGGAGTCCGGGCATACAATTGGACCCTGATGCGATACAGATACTGAGTAACTACAGCTGGCCGGGCAACGTGAGGCAGCTTAAAAATATTGCAGAGCAGGTCTGCGTGCTGGAGAAAGACCGCAATGTAACTGCCGCTGCGCTGCTGAACTACATTCCAAATGAAAGCTCTTCGAATTTGCCAATGACCATCAATGGCGGCAATAAGGAAGATTTTTCAGAAAGGGACATCTTGTACAAAGTCCTCTTTGACATGAAAAAGGATATGGTGGAACTGAAGAAACTTGTCGCGGAAATCATTCAGAGCGGCGGAAACACCTCCCATATTTTGGCAGACAACACCCATTACATCAAGCAACTGTATCAGGAGATTGATCAAAGCCCCAATTATGAGCAGGCTTTGACGATCAATAAGCCAGAACAGAACCGGCCAATCGATTACAACTATGCGCATGATGCCGAGGAAGTGGAAGAGTCACTGTCTCTGGTGGACAAGGAATCTGACCTGATCAAGAAAGCTTTGAAAAAGCACAAGGGAAAAAGGAAGTTTGCCGCACAGGAACTCGGCATCTCCGAGCGTACCTTATACCGGAAAATTAAAGAACTGAACTTAAACTGATGAAAGTAAAAAGAATCTATATGCTACTGCTGGTGCTGGCAGGGGTATTCAGTTCCTGCGCGGTTTCTCTAAATGGTGCTTCCATTCCGGCGGAAATGAAATCTGTTACAGTGAACTTCTTCGAAAACAATGCACCACTGGTGAACCCCTTTTTAAGTCAGCAGTTTACCGAAGCATTGCGGACCAGGATCCGGAATCAATCACGTCTGAGCATTGTGCAAAACGATGGCAACGGGATATTTGAGGGAAGGATCACGGGTTATGATATACGTCCGGTGACACTAACGGACAACCGGACACAAAGTACCCAGGGTACCTCAAGGCTGACGGTAACCATTGCCGTGAAGTACACGAACAACATCAATCCGAAGCAAAGCTTTGAGGAATCATTTTCCCGCTACGCAAATTTTACCGTTACAGGAACGAGTTTCCAGGCCCGTGAGCCACAACTGGTTAAAGATATCAATGATCAGCTGACCGAGGATATATTCAACCGGGCTTTCGCTCAATGGTAAAATTCTGATTAACTTAGCGACGTGCAGCCAGAGATATATTTAAACAAATACCTTTCGACATTGATATCGAACCCGGAGCGTGTATCTGTGGAAGATGTCGCCTTGTTGAAAGATTCGGTTGAAAAATATCCGTACTTCCAGGCGCTGCACCTGCTGCTTGCAAAGGCAAGTATCGGCACTGCCGAAGAAAGCAATACGCTGGCAACGACGGCCCTTCATACCAACGGCACTTTACTGCACAACTTCCTTTATCAACCGCAAAAAGCAGCAAACGCTGTGGCGCATACTGAAATGCCGCATGCACATTCCGAAGAATTACATTCCCTTCAGGAGGAATCTGGTCAGGAGCACACCACGCATGAAATCTTTGGCCTCGTTGAAGTGGAACACGATGTGGACGAGCAGGAAACCTATGATGAAATCGGGGAGATTGACATCCATGATTATGTGGCCGCAGGCGTGCCGGAAGCTAAAGTTGCAGAGGCACCGGCAGTAGAGAACATTGAAGACGACTTCGTCCTGGAGAATATTGCGGCGACTGACTTCTTTGCGTTTGCGGATAACTTCAGCGCGGATGCAGAGCAGCCCGCGGAAGCAAACATCGCCCCAGCGGCCCCAATTTACGACCCGGAGCGGGAAACCAGCGAAGTAACGAACTACAACGATGATTCGCTGCCGTATACGTTTTTATGGTGGCTGGCGAAAACCAGAAAGGAGCATCAGAGCTTCCAGCCTTATGCTACGCCAAAGCGCAGCAATCCCGGACAACTGCAGCACCAGTATGTGGAACACATCTTTCACCTTCAAAGTCCGTTTAATGCAGAGGAAATACTAAATACCCTTCCCGAAGTTAAAGGTGATCCCAAAGACCTGGAGATAATTGATAAGTTCATCAAGAATGCGCCGCAGATCGGCGCACCTCGGCCGGAACAGATCGACAATGAGAATAAAGCGAAGAAGAGTGCGGAGGACCATAACGACCTCGTTTCAGAGACACTTGCAAAGATCTACATCGAGCAGATGCTTTACCACAAGGCCATAGAGACTTATGAAAAATTAAGTTTGAAGTTCCCAGAAAAAAGCCGTTACTTTGCCGATCTTATCCAATCTATAAAAAAGAAAATTTAATCATAATACAGACCATGCTATTTTTAATCATCTTATTAATTATTATCTGTGTCGCTTTGGCCATATTCGTTTTGATACAAAACCCTAAAGGCGGCGGTTTATCAGCAGGTTCATCTGCGAGCAACATGTTCGGCGTACAACGTACCGGAGATGTTTTAGAAAAAGGAACATGGATTCTGCTTGCTTTGGTTGTGGTTATTACACTATCAATTACGACGGTTGCAAAAACATCCGGTGGCGCATCCAGCGATTCGAAAATCCAGGAACATCTGGACAGGACTCCTGCACCGTCTCCAATTGGCAATGCACCTGCACCAGCAAACCAATCGCCTGCTGCACCCGTGAAATAACAAGCAAAAGACTTACGAAAAAACCCCGCAGAGATGATTCTCTACGGGGTTTTTTCGTTTCTGCCAGACTGACACGCTTACGCATGGATTGCCGGCTTAATCTGACAGCCTGTGCAAATTTGTCAACCAAATGTCGCTTGGCATAAAAACTGTACAGCAATGTGTGTACGAATTTAAATTTTTAACCTAAAAAATAAATTAATATTAAGTTATGGCTTTAAACCTTAAACCCATTTCAGGAACAGCAAACAGAGTTATTGTTGAGCCTGCTGCGGCAGAAGAAAAGACTGCGTCTGGAATCTATATTCCTGATACTGCAAAAGAAAAACCATCCAAAGGAACTGTAGTTTCTGTTTCAGAAGAAGATGCAGAAGGCAAAAAACCGACGGTTAAAGTTGGCGATGTTGTTCTTTATGGCAAATACGGTGGCACAGAATTACCTTACGATGGTACTGACTACCTGATTATGCGAGAAAATGATATTTATGCTGTAGTTCAATAATAATTTAAGAAAAAAACAATGTCTAAACAAGTAAAATATAACGTTGAAGCGCGCGACGCCCTGAAAAGAGGTGTTGACATCTTAGCTAATGCTGTAAAGGTAACTTTGGGACCAAAAGGTCGTAATGTAATTATTGATAAGAAATTCGGATCACCTGCAATAACCAAGGATGGTGTTACCGTGGCCAAAGAAATCGAATTGAAAGATCCGATTGAAAACATGGGTGCACAAATGGTGAAAGAAGTTGCTTCTAAAACTGCTGATATTGCAGGTGACGGAACAACAACTGCAACTGTTTTGGCTCAGGCAATTGTTACTGCTGGTATTAAAAACGTTGCTGCCGGTGCAAATCCAATGGATTTGAAACGTGGTATCGACAAAGCGGTTACTGCTATCGTTGAAAACCTTAAACAACAATCTCAGACTGTTGGCGAGGACAACAATAAAATTAAACAAGTTGCATCTATCTCTGCAAACAACGATGAAGTTATCGGTGCATTGATCGCGGAAGCAATGGGTAAAGTTGGTAAAGATGGTGTGATCACTGTTGAAGAAGCAAAAGGAACTGAAACTGAAGTAAAAACAGTTGAAGGTATGCAGTTTGACCGTGGTTACTTGTCTCCATACTTCGTTACCAACGCTGATAAAATGGAAGCGGAATTAGAAAACCCTTACATTTTAATCTACGACAAAAAAATCAGCAACATGAAAGAATTGTTGCCAGTATTGGAAAAACAAGTTCAAACTGGTAAACCACTTTTAATTATCGCTGAAGATCTTGATGGTGAAGCTTTAGCTACTTTGGTAGTGAACAAGATCCGTGGATCTCTGAAAGTTGTTGCTGTTAAAGCGCCAGGTTTCGGTGACCGTAGAAAAGCAATGTTGGAAGACATCGCGATCTTAACTGGTGGAACTGTAATTTCTGAAGAAAGAGGTTATAAACTGGAGAATGCAGATCTATCTTACTTAGGTACTGCAGAGAAAGTTGTTGTTGATAAAGACAATACGACAATCATTAACGGTGCTGGTGATTCTGAAGACATCAAGAGCCGCGTAAACCAGATCAAAGCTCAAATTGAGACCACAACATCTGATTACGATAAAGAAAAACTACAGGAGCGTCTTGCTAAATTAGCAGGTGGTGTTGCCGTACTTTATGTAGGTGCAGCTTCTGAAGTGGAAATGAAAGAGAAAAAAGACCGTGTTGATGATGCTTTACATGCGACCCGTGCGGCTGTTGAAGAAGGTATCGTTGCAGGTGGTGGTGTTGCTTTCATCCGCGCTATTGAGGCCCTTGAAGGCATGAAAGGTTTAAATGATGACGAAACTACTGGTATCGCCATTGTTAAACGTGCTGTTGAAGAGCCACTTCGTCAGATCTGTGAGAACGCTGGTATCGAAGGATCTATCGTTGTTCAGAAAGTAAAAGAAGGAACTGCTGATTTCGGTTACAATGCACGTACAGACGTGTATGAAAACTTAATCGCAGCTGGTGTTATCGACCCAACTAAAGTTGGCCGTGTAGCATTGGAAAATGCAGCTTCAATCGCAGCGATGTTGTTGACAACAGAATGTGTATTGGCTGACGATCCTGAAGAAAATGCAGGTGGTGCTGGTATGCCTCCAATGGGTGGCGGCGGCATGGGCGGAATGATGTAATCTCCCCCCAACCCCCAATAACAAAGAACCCCGCTCATCGCGGGGTTTTTTGTTGCGCTTTAAATTTAATCCATATACTTTTGTAAGTTATGCTTAGGGAACAAATCTCCGTTTTTGATATTTTTAAGATAGGTGTAGGACCGTCCAGTTCTCACACCTTAGGGCCCTGGCGTGCTGCACAGCAGTTTACCAAAGCATTGGAAACGCAAGGATTGCTGGAGCAGGTGGAACAGATGAAGATCCTGCTATATGGTTCACTCGCGAAGACGGGTATTGGTCACGGTACGGATGTGGCCATTATGCTGGGACTCAGCGGGGCTGACCCGGTGACTTTCGATGTTGATGCCATTGATTCGACCATCCAGGAAATAAAATCTGCCAAACACCTGAACTTGTCCGGCCGGAAGGCACTTGCCTTTGATTACGATACGGATCTGATGTTTTTGTATCAGGAAAGCCTTCCATTCCACCCCAATGCCGTAACCTTCCAGGCATTCCTGTCTTCCGGGAGAGCGTTTTCGGAAACCTACTACTCCATTGGAGGAGGCTTCGTCGTACGGGAGGGTGATCACGGGGCAGCAAAAGAAAGCGTAGATCTTCCTTTTCCGATCGAGCAAGCTGCCGATCTGCTGCACTGGTGTTTGACGACAGGCTTAAAGGTATCTGAAGTGGTTCTGGAGAATGAGCTTTCCTGGAGATCTGAAGCAGAAACACGCGAAGGTATTCTGCAGCATTTTCATGTGATGAAGGACTGCACCTACAGGGGCTGTCACACTTCCGGGTTTTTGCCGGGTGGATTAAACGTGGCCAGACGGGCGTCTGCGTTGAACAAACGGCTGATCGGAGATCAGACGTATACAGATTACACGGGCTGGATCTCTGTGATCAGAAATGGTGGAGGAGGGTTTAACTACATCCTGGACTGGGTAAGCTGCTTTGCCTTGGCGGTCAATGAGGAGAATGCATCCTTCGGACGCGTGGTGACCGCGCCGACGAACGGAGCAGCCGGTGTTATACCTGCAGTTTTACAATACTATATCGCTTTTTGCGACGGCTATGCGGAAGACAAGATTGTTCAGTTTATCGCCTGTGCCTCGGAGATCGGCAGCATCTTTAAGAAAGGTGCAACCATTTCAGCGGCCATGGGTGGTTGTCAGGCCGAAATAGGAGTTTCCTCGGCAATGGCTGCCGCAGCTTTAACGGAGTGTATGGGAGGATCACAGCGGCAAGTGTTAATGGCCGCTGAAATTGCGATGGAGCATCACCTGGGCATGACCTGCGATCCGATCGGAGGGCTGGTTCAAATTCCATGCATCGAGCGAAACACGATGGGTGCCATAAAGGCAATAACCGCAAGTCAGCTGGCGCTTCAAAGTAATCCGGATAAGGCGAAGGTAAGTCTGGATGCGGTGGTACGGACCATGTGGGAAACTGCCCAAGACATGAATTCCAAGTATAAAGAGACATCCGACGGCGGGCTGGCAACGAACATTCCGATCAGTTTACCGGAATGTTAAGCTTAGGGATGTCTGGGGTTTACTGCGCCGATTTATTTTAAAGCTCCATTTGGAAAAGAGCAGCAATATGCTGCTTAAGCGTCTGTTTCACCTCATCGATATTCTGGGCTGTACCCAGCTCCCTTTCCATAGACGTTACGTCTTTATCGTCGATGCCGCAGGGAACGATATTGCGGAAGTAGTTTAGATCTGTATTTACATTGAAGGCGAAGCCATGCATGGTCACCCAGCGGCTGCAGCGCACGCCCAGGGCACATATCTTACGCGCTTTGTCGTTGTCGGCATCCAGCCACACCCCGGTGTAACCCGGATACCTGCCTGCCTCGATTCCATAATCTTTAAGGGTGAGGATGACGGCTTCTTCCAGGGTTCTCAGGTAGAGGTGAATGTCTGTAAAGAAATTATCCAGATCCAGGATCGGATAGCCCACGATCTGGCCAGGTCCGTGGTAGGTAATGTCTCCGCCCCTGTTGATCTTGTAATATGTGGCTTGCTTTTCCTTGAGCCCGTTTTCATCAAGAAGCAGGTTTTCCGGATGGCCGCTCTTACCCAGGGTATAAACATGCGGATGTTCACAGAAGATCAGGTAGTTTGGTGTCTCCAGATGGGTATTGTTTGTCCGGTTCTCGGTTTTCAGCGCTACTGTTTTACTGAAAACAGCATCCTGCCGGTCCCAGGCTTCCTGGTAATCTACTAAACCCCAGTCTACGAATTCAACTTTCTTATTCATTCTGTTAGTTTGCTACGACATATCCAAGCATGTAGTCGTGTTCCACTTTAAAATATTCTACTTCGAGTTCTACCGTGCGATCGGGTAAGGTGACGCGCGTGCGGATGGAGCCGCTTTCGGCTGCTTCGAAGGGATAGATGTGGATATCCTTTCTAAATTCAAGTCCTTTCCTCCCGTTCCACTTGTAAACCGCCTCCTTTGCACACCAGCAAATGTAGAGCGCAAGGGTATCGTCTTTGTCGTTCAGCTGCGCGAGCTCCACGCTGGTCAGGAATTTACCTTTGATTTTACGGATTTTGTCTTTGATCAGCTCGATGTCTACGCCTACTTTCCTGTCCTTGCTGATCATGACTGCAGCATAATCAAAGGAATGGCTTAAGGATATTTCGCAATCCATGTTAACAAGATAGGGCTTACCGTGATCATCCATCCTGCAATCGATGTACTCCGAGGTGTTTAGCATCGTACGAAGCAGCAGCCTGGTGCTTAACCAGTGGAGCAGACGCTTGCCACTATTCAGAGAAGAAATAAACTCCAGTTCATGCGCTTTCAGCTGCAATCCTTCGAGTAACTCTGTTTCCGTTTCTTCAATTTTCCAGACCGATATTATGGTATGTTCGTCAATGTTCTTGTTAAAAACTACAGGCATCTCTATTTTAGAAAATCTAATGTAAAAGTATTTAAATTAACCATAATTTAGCGCAAATACTTATTTAATGATACTTTCAGACAAACGCATTCTTGAAGAAATTGAGAAGGGAACAATAATCATAGAGCCATTTCAACGGGAATGTTTGGGCACAAATTCATATGACGTGCATCTGGGCAAATACCTGGCGACGTATAAGGAACGGGTTCTGGACGCCAAACTGCACAATACCGTCACACATTTTTTGATTCCAAAGGAAGGATTTGTCCTTCAGCCGGGCACGCTGTACCTCGGTGTAACACTGGAATATACAGAAACACACGCCCATGTGCCTTTTCTGGAAGGTAAATCAAGCACTGGCCGGCTGGGCATTGATATCCATGCGACGGCTGGCAAAGGTGATGTTGGATTTTGCAATACCTGGACACTGGAGATCTCCTGTTCCCAACCTGTAAGAATCTATGCCGGCATGCCCATCGGGCAGTTGATCTACTTCGTTGTTGAAGGTCAGATTGACACCCTTTACAATACAAAGGACGACGCAAAATACAACAACAAAACCACGAAGCCTGTAGAAAGCATGATGTGGAAGAACAAGTTTTAACATAATTTCCTTGATGTTGATTATCGATAAAGCCTTAATATTCTATATATTGAGGCTTTACCGTTTCTCACATGATCAAAAAACACACACGCTTACTCCTTTGCTTTTGTATTCTGGCCGCAACAACGGCATTTCATATTGATGATGATCCTTTTAGCGACCTGCTTAAAAAACTCGACGCGTTTAACCGTGTACATCCTCATGAAAAAGTGCACGTTCAGCTCGACAAACCGTATTATGCCATTGGCGACGACATCTGGTTTAAAGCGTATGTACTTGACGCCGGCACATCCCGCTTGTCTACGCTCAGCGGCGTACTGAATGTGGACCTGATCGACGGTCAGGATTCGTTGGTGAAGTCTTTAAAACTTCCTGTTTCAGGAGGCGTCACCTGGGGTGACTTTCAATTGGCAGATACCCTTGCGGAGGGGAACTACCGGGTCCGGGCCTACACGGAGCTCATGCGAAACGCAGGAGAGACCTTCTTTTTCGACAAAACGATCAAAATTGGAAACGCCTGGGCAAATAAGGTCTTTGTGACCGCTTCCTATAATTTTGAAGCTGCGCCCGGGCAGGCAGCGGCGACTTTGCACTTTAGTACAAAAGATGCACAGCCCATTGCTACAGCGGACGTGAGCTATGAGGTTTTGCTTATGGATAAAATCGTGGCACGTGGTAAAGGAAGGACCAGTACAGATGGGGAAATTGTAGTCAACTTTAAGAACCCCCAGAGCGGAAAGTTGATCTCCGGTACGCTTAAGGCAGAGATTTCGCTGCCGGATAAACAGCGGGTACGTAAAGTCATTCCGATAAAAACGACTTCCAGCAGTGTTGACGTGCAGTTCTTTCCCGAAGGCGGCAACTTGGTGGAGGGCCTGCCTTCCAGGATCGGCATCAAGGCTGTTAATGCAGAGGGGCTTGGGGTAGATGTGAAAGGCGTGGTGCTGGACAATGAGGGCAATGAGATCACGCAGTTTCAAACTGCCTACCTGGGCATGGGCAACTTCATCCTGAATCCGATGCCCGGTAAAGTTTATTCGGCGCGGGTAAGATTTGCAGATGGTGCTGACAAGACCTATCCCCTGCCTGCGGTGCAAACAACGGGGTATGTGCTTGCCGTCAATAGTCTGGCATCAGAGAAGCTCGTCATCAACACCTATGTAAGTGCAGCACTGGTGAATAACCAGGAGCTTAAGCTTGTTGGGCAGCACAGCGGAACAATTTGCTTTACTTCTAAGGCTGTGGCGAAAACCCAGGTCATAACCTCCACCCTTCCCAAGCAGGATCTGCCTGAGGGCATCATGCAGATTACGTTGTTTACCGCCGACAATGTTCCGGTGTGTGAACGGCTGGTCTTCATACACAATCCCGCAGACCGGATGGTGGCGCAGGTGGAGTCAAAGGACAGCATTTACAGCAAGCGCTCGCCAGTGTCGCTGAACGTTGTTTCCAGTGCAGATGGAAAGCCAACACAAGGCATCTATTCCGTTGCCGTTACAAACGCCGATGTGGTAAAACCGGATCCGGATAACGAAAGCAACATTCTGACTACTTTCCTGCTGACTTCAGATCTGGCGGGCTATGTGGAAAAACCCAACCATTACTTCGGGGACGCAACCACAAAGACAAGGACTGAACTCGATAACCTGCTGCTCACCCAGGGCTGGAGGCGGTTCCTATGGACCGATATCCTCGGAGGAAATGCGCGCCCTGCAGCATTCCCTGCAGAACAAAGCCTGAACATCAGCGGAACGCTAACCACCTTAGGCGGGAAGCCAGTTGCCAATGGAAAGGTCTCTTTAATTGCCTCAAGTGAAGGATTTTTTATCGACACGATCAGTGATGCGAAGGGCCGCTTTTCATTCCAGAATCTGGCGTTCCGTGACGGCACGAAGTTCATTGTACAGGGCCGCAATGCGGAGGACAAAAAGAACGTTGAGGTTAAACTGGACCACCGCCCCGGTCAAGTGGTGACCAGGAGTAAAAACACCCCGGACATTCTGGTGAACGTTAATGAGACCATATCTGCATACCTGCAGAAAAGCGAAGCGTACTTTGATGAACAAACCCGGGCAGGCCTGCTTCAGCGCACCATCGGACTGAATGAGGTGAACATTACACAACGAAAGACTACCCTGAATACCTCTTCAAACCTGAATGGTGCCGGTAATGCCGACTACATCATCACTGCGAAAGACCTGGAAACCTGCCTGACGGTTGCGCAATGTCTGCAGGGTCGCATCGCAGGGCTGGTGGTTAAACAAGGTATTCCCTATCTGACCCGGTTTGGAAATACCCCCATGAGGATCACGCTTGACGGCATGCCAGCAGAAGCTGAATTCCTCGATAACATTAACATCAGAGACATCGAAACAGTTGAAGTGTTGAAGAGCGTATCCAATACCGCAATTTACGGCAGCCGCGGGGGCGGTGGTATATTGGTGATCACGACAAAGACCGGGAAAAGCGGGACTACGGAGACCAGCTATTCCCCCTGGATGGCCGCCACTACGCCCAGGGGATTTACAGAAAGCAGACTTTTCTATTCACCCAGGTACACGACCAATATTCCGGATAATAAACCGGATCTTAGGACCACTGTTTACTGGAACCCCCAGGTGGTAAGTGCCAAAGACGGCCGGGCCGCTGTTGATTTTTTCACCACAGACCAGAGCGGAAACTACAGGGTTGTCGTTGAAGGCATTAACGGCAACGGCCAACTGGCAAGAGCAGTTTACAACTATCACGTTAAATAAAGACTATGAATACCATTAAAGTAAGTATAAAAGACCGCCTCGCCATCATCACGATGAACCGGGGGAAGTCGAACGCCCTGAACCGCGAGATGATCACGGAACTGAATGACATGTTCACGAACATTGATGCGGATCCGGCCATAGGAGGCGTAATGATCTGCGGGCAGGAGAACTTTTTCTCCGCCGGTTTGGACCTGATTGAACTCTACAGCTATAATGAAGCCGAAGCACGCTCCTTCTGGAAGCTGTTCTTCCTGTTTACGGCTAACTTAACGGCATTTAAAAAGCCACTGGTTGCAGCAATAAACGGACATAGCCCTGCGGGCGGATGTGTTATTGCGCTGGCCTGCGACGCCAGGGTAATGGCGGAAGGAAAGTTTATCATCGGACTCAATGAAGTTCCGGTAGGAATTATCGTTCCAAACAGCATTTTTGAGCTGTATGCCTTCTGGATTGGGAAAGCAAATGCAGCGAGGAGCCTGCTGGAAGGGAAGCTATTCAGCCCGGAGGAAGCGTTGCAGGTTGGACTGGTAGATGAATTGGTGAAGCCGGAAAGCATATTAACCGCGGCCGAGAGAAGAGCACGCAAGTATATGGCGTTCGAGTCGAATACCTGGCAGCAGAGCAAGCGGAACATCCGCCAGGAGCTGATCCGGAACATCGCCGCAGACCAGACGCAGACGCTGGACCTGATGCTGGAACAATGGTGGTCGCCAGCCACCAGAAGCATTTTAAAAACCATCATTGATAACCTTCAAAAAAGATAACGATGTACAACCAACCGATGTTAAGAGATGATGCGCTGAAAGGCCGGACAATTGTGATCACAGGTGGCGGAACCGGGCTCGGTAAAGCCATGGGAACGTACTTTCTTCAGCTGGGTGCAAACCTGGTCATCACCAGCAGAAAGCTGGATGTAATTGAGCAGACTGCGCGGGAGCTGGAGACGCTTACGGGTGGAAAGGTGCTTGCTGTGGCATGCGACGTACGGGAATACAACCAGGTGGAACATGTGCTGGAAGAGACGTTGAAAGCCTTCGGTAAGGTAGATAGCCTGATCAATAATGCGGCGGGGAATTTCATCTCTCCGACAGAGCGGCTGTCTGCGAATGCCTTTTCTTCCATCATCGACATCGTATTGAAAGGTTCTGTAAACTGTACTTTAGCCTTTGGAAAGCACTGGATTAAAGAAAAACAGACCGCAAGTATCCTGAATATCGTCACGACTTACGCCTTCACCGGTTCGGCTTATGTTGTGCCTTCTGCCTGTGCAAAAGGCGGCGTGTTGGCCATGACGCGGTCCCTGGCTGCGGAATGGGGTAAGTACGGCATCCGAACAAATGCGATCGCCCCGGGGCCGTTCCCGACGAAGGGTGCATGGGAACGGTTGTTGCCCGGAGATCTGGCGGAGAAGTTTGACTTCAAAAACAGGGTACCCCTGAAACGTGTGGGCGACCATCAGGAGCTTGCCAACCTGGCTGCATTTCTGGTCAGTGATTTTTCGGGATACATCAACGGAGAGGTAATTACCATTGACGGCGGTGAGTGGCTGCAGGGCGCGGGTCAGTTTAACGGACTGGAGGCCATTCCGGGCGAAATGTGGGACATGCTGGAGCAAATGACCCGAGCGAGTAAGGGAAGCTAACAGAAAGTATCTTTCCATGCCAATTCAGACGCCAGAAGAATGGATTGTGGAAGCAAAATAAACTTTAACTGGAACATTATTCTAATTAAGCTTATTTTTGTAGTATGTCGACTGAAACGAAAGAAGAAACATTTACATTGGAAGAGATTCTAAGCGCTATCAAAACATCCCATAGGTTGATTTTGTGGAACGATGATGTAAACACTTTTGAGCATGTGATATTTTGTATGATGAAGTACCTCGATTATTCAGAGAGCCAGGCGGAAAGGATTGCCTGGGAAGTTCACAACAAAGGCAAATGTGCTGTTCTTGAAGGATCGTTTACCGAAATGGAAATCTACCGTAAAATTCTCCAGCAGGAAGGACTTACCGTGACCGTAGATTAGCCTTGGATGCTATTATCGTCTGGCAAAAAACTTCCTCCTTTTCTTTAACAAGAATATTACCTGAATTAACACTTAAACCGCTGTAATAAAATAGTTACCAGCGTTCATGTTAAACTTTGCTGCCGTTACTTTGTCTGCCTTGTATAGAGTAACTGTAAAAGTATATGTTGATGAACCAAGTTGTAGCCAGATTTCTTTCCCTATTCCTCGTAATTTCCCTGATTTCCTTAAAATTAAGTGCGCAGACCGGAGGTACCGCCAAGATCACAGGTAAAGTTCTTGACGCCGCAAACAATCAGACGGTACCGTTTGCAACAGCGGTCGTGCTCAATAAAAAAACCAATGCAACGGTTAAAGTTGGCCAGACAGATGCGGACGGAAATCTGACCATCGCCAATATCCCTGCAGGTGTATTTACGTTCAAAATCAGTTATGTTGGTTATCAGACAATGGTCCGCGACTCCATCAGAGTTTTGGGCGGCAGTACGATCAGCCTGGGCACCATCCGGATGAAACCGGCAAATGGGATGGCATTGAATGAAGTGGTTATCACCGGACAGAAGAGCGCAATGCAGCTTGGTATCGATAAAAAGGTCTTCTCCGTAGATCAGAGCCTGGTGAGTGAAGGCGGATCTGCAACTGACCTGCTACAAAATGTACCTTCCGTTCAGACGGATATCGACGGAAATGTGAGCTTAAGGGGTTCTGCAGGCGTGAAGGTTCTAATTGATGGGAAGCCATCTTTAATTGCAGGCGGCAACGTGGCGCAGATCCTCCAGTCTATACCGGCAAGTTCAATCGAAAGTGTGGAGGTCATCACGAACCCTAGCGCAAGATATGATGCGGAAGGACAATCGGGAATCATCAACATCATACTTAAGAAGAATAAAAAGCTGGGACTGAATGGAAACCTGGGCCTCACGGCAGGAAACCGGAACAACTACAACGCCAACACCAGCCTGAGCTTCCAGAACGATAAGGTCAATCTATATGGAAACTACAGCTTCCGCTCAGGAAACCGCATCGGGGGCGGGTACAACAACATCAGGTATCTGAACGCAACGGAAATCAATCCCACTGTTTTCGCGGATCAGAATACGGAATCAGAATCGCAGGACAAAGGCCACAATGTTAAGGCAGGCATAGACTACTATCTGGCACCCAAAAGTACGCTTAGCTTTTCCGGTGGCTTTAACATCCGGGACAATCAGAACAACGAAACATTGACCATCAATCAGCTGAATGCCGCAAGAGAGGCCGTGCAGTTAAGCAACAGGATCAACAACAACGATCGCAGCGGAGAAAGCTATAGCCTGAATCTGGACTTCGAACAGAAATTGAAGAAGCCGAAGGAGCTATTGACATTCAACTTTGGATTCTCGCAGGGAACGAATGAGAACTTTCAAACGTACAACACCGATATTTACAACCTCAACGGCCAGGAGGTGGATCAACTGATCTCGCAGCGGAACAATGGCGCGGGTTACAATACCAACTACAATGTGCAGGCAGATTATGCACTCCCGATCGGCAAAGCAGGAAGAGTGGAAGCGGGATACCGCAGCCAGATCAATCTCGCAGACAACAAGACTTCCGCATTTTTACTAAACAGCATCACCGGGGCATATGACCGCGATTTCGCACTGACCAACGCTTTTGACTCTAAGGAGCAAATCCACGCACTGTACGCCAACTATTCCAATCAGATCAAGAGCTTTGGCTACCAGATCGGTTTGCGTGGAGAGGATGCAAGCCTGAATACCAATTCAGGGGTCTTTAATCGTGGCAATGACCTCGTGTATACACCAGGGAAGATCGCCTATACCAGGCTATATCCAAGCATCTACTTAACGGAGAAAATCTCCGATGCCCGGCAGGTTCAGCTGAGCTATAGCCGTAGGGTGAACCGTCCAAGGGGATGGGACACAAACCCGTATATAGACGCGTCAGATCCTTTGAACTTCAGGCAGGGTAATCCCAATCTAAAACCGGAAGACGTACATGCCTTTGAACTGGGGTACAGTCAGTACTGGTCTAAGGTTTCCCTGATTTCCTCTGTGTATTACCGGCTGACAAACGATGTCATTCAGCGGGTACGTTCCGAGCCGGATGTGAATGGTGTTTCGCTCACCACTCCCCAGAACTTAACGCGCAATACTGCCAGCGGGTTGGAGTTGATCAGTAAGGTTGACGTTTTAAAAACATGGAACTTCACTGCGAATGTGAATTTATACCAGAGTAAAATTAAGGGCGTCCCGGAATTCGGCATCATAGAGAACTCCGGATTCAGCTGGAATGCAAACCTGACGAACAACATCACACTTCCACATAAAATTACCCTGCAGATCCGCGCAGACTACCGTGCACCTGAGGTAATGGCACAAGGAAAAAGAAATGCGATGTATGGCGTTGATGGAGGTGCCAGATATAGTTTTTACAACAACAAAGCGACGCTTAGTTTAAACGTGCGTGACGTGTTCAACACCCGGAAATGGAGCATGGTTACGCAGGGTACCACGTCAGTTGTAGATTTTCAACGGTATATGCAGGGACGAATGGGTAACCTTACCTTCTCCTACCGGTTCGGGAAAACTGATTTTATGTCTAAAAAACCCAAGAAAGCAGAGCAGCAGGAACAACGTTCTGATGAGGAGCCATTCTAAGTTTCTGCGCTGCTGAGGTAATTTCAGAGTTCCAGAATTTCGTATCTTGCGCCCATGGAAGAAAGCAACCCCTGGAAAATCACAGACAGCAGTAATATCTATGAAAACAACTGGATTGGTCTGACGGAATACAAGGTTATCAACCCCTCGGGGGGGAACGGCATCTACGGCAAGGTCCATTTCAAGAACCTGGCGATTGGCATCATTCCTTTAGATGAAGCATACAACACCTGGCTGGTTGGACAATACCGCTTTCCCCTGGATGCGTATAGCTGGGAAATTCCGGAAGGCGGGAGCCTCTTAACAGATGATCCGCTGGAAGGCGCAAAACGGGAATTGATGGAGGAAACCGGCTTGAAGGCTTCCAGCTGGCAGGAAATTCAACACATGCACCTCAGCAATTCGGTAAGTGACGAACGTTCCATTATCTATGTTGCCAAAGGCCTGACCTATGGCGCATCTGAACCGGAAGAAACGGAACAGCTTATCGTCCGCAAAGTAAAATTCTCAGACGCTTATGAGATGGTTTTAAATGGAGAAATCACAGACAGCATGAGCGTCGCCGGGATTCTCAAAACCCACATTCTTATTCTGGAAGGTAAAATTTAAGCCCTTATTTATGAACAAAATTCTGGGATATATCTTAAGCCCATTCTTCTATATATTCTTCTTTTTATCCATGCTGATCTTCCAGCCGATACAATGGATATGCTACCGTTTCGGGTATCAGGCACATAAGAAATCCGTAGACTACCTCAATTTTTTTCTAACCTACTGTCAGTTCTTTTTAGGCAATACAACCACATTCATCAATGAACAGGATCTGCCGGTAGACTGCCCGAAGATATTTATTGCGAACCACCAAAGCATGTATGATATCCCTCCATTCTTCTGGTATTTACGCAAACACCACGTTAAGTTTATCTCCAAGATAGAACTCACCAAAGGTATCCCTTCTATATCATTCAATTTGAAGTATGGGGGTGGCGCCAACATTGACCGTAAGGACAGCAAGCAGGCTGTTGGAGAGATTCTAAAACTGGGGCGCCGCCTTAAAGCAAATAACTGGTCTGCAGTAATATTTCCGGAAGGAACCCGGGCGAAAGATGGAAAACTTAAGCCTTTTCAGGTCGGGGGCATTGCAACATTGTTGAAAACAGCACCAAACGCGCTTATTGTCCCTGTGGCAGTCGAAAACTCCTGGAAAGTGGTTCAGTACGGCACCTATCCCTTAAGTGTCGGCGAACAGCTGAAATGGACGGCCTTGCCGCCGATTGATACCACAGGCAAAAATCCGGAAGAGATCACCCGGGAAGCTGAAGATGCTATCCGCAAGGTGCTTAAACAAAGTATTTGAACTGATCAGATATTGTTACTGTCAATTCTTTTAAAGAATTCATCCCGGTAGGTATCGCCAATCGGAATCACTTTGCTGCAAATGCTGATGCGGCTCCTTTCTATGCTCTCAATCTTATCAAGGGCAATAATGTACGACTTGTGCACCCGGATGAACTGACTGGATGGCAATGTCTCTTCCATCTTTTTCATGTTCTGCAGCGTAATCACCCGTTCAGATCTGGTAAAAATGGAAATGTAATCTTTCAACCCTTCGATGTACAGGATATCATCCAGTTCTATCTTCTGGATCTTATGTTCTGTTTTCACAAAGATGAAATCCTGAACGGGTTGTAGCGATTGCGGCACCGCCACTACCGGTAAGGGTTCAGCAACAACAGCGGCAGTGACCTTAACCTGATTACGTACCTTCTCCACCGCCTTATAAAACCTGTCGAATGGAATGGGTTTAAGCAGGTAGTCGGATACGTTTAGATCGTAGCTTTCCAATGCGTACTGGGAATAAGCAGTGGTGAGGATATAACTGCATTTACCTCCGGCGATCTTTAAAAACTGAATACCGGTAAGCTCCGGCATCTGAACATCCAGAAATACCAGGTCTATGCCCCCTGCCTGAACCAATTGCAAGGCTTCAATCGCATCCTCAGTGCGTTTTACAAGTTCAAGAAAGGGAACTTTGGAAATATAATCCTCAATGATATCGAGGGCCAATGGCTCATCATCAACCGCTATGCACTTTAATTTCGTCATATATCAAGCATTAATTCACTGGTGTAGTGAGTAGCCGAATTTACGATATTTAATTTATATCTGTCCGGGTAAAGCAACTGTAAACGGCGTTCTACGTTGTTTAAACCTACTCCGCCTACCTCATCCTTGTTGTGTGTGTTCTTTTTGTTGGTAACGCTGAAGTGCAGGATCTTCTGGTTCGCGATGATGTTAATCTTTATCGGATCCTTCGGATCATTTGCAACGCCGTGTTTAAAAGCATTCTCCACAAAGGAGATCAGAATGAAAGGAACGATATGCTGATTGTCTATCTCCCCATTCAAGCTAAGCTCTACCGCCGCCCCATCTTTAAACCTAAGCTTCTGCAGTTCAATGAAACTTTTCACATACTCGATTTCCTTACTAAGGGACACCCAGCTGTCGTTACTTTCATAAATCATATACCGCATGATTTCCGAGAGCTTCAGTACGGCATCAGCGGTCTTGTCAGACTTCTGATAAGCCAGCGAGTAAATGTTGTTCAGGGAATTGAACAGGAAGTGCGGATTAAGTTGCGACTTAAGGAACTGAAGCTCCATATCCTTCTTCTCACTTTCCAGATTACGCTGGATTCTGTCGTTTGCGAACCAATCTATCGCAAACTTCAGAAGGGAACCAATGACAATGAAGAATCCGGAAATGAACACCGTTTTTATGGCGTAAGTCGTGATATTGACCGACTCCCGACTATGACTTTGGGGGTTGGTGAAAGTCAGCATGATATCGCTGTTTAAACTCGCGATAACTGTTTTTATGAAACCCATCACGATAATCAGTACAGTGATAGACAACACATACCACAGGTACATCTTTCTTACCTTAATCAGCTGAGGAATAAGCAATGTATAATTGATGTAAAACAGCGATACATTGATGATGCTGTAATAACCAAATTCAACCAGAAGTTCATACGGGGTAACCGACTCCTTACTGTTGATAATCGCCAGTATACACAGCGCGACGATGAACAGCCAGAAAACAAGATGAACAACTAAGGGACCTTTATCTTTCATTTGTGTATTCTTTTTTAATGGATACCGGATGCATCCTCCGGGTCTTCAAGTGCAAGTTGCGGACTTGTTTCTAAGCACATGTTGTTTGCATGCCTGACAAGCGGTTATAACCTTTTCACCGATTTGTAAGTCGTAAACCCTGCTGAATTCCACATCCAAAGTAACTCAAAGTATGTTTCAGCAGGTATCGCTTTCGACGAACTGCCATTTTCATCCGACGAACGCCTGCGAAATGCAGTTTTCGACAAAACTACCATTTTCAACCGTTTATCTAGAAGATCGTGTGCTTGGTCTAATACATTTTAGACACCCTGATTTTATTATTCTATTTGTTTCATCAAAACGAAACGATTATGAAACGCCTGTCAAATATCTCGCCCTTTATCCTGCTGTTGATTCCTGTTTTCATCATGATGGTGCTTACATTTGGAACCCGTGCAGAGAGCCCCGCTCAGAATGAGCAGGTGGAGTTGAAAACCAACAAACAACTAATGGTGGTTCAACAGAACCAATAAGTTGCCAAGGCTCTCCCCTGTCCGTATCAAATTGGCCGTCGTATAGGCCAATGCGCTGTGCAGATCGAGCGGCTCATGCCCAAGAGGCAGCAGCACGTCGAAATACGCCTGTAACGCCAGATTTTGTTCCAACGGCACCTTCCCCGCAATACCAATAACCGGCAAGCCCTTCTGCTTCGCACGGCATGCAACCCCGAAAGGACCTTTTCCCTGCAATGTCTGTGCATCCAGACTACCTTCTCCGGTAATCACCAGATCGGCCTTCTCCAGCGCAGCATCAAAGTTTGTGAGCTCCAGAAAATGATCGATACCGTTCACCAGCTTCGCACTTACAAAAGCATACAGTCCCGCAGCAGCGCCTCCTGCAGTTCCACCATATTTTACTGAAGCCATATCTCGTCCGAGTTGCTGCACAGCAGTAGCTGAAAGCACCGCTAGTCCACCATCCAGTTGCTGCACCGCAGACGCTGTAGCGCCCTTCTGCGGGCCGAACACTGCGGCCGCCCCCTGCTCCCCCAGCAACATATTGTCGACATCACAAAGCACCACAACCTCACAATCTAAAATTCTTCGGTCCAACCCAGACAGATCAACTTCTGTCAGCGAAGAAAGTGCAGCCGGCAACATGTCCAGTTCTTGTCCGTCTGCCCGCAGAAAACGGGCACCAAGGGCGGATAACATCCCGGTACCACCGTCAACCGTTGCCGAGCCCCCCATTCCAATGATAATTTTCTTCACCCCATGGTCAAGTGCGGCCCGTAACAGTTCCCCTGTACCGAAGGATGTTGCACGTAAAGGATCCAGCTCAGCAGGCTTCAGCAAATGTATTCCTGAAGCATCAGCCATCTCAATGACTGCGGTTTTTCCGTCATCTATCAAGCCAAAGGTAGCCTCCATTGATCTTCCAAGTGGATCGTGAACAGGAACCCGCACAAGGGTACCCTTACATCTATCTATAATCAGATGCCCGGTGCCATCCCCTCCATCTCCTA
>JARKUW010000044.1 GCA_029851965.1 Bacteroidota bacterium | reverse complement strand
GATGTCGGCTCGTCACATCCTGGGGCTGGAGAAGGTCCCAAGGGTTCGGCTGTTCGCCGATTAAAGTGGCACGCGAGCTGGGTTCAGAACGTCGCGAGACAGTTCGGTCCCTATCTGTTGTGGGCGTAGGAATTTTGAGTGGGGCTGACCTTAGTACGAGAGGACCGGGTTGGACTAGCCTCTAGTGAATCTGTTGTTCCGCCAGGGGCATTGCAGAGTAGCTACGCTGGGAATAGATAAGTGCTGAAAGCATCTAAGTACGAAACTAGCCACGAGATGAGAATTCCATATAGGACCGTAGAAGACTACTACGTTGATAGGTTACAGATGTAAAGCTGGTGACAGCATAGTCGAGTAATACTAATCATCCGAAGCTTTCAAAAGCAGAATACTGTTGTTTGTTCTTCTGAAACTAACTTCTTTCAATAATATGTCATTGTTATATTGTTGATCAATAAATATCGAAAGATAGATCCTAAATAACATTTAAAATATTTAGGTGCCTATATCGGTGGTGTCCACCTCTTCCCATTCCGAACAGAGAAGTTAAGCCCACCAGAGCCGATGGTACTGCGGTAACACGTGGGAGAGTAGGTCGGTGCCAAATCTTAAAGATAGCCTGCAGGTGTAAACCTGCAGGCTTTTCTTGTTTACAGGGGTTTTGATCTTGTTATAGATTATTCCTTTTTAGAGGTTAGTTCTTTTTATAGCTTGTTCTCCTGTTTTTGGGTCTTTGGTCTTTTTGATAGATTCTTAGTTTTTTTGTAGATTCTCGATCTTTCTATAGTTGTTTGGTCTTTTTAGTTACAGGTGGTTTATAGGTTTAGTTCTCTTTAGGTTGTGTTCCTGTTTTTGGGTTTTTAGCTTTTTATAGATTCCAAGTCTTTTTATCGTTGTCGGTCTTTTTGATTACAGGTGTTGTAATTCCAATATCTGCTTTGTCATATCCATTCCGTGATCCACCTCATGTTCAAATATATTCATGAGTACACCCGCTACTTTCGTGCAATTAGTTTTTACTTTATCTGAATTCTTGCATGCTTTTTGTGTTTCTTAGCTGGAGGATGATCTGAGGCAGAATATCACGCTTTTTAGTGGTTAATTAATGCTTAAATACATGCATTATGACTCCTAATATTCACAGATAGACATATAATTGTTTATCTTTACACCCAAATAAATTAGATATATAATGAGGTTTTTTGTTGAAAGAAGAAGGGAAGTAATGTTACATATTGAAAACTATATGCTCGATGTAATGGATACTTACCTGAAGCCAATTGATACCAACTGGCAGCCTTCGGATTTTTTGCCTGATTCTACGAGTGAGACGTTTTTCCAGGATCTTAAGTTCTTGCGTGAAAATGCGGAAGGCCTTTCTTATGATCTTGTTGCAGTACTTATTGGTGATACCATTACGGAAGAAGCATTGCCAACATACGAATCGTGGTTGTCCATGGTCGACGGGATTTCAAGAGATGAGCAAGGCGGCTGGATGAAATGGGTAAGACACTGGACGGCTGAAGAAAACCGTCATGGTGATCTTTTAAATAAATATCTTTATCTGTCCGGTCGTGTAGACATGCGTCAGATGGAAATCTCTACGCAATACCTCATTGCCGACGGTTTTGATATCGGAACAGGTAATGATCCTTACCGGAACTTTATTTACACCAGTTTCCAGGAATTGGCAACCAACATTTCACACAGACGTGTCGCTTCGCTGGCAAAAAGTAATGGGGATACCTCTTTATCTAAAATGTGTGGTGTAATTGCTTCTGATGAGGCCCGTCATGCAAAGGCATATAAGGACTTCATGAGTCAGATCTTCGCTGTAGATCCAAATGAAGCTATGGTGGCTTTTGAAGATATGATGCGTCATAAGATCGTAATGCCAGCACATTTTCTACGGGAGATGGGCTTGAAAATCGGCCAGACCTTCGGTCACTTTACCGATGCTGCACAGCGTTTAGGCGTCTATACTGCAGTAGACTATGTGGAGATTATGCAGCAGCTGATCGAAGAGTGGAAAATAGAGGGAATGCGCGATTTGAATGAGACTGGAGAGAAAGCCAGAGATTATATCATGGCCTTGCCTAACAGACTACTCCGTGTAGCCGAAAGAATGAAGAATCCAACTATGGAATACAAATTCAGCTGGATACATTCTTAATTGTCCGTCGCCACGGCAATCGTTTTTTTGCTGTTGACGAAATTGGATGATTCCACCTGGGCATATTCAACAAATGGGTTGTCCCTTTAACTGAATTTAATTTGACGTTGCCTGGTCTTGATGGCCGGGTTCCCCTGATAAATACCATACGCTTCCATGTTTTTAACTGCAGTTGATCCTGCAGTTAAAACGGAATGCGAGCCTGCCGAAACCCCCGGCGAAACCAGGCACTTTGCACCAATCCATACGCCATCTTCTATGCAGATCGGGCTTGTGATCAAGTCAAACGAAACCAATTTGTAATTGTGGTTTCCGGTAAGTAGCATTGCCTGTTGAGAGATACATACATTTTTTCCTATGGTGACCTGATCCAGGTTATCGATGTAGCTGTCTGCAAGCCAGGAATGATCACCCATCGTAAACTTCCAGGGATATCTGATGTGCACCCCCGGCTTTATCCGTACATCGTTTCCAATGGTTGCTCCAAAGAGCTTAAGAATATATACAAGTATATTGCTGAATGGAAGTATGCCAGATCTGAACAGAAGAATGCTGATCATATACCAGCACATGACTTTCCATGGGGATGCGCCAACGTCAAACTCAGACTTTTTAAAAGCTTTTCGCAGTTGTGTAGTTTCCATCTTTGCTTCATTACAGGTGTGCTCCATCGGTGTTTTTCTTTGGTGTTGATTGTTCATGTGCGGTACTTCCAGCGGTTGAAGACCGGTTTGACCTGTCCGTAAGCCAGAAATAGATCATCATCAGCAAGATGCTGTAGAGGAGAAGGTTGAACAGGTCATGGTGGTTAAGGAAGATCGGATCGGTTCGCTTCCAGTAAATGGCGATGGTTAGCAGTCTTAACAGATTTAGGACCTGGATCGTGGCCAGCCCCGCAATCAGGAATTTCCATTTACTGCCATCTGATTTTGGAAAAGTGATGACAAAGGCACTGAAGAAACTCATGACCCCATATCCAAGACACGAATAGACAAGCTTAAAGCCGGCATGGTGTTCGACATGCAGCTGTTGAGCGGATGTGGTCACCTGATAGCCGAAAAGGTTAAGGATTGTCGAAGTTGATGTCAGGGTCAACTGTCGCGATGCCTGAATATAGTTGAGGTGCTTGTCCACCGCCTCGAGGTAGATATGGCCAGGCGTGGTAACACCAATGAAAGCGATATTGAATGCATAGAAAACAAGAAACAGCAGAGGGAACTGCAACAAAAACCTATATCGATCTTGGTGCCAACGACGGGTAAACATCGCCTTCCACGCTGACCTCTGCCGGGCGTAAGATGTAGTTGTGTGCGTTTGCTCTGGGTTGTGTCGTTCTCCAATTTTGATGTCAACGATTAACCGGAACCAGAAGCCCTGGAGAAAGTGAAAAAGAATTCCGGTTCTCCCATCCAGGAATCCGTGTTGTATGATCATTCGGTAACCGAAATACAAAAAAGGGCGAATATATTTCGGGAGCTGCCACCAGAGCCTCTTCAACCAGGCCTTTTGTGCATTGGGTGATCCCCAGTAACTGGGCTGGACGAGCTGAAACCTTTGACCGAGCATTCTCCCGCATTCTTCATCAGCCAGCAAGTCGCTGTAGCGGTTGTGTTTTTCAATCCAAAACTGCAGTTTGTTTTCTTTGTAGTTTTCCTCCAGGAGATGCCCTTTCTTCCAGATGATGGTTTTACCGGGAACAATGAACCTATGGTCCATATTTTCATTCAGATCTGAGAAGCCGATACCAGATCTGAACATTTTCAACAAGTAAACGGGATAGTATCCGCCGTGTTTAATCCAGTGGCCGCGGAAGTAATTTTTTCTGTTGAAATATATACCAGCTATGTCTGTGTGATCCTCATTTCTGAATTGATCCAGCAGGAGGAATAACTCCGGACTTACGACTTGATCTGCATCGAGGGCGATAATCCATGGGGTAGCAATCGTGAACGTCTTCAACGCTGCATCCCATTGCCTGGGATGATTGTCGAAGGGTCGGTAGCTCACTTCAATGTTATTTTGCTTGCAAATGTTAAGCGTCTGGTCTGTGCTGCCTGAATCCATGACGCAGATACGGGCATGGAGACCATGGACAGACTGAAGTAATCTGGGTAGATGAACTTCTTCGTTGAGGGTCAGGATGATGAAGGTAAAATCGGGCATGATGTGCTGATATACTTATTTAGAGATACGTGTATACATAGACAGGTAGCGTTGGACCAGAACCGATCTGTCAAAATCAGCTGCAATCCGCGCTGGTGCGACTGACCTTATTCTGGCCAGTGTCTTGCCATATTCGGGAATGTGGTTCAGGTGCTTGCGCAGTTCTCTTTGCGTCAGCTGTGACACCCAGCCGAGCTGATGGGTTTTGACATAGCTGGCGAGCCCCACCTGGTCCGACACAAGAACGGCCGTGCCCATCGCCAGACTTTCCACAACGACATTCGCGAAATTCTCATTGTAAGAGGGTAACACCAGCAGATCATGGTTCATGAGCACCTGGAATTTCTCTTCGTTGGCAACGTGTCCTATCCATAGGATTCGCTCTGAAATGTTCAGCGCTGAAGCTAGATCTTTCAGACGCTGGACATAGCTCGCTTCGCCCGTTCCAGCAATCGTCAGCTGACAGTCGGATGTAAGTTCCGCAAGCGTGTTAAACAGCAGTTCCAGATTCTTTTTCTTATCTATTCTGGAAAGGAAAAGGAGTTTAAACTTGCTGTTTTTCTCTTCGGGCTTCCTTGATCCTTTGACTGCAGGGAAGTTTACAAAGTTCGGTATGACGGTAATTGTTTTAGGTCTTAGAAAACGCAGTATGTCATCTTTCTCCAGGTTGCTGGTTGCGTGCAAATGGCAGCTGTTTAACAGCCACTTACCTATACATCCATGTAAAATCAGCTTTGCAAACGTATTCCGGTTTTCAAAGCTGTAATTTGTGAGCATTCCTCTTGGAGAAAGCACAACCGTGCTGTTGTTGATCTTTGCGATAAGACACGCTAATACTGCCACCAGGTTCCACCAGGAATGAATGTGAATGATCTGTTTGCTCAGAAAGGGATTTGACAGAAGGCACCTGATAAGATGTACACACAAGGCGGGCGAGAAGTGGCTGTGATCTTTCGTTAACCTCTTGCAATATCGTACGCTTACATCATCTGTAATGGTTACCCGGTTTCTTCTGATATTGAGTTCAAACTTTCCGTTTGCTGTAGTGGTGAGTACCAGCGTTTTTACAGCGGCTTTCTGGAGTGCCTCACACAACATGGAAATGGACATTGTAGGCCCGCCATATTGATACGCCGGCTTATAAGACGGGCTAATTTGAATAATTTCCATGACATTTAGTAGTTGTGTTTTACGGGTAGCAGGAGCCGCAGTTGTCTGAAGCAGAAGAAGATCCCCACCATAAGCAGATAACCGTAGAAAATATTGTTAATGATGAACTCGAAATTATTCCCGCGCCATAGTTGCTGAAAAATTCCATTGAAGATAATGACACATCCGATGTCATAGCCGCCAAAATCCTGCTCGGCCTTATTGCACAAGGACTGGCAAACAAGGCCATACACAAGCATCGAAAGAAACACGCCGAATGTGCCTCCACTTAAATAGCCGTCTACAATGGGTCGTGTCTTCGCCGAAGCCGTCGACAGGCGATTGATGACACCTGCATCATATACGCGCTTCATGGAAACCACTTCCATGTCCGGTTTACCTGCCCAAAGGGCTCTTGGGACCAGGGCCTGAACTGCGTTCCCCAGTATTTCGAGACCGTAGTAACTATGGTGTTCCGGTACTACACTTATGTACCTGGTGAACATTCCAATTTCACTGAACCTGTTGGTGAGAAATTCCCAGTTGGTGGTATTTATTTGATTCAATGGGTCGTCTGATAGCAGTAGCAGATATGCTTCGGCTGTGGCATCTGAAGCTGTATCATTACCCGACCAGGACTGGGTTCTTATGGTACTGGCCAGTGTGGGCAATATGTACAGTGCCAGGCCTGCTAGGGGGATGGTTAGTAGGAGTACCACCTTTTTGTAATGAGGGAACAATAGGAACAGCAACAGAAGTAAATTCACGATAACCCCCTCTTTGTACCCGGACAGACTTGAGGAAATTAGGTTAACCAGGAAGGCCACGCCACCGAAACTGATCATGGAAATTCTTTTTGCGTGCAGGCCTTTAACCAGGATCACTGTTGCAGTGAACTGAGCCATGGAATTTAGCATCAATGAAAACTGGACGAGTGCCGGAATCCGGTTCGTCAGGTACACCAGGAGAAATCCAAGTGCGCATGCGGGCATCAGGAGTTCTGTTGCGTCCTTTCTGAAGCTGTAGCACGGCTGAAGTTGAGGTTTCATGGCGAGGATGATACCGGTACATAAAGCGGCATGACCGAGAACACCATACCTTTGGCAGCTGGCAATCTGGAATGTTTTCGCATTGACAATAAAATTCCTGGTATTTACCGCCGTTAAGTATTCGTAGCCGAGGTGGTCAAGGAAATAGAAGATCGATGTTCCGCACATAAAGCCGGCAAACACAATTTGGATCAGTACGATCGGTCGCATGAGTTGCTGGCTGATCAGTACTGCATTTGAAGTTGTACGTGCAGGGGCAGCCAGCGTGCAATAGAAGATCATGAAGGACCCGAGCCATGCAACTACATAGGATGTCAGTGGACTGCTTTGGCAGGCCACGGCGACTAGCCATGGAATATACAGCGGGACGCAGGTCTTGAGCCTGAACAGCTGGTTGGAATGGTACGGGCTAAACATGCGCCAGGATAATTTCAATCTGCTTTTCGAAACTCCAGTCTGCGATAATTTTTGAGGATTGATCGCCCAGAGCTGACAATCTGGCCTTGTCAGAAATAAGCTCGACGAGACTCGATTTCAGCTGTTTAGAATCACCGCACTTGAATATTCTACCATTCTCGTGCGTGACCAGATCGGAAGCTGCGCCGACCATACTGGAACACAGGATTGCTTTCCGGGCGGCCATTGCTTCATTTATTGCCAGGCCCCAGCTTTCCCCAGGTGGTCTGGTGGGCATGCAGAATAGATCGCAGGATTGATAAATGACGGGCATATATTGCTGGTTTTGAAAAGGAAGGAAGTGCACTTTGGACATACAGTCTGAGGCATTTGATTTCAGCTGCTCTTCCAGGTGACCGCTTCCTACAAACAGGAGGTGCGCATTTCGGGGGCTGATGTCACAGAACGCTTTCAACAAGATCAGCGGGTTTTTGATGTCTGTAAGCTTTCCCGCAAAAAGGATCAAGAGTTCCTGATCCCGTATTGCCAGCGCCCGGCGTAACGCCATTGCTTCCGCATGACGACACGACCTGAACCTTGCATTATCTATAGCATGCGGTGCGAATACCAATTGGGCTTCTTTCATTCCATATTTTTGGAAATAGAGTTTGTTTTGGCTGCCCACGTACAGCGCAATATCGACATGCTTATAAACCCATCTTAGCACTGCCTTTTTCGCAATGGCCCTGTACCAGGGAAGTCTCTGCATCGCAGTGGAGTCGCCCCTGAACAGCACTTTAGTCTTGCCGTGGAAGTGCATCAGAATCTTTAGGTGGCTCTTGTAAGCCCAGCCATACACTAAAATGGTTGTTGGCTTAAAGGCTGTGATTTTTTGTATAGCATCCGGATTATCAACTCCAAAGAATCCCTTGCTTTCTGAGGAGCCTGCTGTGTTGTTTAAGAATTCGAAATTGTATCCCTCCAACAGGGGAATATCCCATTCAACCTGTTGTCTGAATCCGGGGTCATAATGCCCGGATGAATTCCCTTTGGTATAAAAAACTTTAAGGGAAACGTACTTTGCCAGCCGTTGAAATACGGGAGAATAGTATTGAATGGGGTGCGTTAGAACTATGGCCAATCGTTTCATGATAGTAGTGCTTCAATATTGACCTTGTACTGGTTGAACGCATAGTGTTCAATGGTTAGTCGTTGCCGCGCATACGAACTGCTGGTGTTCTTTTGGGTGCTAAGCGCAAGATGCACTGCTTTGATGATTTCATCCGAAGAATCCGGGTCCACTAAGGTGCCCAGACGGCCTTTGAGAAGGGCGTCTGCACTACCATCTTTGCTGCCTGCGATGATGCTGGCGCCACATGCAGCGGCCTCAATCAAAACCAGGCCGAAGCCCTCTTTTTTGCTTGGTAAGAGGAATACGTCACACAATAAATAATAATCGGTTAATTCGTCTTCCGGAATGAAACCGACAAGCTTTACGTGGTTCTTAAGGTCTAAACTCTCGATCAGGAGATTTAATCTTTGCTGCTCTTTCAGATCACATTTACCTGCCAGAAGATACATCAATGAAGGGTACGTTTTTATTAAGGTTGCAAGGCACAGGATGATGGAATCGTAACCTTTTTCAGTCTCAAATTCGGATAGCCGTGTTATTGTTAACAACACAGGTTGTTTGTCTGCTAAACGATGTCGTATTAACAGGGATGCCGGCTTTATGGTTGTATCTGGTATGGATAGAAATGGATCCAAACAGTTTGGGAGTATTTGAATTTGCTGGCGGTTAATCCCGGATACTTGGTGCAAAACTTTCGCGGTGTGTGTACTTACTGCCCAGATTTCAATTGAGTTGTTCAGAATGGATTTAGCCAATCTTCCAGGACGTCTCCAGACTTCGATGCCATGGGCGATCAGGATTATTCGTTTTTTGGGAAGGAATACTTTAATGAGGAATGCCACCGGAAGCAGGTTGATGTGACTGAGAATGATCGTTTGACTTTTCAGCCCGTTAATGAAAGCCGTAAACACAAATTTCAACCTGTTGCCCTGAAAGCCCTCAAACTGTTTTTTGGGTATATATTCTTCCATCAGTTCCGTGGTAGAATCGACCAGGGAAAGCAAGTGCACCGCGGTGAGTCCGTGATTTTTCGGCTTCCGTTCCGCAAGTGCTTTAGCCATTGAGCGACAAACCTTCTGTATCCCCCCTGTACTGCTAAACGTGTCCAGTGTCAAAAAAAGAACCTCATTGGTGATTCTAGGAATTTTCATAGTTGCGGTTGCTGCAGTTGATTTTGTCTGTGAGCGGGCACAGCTTCGCCCTGTGGATCACATGTATCCTTGTTTTCTAACAGGAAGTTCGGACCCTGTAGCCTGCTCAAATTCAATCTTATAGACGGCGGAGCCGCTAGGATTCATCCATTAAGTACCCCTGTTTGTGGCTTAACTTCGAGTAGTCCGTGTAATAATGATTGCCATTGATCCCATTCGTGTAAAGGCGGCTATGTAAAGTATCGTTGTCAAATGCGTTCAGGATGATGGAGAAGTTGTTGAGTCCAAATTCCTGGGACAACTTGTCCGGTATTAAGGCTGCCGTATGTCTGGATACGCCTGAGCGTATGATGAACAAATTTATGTCGGCCATTTTAATTAGCGGAACGGCATCTGAAACCAGTCCGACCGGGGCACAATCAATTATGATGTAGTCAAACTTAGTTTTTAGATCTGCAATCAAGCTATTCATGCGTTTGGAATGTAAAAGTTCCGACGGATTCGGAGGCACAGGGCCGGCTGGCATGAAAAACAAATCGGGTATCTCCGTGGAGAATATAATCTCCGTTTCGCTGGCCTGGGCAGATAGGAAGCTACTTAGTCCCAACAGATTACTGGTGTTAAACGCATGATGTAACCTGGACTTTCTGAGGTCTGCTGCAACGACAAGTACTTTTTTCTCGATTAAGCACAATGTACTTGCAATATTGATACTGGTGAATGACTTCCCTTCGCGTGCGATCTCAGAAGAAATACAGATTACCTTACAGGGTTGATCCGGTGCCAGGAAACTGATGTTTGTTCTCACGGCGCGTACAGATTCCGAAAATACGGATTTGAGATCCTTCAGCTTCAACAGTTCCAGCATGGAGGGACTGTACTTAGATGGATATTTCCGGATCACCCCGATCACCGGGACACTGCTGATCAGTCCGATAGATTCCGTGTCATAAATAAAGGGATTGAGGATACGGACGCCGAAAATCAAGGCAATTCCGGAACACACACCTAAGAAGAGCGCGGTGGAATAGATCTTTCCGGGAATGGGGGTAACCGGCATAACATTCATCTGGGCGCGATCAACAATCTGAACTCCCGGGGTTGCAGCCGCTTTGCTGATCTGGGCCTCGAGTTTCTTCTCCGACAAGTAGGCATATACTTTCTGGTTTACTTCGACATCTGACTGGAGGTTCACATACTCCTTTTCTGCTTTGGGTATGGAATTGAAATTCCCTTTGATGTCTTGCATCTGGCGGTCGATAAACTGTTGCGCTTTCCTGTTCTTTGCCAATTGTGCATCTACGTTGGCTTCAAAGGATGCTTTTACTGCACGCAGCTGCCCATCAAGCTGTTGTACAGAAAAGGCCGTCGGTTTGTATGTGATCAACTGTTCCTGTTTCTTCAGGAGCAGGCCATTATATTGGAACAGCAGGTTCGTAAGCAGGGGATCTGTTATTCCTTGAAGATTATTATTTATGGCACTGGAGCTGTGATTATCCGCGATGTCTTTCTTTAGCTGTAGAATCAGCATTGCTTCGAGCTTCACCTTACTTCTTTCAGTCTCGAGATCTGCCAGCTGTGTGGTCATTTTTCGCGATGCGCCGGAAATGTCCAGAATTTGGGATTGAACCTTGAACTTCTCCAGATTGCTGCCCGAAGTTTTAACAATAGCAAGCATATCGGACTGCAGGTGGTGTATGAACTGTATGGCCTGTGTAGCAGATACTGTCTTCTGTGTGCGGTCATGCACAACATATTCATCCAGAATAGCATTCAGAATATCGGCGGCAAACCTGGGGTTTTCGTCGGTTTGTACAAAGGTCAAGATGTTCGTGTTTTTATTTTCATTCATCCTTAATCCTTCATTCACACGACTCAGTATATCTTCTGGATTGTTAACATGGAAGACAAGGTTTTCATTTGCTTTCGGATCGTAGCGGTAACTCTGTATTTTGAACGTCAGGTTTCCTGCAGATATCTGTTCACCTGTTACGTAATTCTTCGAAATATTTTTCCCGTCAACGGAATAAATTAGCGTGAACCGGCTGGCTGAGTGGGGTTTCAACTTGAAGAATGGCGTAGGGGAATCAGGCGGAGCCGTTTTAAGAATGCTGATCCGCATCGGCAATTCCGGGTAGAGATCGGTGTTCCGGATGGTACCGACGCTATAGAATGAAACGGGATAATTCAATTTCCTGATGGCATTCAGCAGGACTTCCCGTGAGCGGATCACAAACTGTTCAGAGAGTAGTTTGTCACTCCGGTCATACACATTCCTCACCGTCATTAATTCAGAGATTTCAGACCGTCGTTCCTCGAATTTCAGGGAGGCTTCAGTAAGGTATGTTGGAGGTGTAAACTTTATTATCATTTCGCCGAGACATAGCCCAAGGATCGTGGTATACACAATCCATTTCCATCTGCTGAGGATAATTCTGGCTACTTTTCTGTAGCTGACCTCCTGCCGGTCGTAGATGCTGCTGTTTACTTTTATCGGGAGCTGTTCATTCATCAATTTGAAAGATTAATAATCAGTAGAACAGTATTCAGGAGCACAAATCCAACCTGAAAAAAGGCAGAATACGCCTGTGCACTCTGTGCATTAGAAACGATCCGCCGCGGCTCGACATAGACCACATCTTTTGATTGCAACCTTAAATTCTTGTTTTTTAGAAAACTGTAATTCTCTAAATTCACGAGGATTATTTCTGGATCCCTGCGGTCACCCCTGAATATTTTCACAGCACGTTTGTTTGCGCCCGGTGTTAATCCTCCTGCTTCCCCGAGTAAGTCGATCAGTTCATAGTCTTCACGGTTGATGATATACTTTCCCTGCCTGGCGACTTCACCAAGTAAAACCACATAGAGGTTGTTTATCCGCACGTCGATCAGCGGTTTTCGTAGTTCTTTCTGCTCATATAGGTTTTGTATGTGGTTCCCTGCTTCCAGCCGGTTGAGTCCGGCGACCTTAACCTGGCCAAGTAAAGGGAGGCTTATCATACCCTTTTCGTTTACCTGAAAGATTGCATAGGAATCTGTACGTGGCGTGTAACGTTCCTTGTTACTGCGCACCAGTAAGCTGATATCCTGCAGGTCACTTATTGCAAGTTCATCTTCTGGCTTGATCAGATTGTAATATCCTTCCTGCCCGACTTTACCGTTGACCACAAATACACCTTTGAGTGTATCCGCATCAAACGGCGTTTTAAGCAGGACATTTCTTCCGCTATAGGCACATCCATTCATCAGCAATAGTGCTGCCAAGCAGATTGTAAGAAGGTAACAGGCGCCAGCTTTTTGTAGTTTCATTAAGTGAATATCAATTGCTTATTTTAATTCGTAATAATTTATTTTTAAAATTAACATACGGGTGTTAGCTAAGGCATACGCCTATATCGCATGGCCTTTAACCAAATGATGAGGCAGGGAAGGTATTGCTGTGCCGTGTATATTGTTCTCGAACGCGCTGGTGCCTGGCGGGGTAAGTAAAATAAAACCTGATCTATTC
>JARKUW010000031.1 GCA_029851965.1 Bacteroidota bacterium | reverse complement strand
GCATAGGGGACACGCCTACGACTAACATTAAAAGCGAAAAAATCCTGGCACTGTCCTTAACAGGGAAAAAGTCTCGAACCATAGCAACCGATGCAACTGCAGCCGCACAACTGCCAATGGCCTGGATCGCACGTAGGACAATAAGCTGGTTTAGTGTTGAAGCAAATAGACAACCAAAGGATGCCAAAATATAAATGGTCAGTCCGATACATAGTGGCTTCTTCCTGCCAAAGCGGTCCAGTAATGGTCCATACAGGAGTTGCCCCAAGGAAATCCCTATGAAGAAGCTGGACAGCGATATGGCGACTTGCTCCGTTGTCGTGTTCAGATCTCTGGCGATCACCGGAAAGGCCGGTAAGTACATGTCGATTGAGAATGGACCCAATGCCGTTAACGATCCCAGCAGTAGTATTAAATTAAGTTGTTGTTTGTTGGTCATGAATGTTTCTTATAATTTTTCTAACACCTGCTGTATAGCTTTGTTTACAACAAGCTGTGGATCAGTACTGAACTTCCCAGTTAACCGGTTCGCCAGTATTGCATTTATGGACAACGCATTGTGGCCCAAAGCGCCGGCAAGTGCATATATACCCGCCGTCTCCATTTCCAGGTTCGAAATACGCAAGCTTCCGGCCTTAAATGAGGTTAAGGTCTCCAAAAGCGCTGGAAACCTTCTTTTCGCTCTAACGCTTCTGCCTTGCGGCGCATAAAAGCCGGGAGCAGTAACGGTAATCCCGGATGGAAATCCTTTGCCGATGCTGTTTTGCAGTAGCGGGCTGGCCGCAGTGAGATATGGCTCAATACCAGAGAGATCTTTCAAATGCAGTTTAATATCGTTTAACAAGGCTTTGATTTCGCTTGTTTCTGCCTGGAGGTAATAGTGCATCAACGTGTCCAGTCCCAACCCGTGCGATGAAACCAGGATGGTTCCAATTTTTAAATCAGGCTGAATTGCACCGGAAGTGCCAATGCGAATGATATCCAGCGACGTCAAACTACTTTTCACTTCCCTTGAAGCGAAATCTATATTGACCAGCGCATCGAGTTCATTGAGCACAATGTCAATGTTATCTGTCCCGATCCCGGTAGAAAGAACCGTTATTCTCCTTTTCCCAACGTAACCGGTTTGGGTAACGAATTCACGTTTCCCTTTCGAGAGTTCAATAGAATCGAAATACTTTGTAACCTCCGCGACCCGGTCTGGATCACCCACGGTGATCACGGTTGAGGCAATATCTTCGGGAAGAAGATTCAAATGGTAAATACTGCCGTCCGGGTTAAGTATCAGGTCCGATTCGGAAATGCTATTCATAGGAGTTTAATAAGGGCTGCAAAGGTACGCTTTTATTCTACGGCATCAACTTACACGTATGAATTGAACTTTCAAGCCATCAAGACCCGTTAGCTTACTTAACGTCGACTCTGCTATCCGCTTTCGAAGTTCAATCTGCAAATTGCAATCCAGATTGAAATTCTGGGATAAAACGGTTACCCGCTCATCTTTAATAACTTTCATTACCTGGTTTGTGATGGCATATGGAAAAGTAATGGCATACACTTCGTTAATGGTTTGTTCAACAATCGATGCTGCTTGAAGTGCATCTATGGTTGCTGATTTGTATGCGTTGATTAAGCCTGGCACGCCCAGGAGCGTCCCTCCAAAATATCGTACAACAACAACAAAGATGTTTGTCAGGTCTGCGGAAAGTAACGTGTTTAATATAGGTCTTCCCGCGGTTCCGGAGGGTTCACCATCATCATTAATTCTAAACATGCTTCTGTCCGGCGTCAGGCGGTATGCCCAGCAGAAGTGCCTTGCTTTTTGATGCATACCCTTCAAATTCAGTAGGATCGATTTAATCTCCTGCTCAGACGCGATCGGGTAAGCATAAGCAAGGAACTTGCTTCCTTTATCTTTGAAGCTGCCTTCGCAAGCTTGCTCTATCGTTTTGTACTGATCCTCAAAAAGCATATATCCTGGAAATGGCTAAACAAATTACAGCAACAAGGGCCAGGACGAACCCGATGATGTTCAGGCGGCTAAACTTCTCCTTGAAAAACAAAAGGCCGACAAGTGTACCGAGGAGAATCACGCCGATGTTCATGGTTGCAAAAACCGACGAGGGATTATTTGGCAGCGCTTTGTGGGCTTTGAGATAGAAGTAGATGTTTGCAAAATTAAAAATGCCCAGGATACATCCGTAAGCAAGACCAACGAATTGAAGTTTTTCTTTTTTAAACAAAACGAGATATCCAATGCCTGCACATGATATCAGGAAAGCCAATACAAATACAATGAGGAGCGAGGTTGAGTACGATACATCGGGAAGCTGGGCAACTTTCTTAAACAGAACGTCAATAACCCCAAATCCAAAGAATACAAGGACAGGGTAGATGATCAGGTTGCTGCTCGCCGGGGAATCCTTTTTCGACAGGATCAACGCAATGGCCATAAAGCCTAGCGCAAGTGAGACAATCTTTAAGGTGCTGAAATGTTCGTCAAACAGGAAATAAGATGCAATTACAGGGATAAATAAGGAGAGCCGTTGCGCAACATCGGTTTTCGCAATCCCAATTTGCTTGATCGAGACCGCCATCACCAGAAATATTGAAGGCAACAAAATGCCCAGGTATATGTAAAGGCTGGAGCTTGGCAAAGCAAGACTGCCCAAATCTATTTTAAAGAATATTGCTGCAAGTATGATCGCGAAAAAGTAGTTCCAGGCAATCGCCTGAGGTATGCTGATGTGATATCGCCTGGCTAACTTTAAAAGAACTCCCACTGTAACGCTACAGAAGATGCTAATTAGAATATACATCATGAATTTGACGGATTTCTGTAAATCAACAGTTTATCCTCATTCAGTGAAACAACTTCCATAAGGTGCCCTTTTACCTGAGGAGCCAACATGCCCTCGTTCCAGTTTACAGCGGAATGGAATACCCGGGCTTCATCCCATAAACCCCCTGAAATAAATTGATTTAAAACCTTCGATCCGCCTTCAATGATCACGGATTGCAGATCCATAAGGTACAGTTGAAAGGCTATTTTTTGAGGTAGATAATACCTCATGTCTTCCATATGGATGAAATGAACATTTCCACTAACTGTTGTTTTTACCTCATTGAAGATGATTGTTTTAGCATCTTCATTATATATTTTGTTTGTTGGATCAATTTGAAGCTTCTGATCGATAACGATTCGTACGGGGTTCTTGCCTGACCATTCTCTGGTGTTCAAGTTGGGATTGTCGCAGATGACCGTTCTCTTTCCGACGAGTATTGCATCTTCTTCTGACCGCCACTTGTGTACTAATTTTTTGGAGAACGCGGTGCTAATCCATGCCTGCCGCTCGTCAAGGGGAGCAAAATAGCCATTTGCCGTTTGCGCCCATTTCAAGATAATGTAAGGTCTTTGCTTTGCAATACGAGTGAAGAATCGTCGGTTCAACTCCAGACATTGTTGCTCAAGCACGCCAACATTCACCTCGATACCCGCATTTCGAAGTTTTTCAATACCCGTTCCATTTACATCCGGATATGGGTCTTTGTTTCCGACAACAACTTTTTTTACCTCATGTTTGATTAAAAGATCGACACAGGGCGGTGTTTTTCCGAAGTGTGCACATGGTTCCAGAGATACATAGACAGTGGCCCGTTTTAGAAGGTCTTCTGCCTGCGTGCCATAGTTCTTGAACACAGATGCAACGGCATTGACCTCAGCATGAGCCTGGCCGAATTTCTCGTGATAACCTTCTCCTATGATTGCACCATTTACTACAATCACACAGCCCACCATTGGATTCGGGCTCACATTTCCCATGCCCAATTCAGCTAGCTCCAGGCATCGTCGCATGTACAATTCATCAACCATCGTGTAAAAGTAAGGATATACTTTGATTTGCTTACTTTTACAATCTATGATTTTAAAGGATTTTAAACGCTTCTTTATGGAGCAGTTGAAGCATAAGTATGATGTAGATGAATGTACATCTATGTTTTATGTAGCGGTTGATAAAGTACTTGGAATTAATAAGATGGACTTTATTCTCAAGCAGGAAACACAGCTTGATCCCGGGTTGGAGGAAACGCTTCATTCCGTTGTGGACCAACTGCTTGAAGGTAGGCCGATACAATATATTCTCGGCGAGGCTGACTTCTATGGGTTGAAGTTTATCGTAAGCTCTTCCGTCCTGATTCCCCGTCCCGAAACTGAAGAGCTCGTCCACTGGATATTGAATCACATCAATTCGGCATCTTTTTCGGGCAATAAAGTATTGGATATCGGCACGGGGAGCGGCTGCATTCCCATCGCTTTAAAAAAGAATGCGCCCGAACTTGAAGTTTACGGACTGGACATTTCTTCGCCTGCAATACGGGTTGCAGAGCAGAACGCCACTTTGAATGCTGTAGACGTATGCTTTGTTCAGGCGGATATTTTCCATTATCAAACATCGGAAACGTTCGATATTATTGTAAGCAACCCACCTTACATAAAAGAAGAAGAGAAAGCAGAGATGGGCGAACATGTTTTGGAATACGAACCGCATACCGCCTTGTTTGTCAGCAATGAAAGTCCTTTAGTGTTTTACGAGGCGATTGCAGCATTTAGCAAAACGCATCTTGTGACAGGGGGGTGGCTCTACTTCGAGATCAACGCGAATCTGAGTTCCGAAATGAACAAAATGCTCGCCGATGAGGGATTTAGGAATGTAGCGATTAAGAAAGACATGCAAGGAAAGGACCGGATGATCAGGTGCCAGTGGCAATAAGTGCTAGCTCCTGGGATGGTAATGTTTTACAATACCTGTCAGATATTCTTTATCCACATGGGTGTAAATCTCCGTCGTTGTAATACTTACATGACCTAGCATGGCCTGAACCGCTCTAAGGTCTGCACCGCCTTCAATCAAGTGTGTTGCGAAAGAATGCCGAAAGGAATGGGGGCTGATTGCTTTATTGATCCGTGTTTTTTCTACCAACGATTTAATCATTGTAAACACCGAGATTCGGGATAACTTAGACCCAAACTTATTTAAGAAAATGTAGTCTTCCTGTCCAGCTTTAATCTTCAGGCGGCCTCTAACTTCGACTAAGTAGATAGATATGGATTTAAGGGCGACAGAACCGATGGGTATCAGTCGTTCTTTGTTGCCTTTCCCCAAAACTATAATGTATCCTGAATCTGTGTTCAGGTTTGATATTTTAAGATTTACGAGCTCACTCACCCGTAATCCGCATCCATACAGCACTTCCAGTATCGCTTTGCTCCGTATTCCCGAAGGAACAGAGGCATCAATAGATTCCATTAAAAGGTTTATTTCCTCAATACTTAAAACATCGGGAAGCTTTCTGACGCTTTTCGGAGCCTCCAGTAATGCTGTGGGGTCTTCGGCAATCAACTGCTCTATGGACAAGTAGTGAAAATAGGATTTGACGCCGGAAATCACGCGCGCCTGTGTGTTCGGTAACATACCAAGTTCGTTCAACCAGGTAATGAATTCCGTTAAATCCTTTCTTGTTATTTCTGATGGCGGTTTATTTACACCTGCAATATCGAGGTAGTCAGCTAGCTTATTTACATCATTCAGGTATGCGTCAACGGAGTTGGCAGATAGGCCACGTTCAAGTTTGAGAAAAAAACTAAATTCCTTTAAATACGTCCGAATCGTCACAATTTGATTTTATACTACTACTTTTAAATTTTAAGTTTGAACGATGAAGATACAAATTATTAATGGACCCAACTTAAATCTACTGGGTAAACGTGAGCCCACCGTTTATGGAAACACTGGGTTTGAGGACTATTTGCCAACGTTACGCGCAAAATATGAAGCAGTTGACATTGAATACTTTCAGAGTAACGTTGAAGGTGAGATCATCAACAAATTGCATGAAGTTGGTTTTTCCTTTGACGGGATTATACTAAATGCAGGAGGCTATACACACACATCGGTAGCCATTGCGGATGCGATAGCGGCCATTCAGGTCCCCGTTGTTGAAGTTCATGTTTCCAACATCTATGCAAGAGAGAGTTTCAGGCATGTTTCACTCACAGGTAAGAACTGCAAAGGTGTCCTTACAGGATTTGGTCTTGATGGTTACCGGTTGGCTATTGAGGCACTTTTAAGCGCTTAACTGCGATATTCTTAAGGTCACTGAACCTACTGATTTTACGAACGAAAAATGCCCAGACAACACTGGAGTGGTAAACGCCCGCATGGTTTAAAAAAGGAATCTGTGTTCCTGTTCTTTTCCGTGCATTTAACCTGATGTTTTGAAAAAAGCTGAAGTGGGCTTTAGAGACAGCAACTGCATGTCTGAATTTGCCGGTGACAATAAAGTGGAGCCAGGCAATCAGATCTATCCAGAACCGCAGAAAGATCATCACGTAAGCTTCTTTAAGCGGGAGGTTTTTTTGTAAAATATAGAGGTTGTTCCGGAAGTTTAAATAGGTTTTAAATGGATTATCGGAGTTTAGTGTTCCGCCACCAACGTGGAAGATTTCAGAATCGGGACAGTAAATAACTTTGTAGCCCAGATTCTTCAGGCGCCAGCAAATGTCTATTTCTTCCATATGGGCAAATAGGTCGGGATCAAGCCCGCCAACCCGTATCCAACAGCTGCGTTTAACGAACAATGCTGCGCCGCTTGCCCAAAAAACTTCAACCGGGTTATCATACTGACCCTCATCAGTTTCATTGATGTCAAACATCCGTCCTCTACAGAAAGGAAAACCGTAGCAATCTAAAAATCCACCCGCGGCACCAGCATATTCAAATTTACGCTTGTCGTCAAACCATTTGATCTTAGGCTGGGCAGCTGCAATGCTTTCATCTGCCTCCATCATTTCAATGACGGGACTGATCCAGTCTTTCGGAACAAATACATCCGAATTGAGCAGGACAAAATAATCTGCATCCAACTGACTTAAGACTCGGTTGTACCCTTCAGCAAAGCCATAGTTCTTGTCGTTTTCAATGATTAAAACATTGGGGAAATATGCCCGGACAAAAGCAAGCGATCCATCTGTAGAGGCATTGTCACCAATAACGACCTGCAGGTTTGAATAGGCTGTATTCACAACTGAGTTTAAGAACCGCTTTAAAAAGGAGAGTCCATTCCAATTCAAAATAACTATTGCAACACGCGGGTTCATCAAGCAAAGAATTTATTTTCAGTTGGAAAAAGCCTTTTTTTTATCATTAATTTGCAGATCAAGAATGCAAACATAAATTTTCAAATGCAGACTCCCGCAATATTTCCACTTTTTTATCTTCCACCAATCAGCTACTTCTCCTCTTTAAATGCCATAAATTTCGAGTTCATGCTCGAGAAGTTTGAGCATTTCCCAAAGCAGACTTTCAGGAACAGGACGGTAGTGGCCTCTCCAAATGGAGCACTAAACTTGTTTGTACCGGTAATTAAGGGTTCCAAATATCACACCGTGATGAAGGACGTGAAGATTAGCTACGATTTCAAGTGGCAGCGTCTGCATTGGCTGAGTTTCGAAGCCTGCTACAGAAACTCCGCATACTTCGAGTTTTATGAAGATGAATTTGTGAAGTTCTTCGAGAACAAACCGACGTTTTTATTTGACTTCAATCTGGAACTGTTAACCTGGATATTTAAACAGCTCAAGAAGAATCCGGATGTTCAATTTACAACTGAATATGAAAAAACGCTGGCGCCAGCACTGGACTTTCGTGATAATCCCATTTTTAAGAAAGGAACCGCATTCGAAAATAAACCATATTTTCAAGTCTTTGAAGACCGGAATGGGTTTTTACCAAACATGAGCATCGTTGATCTGTTGTTTAATCAGGGTCCACAATCAAAATTGTTTCTTTAAAAATGGCGGCTATTTCTAAGAAGAAGAAGAAAAAACACAGGCAACAATACACTTTGCCCGAAGCTGGAAGTAGTCCCGGAATCATTTACATTGATGAACATGCGCTGGATACTAACATTGTATTGCATACACTATCCAAAGATGTATACAAAACGGAAGAGCTTGCAAATTTAAAAACCATCACAAGCACCATTTCCAATAAAGCATTTACCTACTGGATAGAAATCAAGGGGTTCAAGAATGTGGAGGTGTTCGAGACCATCCAAAACGACTTGAACATCAATAAACTTATCCTTGAGGATATTACCAGAACCTATCAGAGGCCCAAGTACGAAGAAGATGAAGATTATATTTTTGCCATCAGCAGAATTCTTTTCTATGACGATGAGGATTGCCTGATCAATGAGCAATATTCATTTCTTCTAACAGACAACGCACTATTTACCTTTCAGGAGAAGTATAATGATTGCATGGCACCTGTGAAGCAAAGACTTCGGGCGGGCAAAGGTAATATCCGTACGGCCGGAAGCAGCTATCTGATGTATGCCATGACGGATGCGATCGTAGATACTTACTTCCAGATCTTAGGCTTATGGGGAGATGAGTTGGATGAGATTGAAGATCGCCTGATGGATAAAGTCGACAGATCTATCATGTTTGATACCCAGACAATTAAACGTAACCTGATGAATATTAAGCGTCTGGCCTGGCCGGAGCGCGACAAGCTTAATGACATTCTTAGAAGTGACAGTCCCTTGATCAGCGATCAGACAAAGGTCTTTCTAAAAGACGCTTATGACCACATCATACAGATCATCGATATCATCGAGTCTTTAAAGGAAATCTCCGCCAGTAATATCGACACCTACCTTTCTGTAATCAGCAACCGGATGAATGAGATCATGAAGGTGCTAACGATTATATCTTCGATCTTTATACCCTTAACGTTCATCGCCGGTATATACGGGATGAACTTTGCCAAGCAGGACCCGGTTACAGGGAAAATTATGAATGCAAATATGCCTGAACTTTACCAGGAACACGGCTATCTATACACCATGATCGTCATGTTTATCATTGCCATACTGCAGGTATTCTATTTTGCTCGTAAAGGCTGGTTTAAATAGCTTGGGTTCCTGACGAGCTTTTTTCATTACCTTAGCGAGGTATGCAATCTTTTGAAATTGATAAAACAGATGTTACCAGGCTGAAAAAGGCTTTGGCTAAGAACGACGAGCTACTAACGTCTATTCTTTCTGAATATCACGCTTCTGAGATCGCCATACTGTTCGAAAGATTGAATATTGAGGATCAGGAAAGAATAATCAATCTCCTGTCCACTGAAATTGCCGCTCAGGTGATTTCAGAGATGCATGAAGAGGCCCACCCGGAAGATCTGCTTATCCAATTGTCTCCCGAAAAAAGAACTGAAATCGTTCAGCTGCTCGACTATGACGATGCTACAGACATCATCTCGCAACTGGAAGACGCGGAGCAGAAAGAGATACTGAATGAGCTGAGTGACCACGACGCTTCGAACATTAGAAACCTATTAAGCTATCCTGAAGACACGGCTGGAGGCTTGATGAACACGAAGTTCATCAGAGTCAACCTGAATCTCACAAAGAAAGATGCCATCGATGAAATTATCTCACAGAGTGAAGATATGGAGGAATTCTACACCATTTTCGTGGTTGACGATTATGGTATTTTCCAGGGCATTGTCTCTTTAAAGGATATCATTAAGGCTAAAGGGAATGCTAAAATTACAGAACTGGTAAAAGCAGAGGTAGCCTGGGTAAGTCCTTACACGGATCAGGAAGAGGTTGCCAGGCTAATTTCACAGTATAACATAACCAGTATTCCCGTGCTCGGCGAAGATATGACACTGCTCGGAAGGGTGACCTTTGATGACGTGATAGATGTACTCCAGGATGAAAATACCGAGGATATCCTTAAAATATCAGGTGTATCAGAGGACGAGGAACTCAGTGGAAACTGGATTGAGGCCGTAAAATCGAGATTGCCCTGGCTAATCATCAACTTGGGTACTGCATTTCTTGCTTCTGCGGTTGTCAGGCATTTCGAGCCTACCCTGGAGAAAATTGCAGTCTTATCCGCCTACATGACCATTATTGCCGGTATGGGAGGGAATGCGGCGACACAAGCTCTCGCAGTAACCGTAAGGCGTATTTCCCTTTACGACCTCACCAACCAACAGGCGTATAGAACCGTCCTGAAGGAGCTAACAGTAGGTGTCATAAATGGTGCTGTCACTGGATTAATTGTTTTGTTGTTTGCGCTTTATTTCGACAGCAACCCATTGCTTGGCCTGGTGATCTTTATGGCCATGACCGGGAATTTGTTTGTGGCCGGCATCGCCGGAGCTGGTATCCCATTGCTGCTCAAAAGGGTAGGGATAGACCCGGCGATAGCCTCATCTATTATCATCACCACCTTCACCGATGTTTTTGGCTTCTTTTTATTACTTGGTCTCGCAAGTAAACTCCTGTTGTAGGTGTTTAGATCTCAATTTTCTCTGTCAGCTTGTAAATATCGTAAGCAACTTTCTGGATATTGATAAATTGCTGGAAGATCATCTCGTTGTCCGGATTCTGCGTGAGTGTGAGGTCTGCTTTAATCCTGACCAGAGGCACATTGCTGGTTTCCGTTGGTTCATTCTCAAGCCTTTCCTCGGCTTTCTTGATGAGATAGCTGGTATTGCTTACGGTCGCCTTAAAATCCTTCATGTCATCAGTACTCCAGTCCTGTGGCTTGTAATCTAAGGTCAGTGTAGCAATGTTCGACGACAGCAGGTGATTCAGCGCAGTGAACTGATACAGTTCCTTTATGATCAACTGCTTGCTCTTGGGCTCAGAAAACATGCGCTGGAAAAGGGTGGAGAGGTTTGCAGTGGCCACGTAAACTTCTTTTCTGGCGAGCTTATAGTCCGTAAGGTATCCTGCATTTTCGAAATACAACGCGGTTACCTTTTCAAAGTAATCCTTATTTGCCTGCAGCATCTTGATCATCGCTTCCTTGACTTTCTCATGTTCCCAGGTTGGAAATAAAAAATAGCTCGCGGCAAAGGCAATTCCGCACCCGATCAAAGTATCAAAAATGCGTTCCTTAGCCAGTGAGAAGCCACCCATGCCAAGAAAGTCAAAAAGTACAAGTATATAGGGCGTCATAAAGACAACACTAACCACATAGTTCTTTCGCTGGAAGCTGTAACTGAGAATCATACAGATTAGGAGAACTACAAACAGGATGTTCTTGTCGTCCGTCATCGCCAGCACGAGCATCCCAATTACTGCACCGACAATTGTACCTACAATTCTTTCGTAATTACGTTCCTTAGTTAAACTGAATGCAGGCTTGGAAATAACCAGAATGGTAAGCAATATCCAGTAGCTATGAGAGAAATCCAGGGAACGTGAAATTACAAAGCCGATAAGCATTACAACGGCAACCCTCAGCGAATGTCTAAACGTGGCTGAGCCAATGCTCAGGTTGTCGATCAGGATCTTAAGATCAACGGAGTGGCGGTTTACGAATTTTTCTGCTTCAATTTTGGGGATTCTGAGATTTTTCTTCTCGCTTTTTTTGAAATAGCTGTTAACAATATTTACCCGGTTAACAATATTTTCAATGTTGACCTCGATATTCTTAAGTGCTATAATTCCGAGCGTCTTGTATTTTCCCGCGCTGTCAGCCTCCAGTAAGGTAATTTGCTGCCTTAAGTCGCTCACGTACGCATTCAACTGGGTGGGTTCAGGTGGTATGCCACCGGTTTTTAGTGCAAAGGCGATATCCCTCAGCTGGTCAGCAATCTTGTGTATTGCCGTTTCATATTTAGCAAGTATACCAGTGCTGCCAAACTGTTCGTGCAGCTGATCGTAGTTGTAGAACGTAGACATTACCTGCTCAAAGACGTCGACCATATCCACAAATACCAAGAGCAAAAAACGGCCTTGAGGCGTAGACTCCCGTACAATTTCCCTGGTTTTAAACAGTACCTCACGCACAGCTTCCTGCTGTTCATTTACACGTGCCTGCAGCTTTAGCAGCTCGGCATAATTTGCATCAAAATCTGCCGTTCCACGGTAGAACTTTGCTTTCGCCTCCAGAAACTCACTAACTTCCAGGATAGACTCACTTAAGGTTTGCTCGGCAAGCCGGTACGGGCGTATCTGATTGAAAAAATAACTGAGCAATGTATACCATAGACCACCTGCAAATACCAATGCAGCATGCAACAGCACTTGATCTGCGGGTCGTACATCGTCAATGCTCAACACCAAAACCAGCAAGGTTGCCGTGCCAATGGATCCTTCACGAGGGCCATACACGGAAAGCATGGAAAAAAGGATACAGAATACAACTAAAAAGATGCCTGTCAGGTAGTTGTTCACGTTGATCAATCCGATGAGCAGACTCATGATCGAGATGAACGCCAAGGTAACTAGCATGGCATTTCTACGGTGAACTAATGGTCCGGGAAAATCAACGACACTGACACAAAGCGCGCCGAGTGATAAGGTCATGCCAAAATTCAACAAACCGAACTGCGCTAAAATCAGTGACGGTAAAAGTACGCCGAGCGTTATTCGTAAGCCATCTGCGAAATAATTGCTTAATAGAAAATCATGAGTATCGCGGATCGGCTTATTTAACATGTGGTCGTTAATTCAATGATATTACATAAGACACCATAGGCATCCACAGGCTTCTTTCAGCATAATATAATAACAAAAAATAATTGATATTATGTTAAGTTAGGTATAGGGATCACCAGCAGCCCTACAATTCTTCAAGTATTCTTCTAAACTCCTGCACCTTATCCAACCTTCCCTTACGGGAATAGATTTCAATCAACAATTGAATGGTCCGCGTATCGTTTGGATTAAGTTCATGTGCATGTTCGAGAATTTCCTCCGATTCGTTAATTCTGGAAACAAACCCATCTACATTCCTGGATTTTAATTCCGACGACGCAATATCGATATATGTAATTGCCAACTGGTACAATGCAGCAAAATAAGTCTGATCCAATTGCAACGCATTGCGGTACGCAGCTTCAGCCTTTAAATTGTTGGCTTTGATCTGTTGTAAGTATCCATAAAGAAAATACAGCAACTTGTTCTCCTTATCATACTTCAGAACATTTTCGATCGTTTTATCTGCCTTTTCGTACTGATTATTGTCGAGCAACAGGTTAATATAATCGTTCACCAGGTAAACATTCAAAGGATTAACCTTCAAGCCATCTTCAAATGTCTGGATGGCCAGATCTGTCTCAAACTTGGAGGAATATAGATTTGCCAGGTTCTGAAAGATAATCGGATTACGTGCCCCATTGTCTTTTGCTCTCTTAAAGTATTGCAGTGCCTGATCGTAATTTCTGATATTTTGCGCGGCTAACGCTGCATTTACAGCAAGTGTGCTGTCCTGAGGATAATAATCACTCACATCTTTCAAGAGACTGAATGCACTCTTGAAATCATTTGCTGCATACGCCTTGTTACCTTTATCCTGCTTTTTGATGATTATGTTCAAACTCGTCGCGTCTATAAGCTCTAAATTCTCATCATATCTGTTCAACAGCTTTGCGGTATCCAGTAACGCCAAACTCTTCACATAATTGTCTTCTGATCTTTGAGGATCAGATTCAAGTAAGGCCAGATAAGATGTGAAATAAGCCTTCATCGCCCATGTTTCCGGCCAGCGCTTTGTCCGCCGGTCCCGGGAAGCATTTTCAGAAGCTTTTATTCCCTCTCCAAGGATAGTCAATTGATCCTTCACCTCTTTATTCGCGCGCATTGCGGCCTGTAGTTTACCGAGGCTGTTTCTAGAAATCTGTACCTGGCTTTTTTGTGCAAAGCTTTGTAGAGAAAGAAAAATTAATATCACTGAAAAACTATACTTCATATGCTGGCTTTTGAAACAAATTTATATAAAAAAAAGGAGGGATAAAATTACCCCTCCTCTTTATCATGAATTTTGTGAACGATTATTTTTTCTCAATTGCGTCTAAACGTGCTTTCACATCGTTGTAGTTCGCAGTATCATTCTTAAAAGTATAAATGGTCTTCAAATTTTCCAACGCGGTAACATTCTTAGGATCAAGTTCCAATGACTTCTTGAAGTACGGAATTGATTTTTCCACAAGGGCGTCCCTGTTGTTTTTAGCTGCATTATATTCTTTTACTTTCTTTGTGTCGATTTTGCTTAAAGTCCCCTGCAACTTTAAAGCCTGTTGCAAATAGACGTTTCCAAGTGCGGACTGGAAGCTTGCATTGTTTGGTTCCTTCGTGATCAAGGTATTTAAAGTCTGCTCTGCTTTGTCCACATCGCCTTTCTGTAAATAGATCTGAGTCTCAGAAGTGATGAAGCTGATGTTATCCGGAAATTTCGCTTTCGCCTCATTAATACTTGCTACGGCTGCAACAGTATCTTTCTGAGCCAACTGGCTGGAAATTATTTCCTCATATAAGCTAGATGACTGTGGATAGTTCAAAGTTATTGCTTTTTTATATTGCTCGATCATCTTTGGATAATCTTCCATGTTCCGCGCAGCGATACCAGCATTCAGGTA
>JARKUW010000025.1 GCA_029851965.1 Bacteroidota bacterium | reverse complement strand
ACATTTGCTTCCCTTGCCCTGAAGTCTCCACCTTTCAGCGTATCATAGAACATCCGGTACACGGAATCGCCGTCATTCTGGTAGTTCTTTGCGGCATTTACACCGCCCTGGGCGGCAACAGAATGTGCCCTGCGGGCCGAATCCTGAAAACAAAAGGATTGCACCTGGTAGCCCAGTTCCGCCATAGACGCAGCTGTAGATGCCCCCGCAAGACCGGTACCCACCACGATGATCTTCAGCTTCTTCCGGTTTGCCGGGTTAACAAGCTTCGCGTGGTCTTTATAATAGCTCCACTTGTCTTCTAGCGGACCTTCTGGAATCTTTGCGTCTAAAATCATAATCCAAAATGAGTGAGGTGAACATAAATGGGGATAATTGAAAAGCCTATGGTGATCACATAGCTGTAAGCCGTACCGAAAATCTTTACATAATCGGCATAACGGGGATGATAGAGTCCCAGTGTTCTGACGGCACTTTTAAATCCGTGAAGCAGGTGAAAGCCGAGCGCCAGCATAGAGAATACATAAAGCACCACATACCACCAGGAGCTAAATGCATTGATGACGATCGCATAGAGGTCTCTGTTGCCCGCCTGATCAAGGGGCAGCGCACTGAACTTGTACACGTACCAAAAATCCTTGAAGTGGATCACCAGAAAGAGCAACAGGATGGTACCCAGAATCCCCATATTCCTGGAATACCATTTACTTACTTTTTTGCGGTTGTCCAAAGCATACTTCCCAGCCGCTTTCCGGTTCTTCAGAGAAATTATTAGTGCATCAATTCCATGCGCAACAAGTGACGCATACAAGATGTAGGAAATGATCTTGATGAATATATTACCCGAAAGCAATGCAGAATAGCTATTGAAGCTTTCGGCCGCAGTATGGGCGGGGAGTAGCAGTTGTAGATTCCCAAGCAGGTGAATGACCAGAAAAAAACATAAAAATAGTCCGCTCAGCGCCATCAGGTTCTTTCGCGATAAAGTCGTTTTTAAGATATTTAGTATCATGTCTTTGGTTTAGATTAATAAATGCCTGTTACTTTCCACCATAGACCGCCTACGCCCATCCAGATCCCAAGTAAGACAACCCCGACGATTAAGCCCATAACCCACCACTGTTTCACATCGACATAGCCGCTCCCAAAAAATACAGGAGCCGGTCCATGTGCATAATGGGTAAGTGTTCCATAAAGAGAACCAGTGAAGCCCAGCGTTAAAGCAAGGAGCAGGGGAGGAACGCCCATGGCGATTCCGACAGCAAGCAAAGCCGCATACATCGCTGCCACGTGAGCAGTTGCGCTGGCAAACAGATAATGACTAAAGAAATATACCAGGACGATAATTGGAAATGCCATTGTCCAGGATAGTCCCAGAAGCTGGGTTTGAATCAGCGTCCCAAACCAGGGAATAAATCCAAGTTGATTCAGCGATCCGGCCATCATGACCAATGTAGCAAACCACACAATGGTATCCCAGGCACCCTTTTCCGATTTGATATCTTCCCAGGTGAGGACCTGTGTAAGCAGCAAAATAGTTAACCCGATGAATGCTGTCGTCGTAGCGTCGATTTTAAAGATATCACCTGTCATCCAAAGTACCAGTAAGATTACAAATGCGAGCACCATCAACCACTCGTTACGGGTAACTTTACCCATTTCCTTCAGTTTAGCGGCCGCCATAGCCGGGGCTTCGGTGGTTTTCTTAAGTTCAGGTGGAAAGATTTTGAACAGCAAAAAGGGGATAATCAGTATTGAGGCCAATCCGGGAACAATTGCTGCCCAGAACCAGGACATCCAGCTGATGTGAATGCCGAGGTCTGCTGCAAACTTCTGACACATCGGGTTGCTGGCCGTGCCGGTGAGGAACATGGCTGAAGCAATAAGGTTCATGTAGTAGCTGTTCAATGTCAGGTATGCGCCAACTTTCCTGTGGGTTTCCGGTTTATCCGGAAGGGACCCGAGGCTCATAGACATGGATTTCATAATGGGATAAATGATTCCGCCACCGCGGGCCGTATTGCTGGGTATCGCTGGCGCCAGGATAAGATCGGCAGCGCCAAGGCTGTAGGCCAGACCTAGAGGACTTTTGCCAAACAGTTTAATAAATATGTAAGCTATCCTGCTGCCCAGGCCGGTTTTTATAAAGCCGCGGGCGATGAAAAAGCTAATTCCGATCAGCCAGATGACCTTGTCTCCAAAACTGCGAAGCGCAAGCGTTATTGATTTGGCCGGATCGCCTGGGGCAAGCACACCCGTTAAGGCGACAAGTGCGATGGCAAGCATGCAGAGGGTACCCATACTCGCTGCTTTCAGGATAATTCCAAATATGGTGGCCAGGAAGATTGCGAGTAGATGCCAGGCCTCCGCCTTTACGCCCTCTGGTGGAGGAATGAACCAGATGATTAATCCGATCGCCACCGTGATCAACAAAGGGATGGGCTGGATTTCTTTTTTTGGGGCAGCAGCAGATGCGGCTTCCGGAATCGGTGAGTTAGGCTTCATATAAAATATAGCAGTTTGTGGTTATAACCTGGATTGTACTTGAAGAATGAAAATTGAATTGTTGTACTGGGTGGTTCCGGCGATGTTTCGTTTGTACCGGTCGATGTTTACGCCAAACTGAAGCCTTGCATTGTAAGCCCTTAGAAATTCAGCGCTAACCATAGGCGTCCAGGTTTGTCTTGCACCTGCCGTATGCTTGAAGTCCTTATCAAAATATTCATAGCGGCAGGAGAGTTCCAGAGAGCTGAGGCGGTGGTAGTTGATCGCATAACGCAGATTTGGCAAAATGTAGAGCCCCCGCATCTGGTAATTGCTTAGCCCGCCGTCCCGTTTTGCTGAATCCAGGCCATAGTATACGGTATGATTGTTCCCCTGCTTGGCCTCCGTCTCCAGTTCAAGTGACCACTTTTCGGCCAGGGGCAAAACGGCAGACAGATCAATTCCCGCAGCGTAGACGCCGGCGTCTGAAACCTTTGCGTATCCGCCATTCAATCCTAGTTTAATTTTCAGCCGTTTCTCCAGGCCGAGTTCTACCCTGGACGAAAAGTGTTTCCCATTATCGTTGTCCATAAGCTGGTTGCGGTTGTTGCCGTTCGTCACGGAAAACTCGTATTTTACCGGTAGCGCGCCCCCCGTGGCGCCGTAAATACTGGCCCCAATTTGAAAACTTTGCCAACCGTTGGCACCAAAGGCTGCATATTGGTTGGAGTAATCCATGGATTTGATAACGTCTACAGGATACATGTCTTCCAAGCCAAACGCAGGGCGGAATTGACCCATCTTTGCATTCAGATAGGGATTCAGACGATATGAAATGTAAGCATTCTCCAGCACCTTGTTCTTAGGGTCTGATTTGAAGTCTGCCAGGTTAAGCAAGAGTACGACATCAGTACGGTCTGAGATTTTCGAGGCAAACTGGATCCTTGCACGTTTAATGTCAAAATCATTGTAGATCGCCTTACCGTCTGTGTGCTGAAGGCCGTTTAAATCAATGTTTTTGTGCGCACTAAAAGAATACCTCGATTGAAACAAGCCTTTCATGGTGATCTTTGCCTTTGTAGAGTCCGGTTTAGTGACTTCTTGCGAGAAAGCCGGGAGTGAGCAAATGTTAGTGACTAAAAACAGCAACGCAAATCTATACATGAAATGAAGGGACAGCTGAGCCAGTAAATCCTGATGCTCAAGCCGTCAAACCTACCCAATCTTAAAAGGGCTAAAAGTGAGTAGGATCACATAATGCATTGATGTGCATCAGCAGCTGAAATTACGGGGCAAAAAAGGATCTGGTCGAAAAACTAAGGTGATACCCGGGCTTGAACGGGTGCAAGTCCGGTGAGCTTGATTTTTATGTGTTTATGATCAGCTTTCCAATTGATCTTCATCAGGTTTAAAGATCTCACAATGGGTAGATTTGATGACCACCTACTTTAGATAACTCCCTTGTTATGAAACAATTCTTAGCGGTTTTCGATGGATATAAAGTGTCTGATAGCACCCTGGATTATGTGGTGCATTTATCTAAAAGTTCCGGTGCCCATTTGACCGGAATGTTCCTTGATGTGTCTTCCCGTCTGCGTCATAATTTGTCCAATATGGTTAAAAAGGAATACCATAGCGATGAGCTCATCGACGTTCTGGATGAGCAGGACCATCAGATGAGCGCAGCTGCGGCCGCAAAGTTCCAGCAGGCCTGCAAGGCAAATGACATTGGCTTTAGCATTATAAAGGATGAAAACCAGTCCCTCCAGGAATTGCAGCGTACAGGTACCTTTGCTGATCTGGTGTTCATCAATGAAAATCAAACGCTTGCAGGCTCAGGGACAGACAGCCCCAGCGACTTTGTTAAAGAATTGCTCGCCCATGTTCACTGCCCTGTACTGGTATTACCCCTCAAATTCAGCCCCATTCAAAAAATCGTCTTCTTATATGACGGCAGTCCGGCCTCGGTGTATGCCATCAAAATGTTCTGCTATCTTTTTGAAAGCTTTAAAGAATTTCCGGTCACCGTGTTTACGGTCAATGAAGATGATTGTACGCAGACTGACTTGCCTGAGGACCGGTTGATGCTGACTTTCATGGCCAGCCGATTTGCAAACTTCAGCTACACGAGTACAAATGGGATACCGTCCACCGAGATACGCCGGTATTTTCAAAAGAACCAAAATAACTCCCTCGTTGTCCTGGGTGCTTACCAGCGCAGCAAGATCTCCCGTATGTTAAAAAGAAGCTTGGCAGACGAGCTGATCATCAACTTTGATATGCCCTTATTTATCGCCCATCACTAATCTGTTCTAAATTTTAAAGTCTATCGGATCATAACGGTACGCTTCACCACGCTTTACCTCTGATCTATGGCTTTAATGACAAGTTTTAAGAATTTCCTGGATGAAACCGGGAACATCGCGACGTTTTCCGCACGCTTCTTTACTTCGGGGCTCCAACCGCGGTATGAAACGAAAGAACTGTTCAAGCAATGCTACACGGTTGGATACCTTTCTTTTCCGCTGGTCGGGCTCACCGCCTTTATCATGGGGCTTGTACTCACCATGCAGCTCAGACCTACTTTGGTGGAGTATGGCGTTCAGGCCCAGTTGCCCGTAATGGTGGGACTTGCTATCGTCAGGGAGATCGGCCCGGTCATTACCGCCTTGATTTTTGCCGGCAAAATAGGAAGCAGTATCGGTGCTGAACTTGGATCGATGAAAGTGACCGAACAGATTGATGCGATGGACGTCAGCGGAATCAAACCATTCAAATACCTTGTTGCAACACGCGTGCTGGCGACAACATTAATGTTGCCCATCTTAACGATACTGGGCGATGCAATCTCACTTTTCGGTGCTTTTTTGGGCGTAAACATACGGTCCGTAACCAGTTTCGACCTCTTCTTTCTGCAGGTGTTCAAAAGTCTCGACTACACTGATGTTTTGCCCGCGATCGTGAAGACTTTATTTTTCGGTTTCGCAGTAGGTATTGTTGGCTGCTACAAAGGCTTCAACTCCAGTAAAGGCACACAGGGTGTTGGTATATCGGCCAATTCCGCAGTAGTAGTTTCCTCTGTGTTGATTTTTATCATTGATCTGCTCGCCGTACAGGTTACGGAGGTATTAGGACTTAATTAAACATGGAAACAACAGATAGAAATGTAATTGAAATCAGCGGGCTGTGCAAGAGTTTTGGAGAGAATGCCATCCTGAAAGATTTCAGCCTTTCGGTTGAAAGAGGTAAGAATGTAGTGGTACTCGGGAAGTCCGGTTCCGGAAAATCTGTGCTGATCAAATGTATTATCGGCTTAATGAAACCGGACAGCGGAAGCATCAAGGTGCTCGGACAGAATATTCCAGAGCTCGATGTAGACCAGCTGGATGAGGCGCGGGCTAAAATAGGTTTTTTATTCCAGAGCAATGCCTTGTACGATTCAATGAGCATCCGTGAAAATCTGGAGTTTCCCTTGCGCAGGCACTGGGTGGATATCACCGATGAAGAAGTGGACAGACTGGTTGCCGAGGCATTGGAAAATGTAGACCTGGCACATACTGCAGACATGATGCCTGCAGAATTATCAGGCGGAATGCTCAAGCGTATTGCACTGGCCCGGACGATGATCTTAAGACCCGAAGTCATTCTGTACGATGAGCCAACGACCGGTTTAGATCCGGTCACTTCAAGGGAAATTGAGCAGCTGATTATTGCTTTACAGAAGAAGTATAAAACTTCTTCCATCATCATCTCCCACGATATGACCTGTGTGAAGAATACCGCTGATATAGTTGTGCTCCTCCTGGAAGGAAGATGTTACACAGAGGGTACCTTCGAAGAATTAAAACAGTCAACAGACCAGAATATTAAACAGTTTTTTGAATAAATAAAATGGAAAATCAAAAAGAAAATAACATCAAGCTTGGCGTCTTTGTATTGGCGGGATTGGTAGTGATGATATTCACATTTTTTATCATTGGCAAAAACAACAACATCTTCGGCAATGATTTCCGGCTTAAAGTAAGGTTCCCGGACCTGAACGGACTGACGGAAGGCAGTAATGTGTTGTTTTCGGGAATCCAGGCCGGTACGGTTAAAGACATTGAGCTGATCAACGATACCACCATTGAGGTGACGATGCAAATCAACAAGAAGGTCAAAGCGTTCATTCATAAAAACGCGGTGGCAACGGTGGGTACGGAAGGGTTGATGGGAAACAAGGTAGTCAATATTCAGCCGGTTGCCGGAAAGAGTGCCCTGGTAGCAGAAGGTGATATGCTCGGCGCGAAGAAAATGGTGAACATGGATGAGATTATCCAGAAACTATCACAGACCAACAACAACGTAGCAAGCATATCGGAAGTGTTGAAAGGCACTGTGCTCCGTATCGACAGCAGTGAAATCCTGAAGCTGATTAACGACAAGAACATTGGGATCAGCTTAAGGTCGTCCCTTCAAAATGTATATGGAGCCACTTCCAATGCGAATAAAATGACAAGGGACCTGGACCATATCGTGTCCGGAATCAAAAACGGACAAGGTACAGCAGGCCTGTTGTTAACGGACACGAGCATGGCAAGTATGTTGAAATCTGCAATTGCGAACATCAGAACGGCAAGTGTTCATGCAAATGAGATGACCGTTCAGATGAACAGCATGGCAAAGGAATTGAATCAAAGCGTAATACATGGAAAAGGACCGGTCAATACTTTATTGAAAGACTCCGTTATGGCAGGCAACCTCGTTAAGACGATGGACAATCTTCAGAAAGGTTCAGATGGCCTTAACCAGAACATGGAGGCATTGAAGCACAACTTTCTATTCCGCGGGTATTTTAGGAAGCTGGAAAAGCAAAAATTGAAAGATGCAAAATAGGGCGGGTTTTTAGAACTTGTCATTGATGTATATCGATTTTAACACGGCTCTGGAAAGTACCGTAGTGGCAAGCACCAGTGGGGATTGAAAGATGATGTCCAGAATTATGTGTAGATTTATTCTCGGCTCTACCTAAACTGTTTTCGAATTTACTTGTAAACTAAAGCCGAATAACGGCGTCCACCATGGAAAATACAGCATTACTATTTGCCATTATCGCCAACGCTATTGATGGAATCATCACCATTGATGAGCGCGGAAAGATCGAGTCCATGAACCCCTCTGCTTGTAAGCTGTTCCATTATCTTCCGGATGAAGCGATTGGGCACAACATCGCTATGCTTATGCCAGAGCCAGATAAAGGCCGGCATGATGGCTATCTTGCACATTATGAACATACCGGCAAAGCGCGGATGATCGGGATCGGACGCGAGGTCATGGGATTAAAAAAGGACGGCACTGTTTTTCCCTTCCGGTTGGGGTTAAGTGAAGTGCAGTATTCGGGGAGAAAAATCTATACTGGTTTTATTCATGACCTGAGCCGTGAAAAGGAAGCAGAACAGCAATTAAAAGAATATGCTGTTCAGTTGGAAAAGGAGGTAGAAGAGCGCACACAATCATTGAAGGCAACAGTGAGTGCCCTGCAGGAGGCAAAAACGGGGTTGAGTGCATCTCTCGAAAAGGAGAAAGAGTTGAACCTCCTGAAAAGCCGCTTTGTCTCGATTGCCTCACATGAATTTCGCACGCCTTTAACGGCCATTAGCTTGTCAGCTTCCTTAATCGAGCGGTATGCCGAGCCGTGTAATCCACTTGGCATTAAAAAACATGTTGAGAAAATCCAATCCGGTGTCACCAACCTAACGGCTATTCTCAACGATTTCCTCTCTCTTGAGAAGCTTGAGGCGGGTAAAGAGCGGGCCGTGTTTAATGATTTTAACCTGGTAAAATTGTCAGAGCGTATCACAGAAGATATGCAGGCGATGGCCAAACAGCATCAGAACATCATCTACCAGCATACCGGTACCAGCAGTGTGATCCATATGGATGAAAGTTTGCTAAAATGCTGCATTGTCAACCTGGTTAGTAACGCAATCAAATATTCAGGTGAAAACACTTTCATCGACTTTAATACCGAAATAAATGTAAAAGGGTGCATCATCACGATCCGGGACAATGGCATCGGCATTCCGAAGTCAGACCAGAGGCATCTGTTCCAGGCGTTTTTTCGTGCGCACAATACGGGTACCATTCCGGGAACCGGCCTTGGGTTGAATATCGTTGCCCGGTATATCGAACTGATGAATGGTACCGTGCATTTCGAAAGCGATGTAAACGAGGGAACCACCTTCACCATCTTATTCCCCGCAGCATGAAAAAAGTACTCATAATTGAAGACAATACGGATATCCGCGAGAACGTACAGGAAATATTAGCACTTGCGGGCTATGAAGTGTTTGAGGCCGCTGATGGAAAAGCCGGTGTCGTCGTGGCACTTGAAAATACACCGAACATCATTCTTTGTGATATAATGATGCCCGAAATGGATGGTTTCAGTGTCCTGTACCAGCTGCGTAAGCATTCACAAACAAGTGCTACCCCGTTTATTTTTCTGACCGCAAAAGCAGAGCACCTGGACCTCCGCAAAGGAATGGATCTCGGTGCTGATGATTATTTAACGAAGCCTTTTGACGCTACCGAACTGTTGAATTCCGTGGAGAGCCGCTTAAAGAAAAAAGAAACGGAGCATAAGTTCTACAGCCGTTCGCTAAACAAGCTGCAAGATCTGGTTGCAAAAAGTGATGGCCTGAAAGAGTTAAAAAAGACAATTTCAGAGGCAAGGAACCGCGTGGTACGGAAAGGCCAGGTAATCTACTATGACGGCGACCCCACAAATGGCCTCTACCTGATTCTCAAAGGTAAAGTTAAGACGGTCAAATTGGATGAAGACGGCAGGGAGCTGATGACTGGCATTCACATCACTGATGATTATTTAGGTGTTCACGCCGGACTCTCCAATGAGGCCTACAACGATACAGCAACCGCATTAGAGGAATGTGTTGTTTGTCATATTTCCAAGCCCCAGCTGGATGAGCTGCTAAATCTCTACCCGGCAGTATCACGTGAGTTTATCAAAATACTGGCCAATGACATACGTGAAAAGGAAGAATTACTCATGCAGCTTGCTTACCACTCCGTACGTAAGAAGATGGCCGAAGCGTTGCTCAGGTATTATCAGGGGAACAACAATTCGCCGGACTTGAATGCTGCCAGGGAAGATCTAGCCGCAATGGCAGGTATGGCCAGCGAAACGGTGAGCCGTACACTGTCTGACTTTAAAGATGAAGGACTGATCGCAAAAAAAGGAACCATGCTCACAATTCTCGACATGGAAGGCCTTTTGAAAATGAGAAACTGACGTGTATCATTCCCATTGATGTCCTCCGGCAAAAGCTAGATTCAGCAAAGCCGTATTTTTACCCAACAACAAAAACGAAATGAAAGTAGTAGCCTACGGCATACAATCCTGTGAACGAGAGTTTTTGGCGAAAGCCAATAAGAAGAAACACGATATCACCCTCATCGGCAATCCGCTTACCGAGGAAACACTGTATTATGCCGTAGGAAAGCAGGCTGTCGTGCTGCCTGAAAACATCGTCATCTCAAAGGAACTGTCTGCCCGGCTGCTTGAGATGGGGGTTGTTCATGTATTTACCCGTGCAGATTGTATCGATGAAAATGAAAAAAGTGTCTTACATCACATGGCTGTCGAAGTCATACGACAATTAGACCTTCTCTAGCATTGAAGTTCGTTCGACATTATTTTGTTCTTAGATCTCAATTTGCACGCATTCTCACAACCAATTTAATCAACTCGTTTACAATCAGCGGAACCAGGCCGAGAAGGATCGCTACAAGCCAGCCATTCACATCGAGCATCTGTAGTTTAAAAGCCTCCTGAACGGGTTTAATGCTAATAATAAGGAACTGCAACAGCAGGCCCAATACAATCGCACCCATCAGATATTTGTTTGAAAAGACCCCAATCTGGAAAATGGATTTCCTGCTATTCCGTACCGCTAAGGAATAAAACAGCTGACAGGATACCAGTACCATGAAGGCCATTGTGCGCGCATATTCCACCACTTCCGGTTTCACTGAATGGTCAAAAGGGCTCGCACCATGCTCATAGTAGCCATACCAAAAAGCAAATACGGTCAACGCTGCGATCAACAGGCCGCCACCGACAGCCTGTAGAATACCGCCGCCGGCAAAGAAACTTTCTTTAGGGTCGCGCGGCTTTTCATTCATCACCTCAGGATCGCCGGGGTCCATGCCCAGAGCAACGGCTGGTAAGGAATCTGTGATCAGGTTGATCCACAACAATTGGGTAGCAATAAGCGGAACTTCCCAGCCAACGAGTAAAGTGGCAAACATGGTAACGACCTCGCCCAGGTTACAGGTAAGCAGAAAGATA
>JARKUW010000018.1 GCA_029851965.1 Bacteroidota bacterium | reverse complement strand
TGTATATTGTTCTCGGACACGCTGGCACCTGGCGGCGGATGTAAAATAAAACCTGATCTATTCTGATTGATGGCAGATATTGGTATTTTTACCGGCATAATGCAAGCAAAAATGAATATCGCCATTAACGGCTTTGGAAGAATTGGCCGTAATTTCTTACGAGCGGCGCTGACCAGGAATATCAACGTTGTTGCCATAAACGATCTGACCGACCCTGCTACCTTAGCTCATCTTTTTAAATATGACTCGGTACATCGGGGATTCAAAGGTGAGGTCAGCTTTACTGACGAATCAATTGTTGTGAATGGAAAGGACATTAAGATTTTTGCAGTCGCTGATCCACAAAATCTTCCCTGGGCAGATTTGAAGATTGATCTGGTTCTGGAATCCACAGGAAAATATACCAACAGATCAGGGGCAGAACTTCACCTGAAAGCAGGTGCTAAACAGGTGCTGATCTCCGCGCCAAGCGCAGATAAAGATGTGCCTATGGTTGTTCTGGGCGTGAATGATGATAAGTTAGACTTAAAATCTCCGATAATCTCGAACGCTTCCTGTACGACGAATAATGTTGCGCCTTTGATTAAGATATTGGATGATCATTGGGGAATACTGGACGGGTACATCACGACCATCCACTCGATGACGGGCGATCAAAGCCTGCATGACGCGCCCCATAAGGATTTGCGCAGAGCCAGGGCGGCATCAGCATCCATTATTCCCACAAGTACCGGCGCAGCAAAAGCCATCACGCATATTTTTCCGCATTTGGAAGGAAAACTTGGCGGTGCCGGTATGCGGGTGCCCGTTTTAAATGGCTCTTTAACGGACTTTACCTGTATTTTAACAAAAAGAACCAGCATAGAAGATATTAATGCAGCTTTTAAGAAGGCTTCTACAATGGAGATGGCTGATATTCTGGAGTACACAGAAGATCCAATTGTCTCGGTAGACATTCTGGATAATACCCATTCCTGTATCTTTGATTCGAAGCTTACGTCCATTGTTGGAGATCTGGTGAAAGTTGTGGGCTGGTACGATAACGAATCCGGGTATTCTGCACGACTGGTCGACGTGGTAGAGAAGATAGGTAAACTTGATGCCTAGAACAGTCGGTTTTCAGCATCGCCGCATGGCGTTGTAGCATCAGCTTTAAGCAACAGGGTGTCGGTTATAAATCTTACTTTGAAAAGCCAATACTTGGCCGAGCTTCGTATATTTAGCCCGTCACTATAACATGTCAATACAAATCAATACTATATGAACACAGTAGATCAATGCAATTTCAAAGATAAAAAAGCGCTGGTACGGGTAGATTTCAACGTCCCACTGGACAAGGATTTCTCCATCACAGACGATAAAAGAATGCGCGCAGCGCTTCCTACGATTTCCAAGATCTTAAATGATGGCGGTTCGGTGATTTTAATGTCTCACCTGGGTCGCCCTAAAGGGGGTCCGGAAGATAAATATTCCTTGAAACACATTGTTGGTGATCTATCCAGAATGTTAGACCTGGAAGTAAAGTTTGCGGATGACTGTGTGTCTGAGCAAGCAGCTGAAATGGCTAAGAACCTCGAGCCTGGACAAGTGTTATTACTTGAGAACCTTCGTTTCTATAAGGAAGAGGAGAAAGGTGACAAGGCTTTCGCGGAGAAGTTGTCCAGATTGGGTGATGTGTATGTGAATGATGCTTTTGGAACCGCTCACCGTGCGCATGCATCAACCGCAATCGTAGCTGAATTCTTTCCGACACAGAAGTACTTCGGTTATTTGATGGCTGAGGAGTTGAAAAACGCAGAAAAGGTGAATAACCATGCAGAAAAACCATTTACGGCCATTATGGGTGGAGCCAAAGTATCGGATAAGATCTTATTAATTGAAAGCTTACTGGAAAAAGTAGACAATCTCATTATCGGTGGGGGTATGGCATACACTTTTGCGAAAGCACTAGGTGGAGAAATCGGCACCTCATTGCTTGAAGAAGATTTGATGGAACTTTGCCTGCAGCTTGTCGAAAAAGCAAAAGCAAAAGGTGTAAACCTGATACTTCCGGTAGATACGGTGATTGCTGATAAATTTGACAACAATGCCCAAAAAGATACTGTGGACAGTGGAAAGATTCCTGCCGACTGGATGGGTCTTGATATCGGTCCGAAGACTGTAGAGTTGTTCAGCCAGACAATCAAAGGATCAAAAACGCTGCTTTGGAATGGACCAATGGGTGTTTTTGAAATGGAAAATTTCGAACAAGGTACCCGTGCCATCGCCGATGCAGTTGTGGCTGCGACGAAAGAAAATGATGCATTCTCGCTGATCGGTGGCGGAGATTCTGCTGCTGCTATCGCGAAGTTCGGCCTGGAAGAAGAGGTGAGTTTCGTATCGACAGGCGGAGGTGCATTGCTGGAATATATGGAAGGAAAAGAACTGCCAGGAGTGAAGGCCATTAATAGCTAGTCTGTAACTGCCGAAAGCTTCAATATTTCGCAAAGCCAACCTCGTAATCCAGGGGTTGGCTTTGTTGTTTTTCAGAAGTTAGAAATGGCGGCCTGTGTGGGGTCAATTGCCATACCATTCCAGGCGCATGGCGTATTTTTAAAGTAACTTAACCTAAGCTAATTATGTTGTAATTATAGGGTAACGGAATATTACAATATAATTTAAATGTAATATCTTTGTTCCTCAATATGAGGAAAAATCTACCCGCTCTACTCACCTGGCTTTGTTGCCTTTTCTCGATCTGTGCCCAGGCACAAGTCACTATTGGTCCCATCGATAATGGTCCTTATGGAAGGGGAAGTACGATTGGGGTTCCTTTAAGCATTCCGCCGAACAGCGCTTCGTTTAAACCAGACAATGTTTTTACACTATTCATCTCTGGTCCGGGAGGCGACTTTGCTCAGGAAAGACAAATCGGGACATACCGTGGATTTTATTCTACTTTTATTAACGGTGTATTACCAGCAGATATTGCAGCGGGGAGTTACAAATTGAAAGTTAGGTCCAGCAATCCCGCAACGGAAACGATCTCCACCCAAAGTGTTCAGGTGCTCGCGGCGCAGGGCCCGGCAATAGGCATCAGCACGGGAGGAAACCAGGTGCTGGATGAAAATACGTTCGGTTGGTGTGGGAGTGCCATTGCAAAGGGTAAATCCATTGTGTTCAATGATCTAAGTTCCGCGCCGACGGTTCAAAGGTTCAGCTTAAAAGATGAAAAAACCGGTGCCGTTCAAACTTTTGCTAAGGGGCTGGCGGGTTTCAACATCACGAATTTACAATTGTCCTATTACACGATCACGATATCCGGTGAAGCCCTGGTAGGAGGTGTTCTAACGAAGTCGACCAGATCATACCTGTTAATGAATGTTCCCTCCCGTATCATTCTGGGCGGACTTGGGTATGGATGTATTGATCCAAGTGCAAATGCAGGCGCTCTGGTGTCTTATCAAGTCGTGATGGATGGGGATAACGACGTCAAAATCAATTATCCTGGATCTGTTTACCGGATCAATTGGGGTGATGGCCGCGAAGATCTTCTTACGCACGGTGCTTTAATGCAGCAAAACGGGCTGTTGACACACACGTATTTGAAATCATCTTGCGGTGAGCCGCCCATTCAGAGTGGGGAAGGGAACTCCATTCAGAATGCATTTAAGCTGACCACATTTGCAATTAATCCGTATTGCCAGTCGGAGCCCTATGTCAACACCAATTATCCAAAAATATTTACCAAACCGATTGCAAAGATAGATCCTGCATCTTCAAGCGCCGCTTGTCTGAACGTTCCTGTCGTATTCGGAAATACGTCAAGTTCGGGCAGCAATTCCGATTGTACCCAGAACATTGTATATGAGTGGTATGTAGATGGCGCTCTGGTTAGTACCGCAAAGAACCTAACGCATACGTTTACGACAGTTGGAAATCATACGGTAAGACTTGTAGCAAAAAATGACGTGGAGATATGTGCGCCAAGCGAGGTAACCAGGATCATCTGTGTACAGGCACCACCAAGACCTGCATTTACCTTCGGCGGGAAGACAGGCGCAACAATATGTCTTTCACAAAGCCTTAAACCTAGCAATACATCGGTCATTAATGACCCTTGTAATAAGGACAACACATACAATTGGATCGTCACCGGCGGCACCGTAGGCTATGCAAATAACACGAATGCGAACAGTGCAGTTCCCGAGTTTACTTTTGCAACCCCAGGTGTTTATAAGGTAAAGCTTGCGATCAAAACAGCCTCTTGCGGGGAGGTCACTACTGCGGAACAAACAATTATCGTCAATGGTCCTCCCGTGACTAAATTATCGCCGGATTTAGAATTATGCAATTTAGGCGCTTACAACTTTGACAATACAACAGCAGGACCAACACGGACCACTCATTCCGGTACAATGGCCGATCTTGCAGACACCTATACCTGGAAAGTAACCGGAGGCACATATTCTTACGCTGATGGAACAACAGCCAATTCTAAGTATCCACACATTGTTTTCAATGAGTATAAGGTGTATACCGTTTCTGTAACACATAAGAATACCTGCGGCACATCAACAGCCACTCAAAAGCTTACTTTCATTCCCTCGCCCACTGTAAATGCTGGTGGCGACCAGAAGATATGCTTCGAGCAAACCGTGCAGTTAAGAGGTACCATCCAGGGTAACGTAACATCTTCTTCCTGGGTCGGCGGACTGGGTACGTTTGCACCTGATAGAAGTGCATTGAACGCCGTATATACACCAACAGAGGCAGAACGCAAATCCGGTAAGGTACAATTAACCTTGCGTGCGAATACCGCACTTGCGGCACCATGTAAGGTGATCGACGGTTTTACAACCATTACGATTAATCCACAGATCAGAATCACAAGTTCTGCAACTGCCGCCCGCTGTAATAACGTTGCTTTGAACTATCCAATCACTTCGAACATACCGGGCACAACTTACACATGGACTGCTACGGGTTCTGCAAATGCAAGTGGCTTCCAGACTTCGGGAAGCGGCACAACCATCAATGATGTGATCAGAAACTCGCAGCCTGCGAATGATGCGACAGTAACATATAAGATCATTCCGACGAGCGGTGGCTGTACGGGTGATCCTTTTATCTTAACGGTAACTATTGCAGACATCAAAAACTCCATCACCAGTACGACTTCCGTAGTATGCAACAGCCAGCAGATTACTGTTACGGGGAATCAGCCTACAGGCGGAAACGGTAGCTATAAGTATGTTTGGGAAAGTAGTGCCAACGATGGCGCCAGTTGGACTGTAATAGCCGATGAAACCGGAAAAGATTTATCTATGAAGCTCACCGCCACGCTTTCCTTCAGAAGGATAGTGTTCAGTGGGGAGTGTTCAACCACGAGCAACACGGTTAAAGTATCTGCTTTGCCGCCACTGACGAACAACACGATTACACAGGATCAAACGATCTGCACCGGAAGGATTCCAATTGGTTTAGTCGGTTCAACGCCAACGGGAGGAGATGGCAACTATTCCTACCAATGGCAGTCGAGCGTTGACAATGGCTCCACCTGGACCAATGTAAGCAACGCTGTTCTCAAGAGTTTCAATCCACCCGCATTAACTGTAACGACCTTATTCAGACGTCTGGTCGGCACGACATCATGTACTGGCAGTCTTCAGAGTGTCAGTAATCAAGTAACCATCAAGGTAAATGAAAATGCAAAAGCAACGTTCACTTTTACATCTGATAGGAGCTGTGCGCCTTTCGTAATTGACGGTCAGAACATCAAGGCTACCGCTTACCCGGACCGCAACAGCACCTACACGTGGTATGCTGATAATGTTGTTATCGGTACCGGAGTATTATTCCCTGGATACACCATCACTGCTGATAGCAAATCTGTTGAAATTAAACTTGTGGCGACCAGCGCATTTGGTTGCAGTGAGGACGTTCAGAAGCAGATATTCTTTACTCAGCAACGCGCTACCGCATCCTTCACTCAAGACGTGAAAGCATCCTGCGGCACAGCGGAAGTAACTTTCAAAAATACCACTTTAGCCCTTAGCGGTTCGACATACGCGTGGGACTTCGGCAATGGGAATAAAGCAAACACATTTGACCCGATTCGCCAGACTTACCTTCCTGCACCTTCAGGCAGAGACACTACGTATACGGTTACTTTAACCGTGAACAGCAATTGCGGCATTACCACCTTTAAGTCTACAGTCCTGGTTAAGTCTGAGCCCGTGGCCGTGTTCTCTCCAAGTAAAACGATCGGATGTTCGCCAATGCTGGTAAATTTCAGTAACACGTCTCCGGGCGATGCGAACACCTATTATTATGACTTTGGAGATGGAACGCCTGTTTTGAAAACAAATAGCAAAACCGGAGTGAGCCATACCTATACCACGGGTGTGGCGAAGGACTATGTCGTAACGATGGTGACCGAAAATTCATGCGGAAGAAGTGAACCAACGCAATACACCATCCGGGTGTCGCCAAATACCATACTTCCAGAACTGGTGGTAAACAGCACGGAGTTGGAGGGCTGTGCGCCCTGGACCGTTAAATTCCAGAACAACACGAGCGGAGCAACTTCTTTTATCTATGACTTCGGCGATGGAACCACATACGGCCCAACCAGAAGCGCCCCGGAAACCATCACCCACACGTTTACCAAAGGTGGCATTTATACCGTGACGCTCAGAGCATCAAACGGCTGTTCGGATACCACAACCACAGAAAGGATTGTGGTTTATAACCAGCCTCAGCTTAAGTTCAGCGCAAATGTAACTACCGGATGTGCAGGCCTGGAAGTTAAATTTAAAAACGAGAGTACAGATGCCGTCTCCTACACCTGGGATTTCGGAGATGGCTCCGCACCATCAAACGAGGTCGAGCCAGTGCACGTATACGATGGTAAGCAGGAGTATTACACCGTAAAACTAACCGCAATTAATTCCTTGGGTTGTGAAAGCACCATATCCTTAAGCCAATTTGTCCACATTATACCTGCGCCGGTCGCAAAGTTTAACGTGCTTCCAGCTGTCCAGATTTCCATACCAAACTACACGTTCCAGTTTGAAGATGAGAGCGAGGGCAACCCGGACCGGTGGGAGTGGGACTTCGGAGATGGATCAACTTCAACTTCAAGGAGCCCGAACCACACCTATGCGGATACTGGAAGTTACAAAGTGACCTTAAGAGTGATCAATCAGCAAAGCTGCTTTACAACGACTACCAAGGTCGTGAAAATCATTGGGGTTCCGGGGTATCTCTTCGTTCCCAATGCCTTTATGCCGGAAAGCGCAACTCCGGAATTGAGGGAGTTCAAAGCCAAAGGTTCGGGCATTGAATCGTGGACCATGAGCATTTTCAACAAGTGGGGTGAACTGATCTGGCAAACCACTAAACTCGAAGAAGGAGCTCCTGCAGAAGGTTGGAATGGCACATACAAGTCCTCGTTGGTTCCTCAAGGTGTTTACTTCTGGAAGATCGATGTACAAATGATCAATAAGATACCGTGGAAAGGTATGAGCTACAATGGCTCTGCACCTAAGCGTACGGGCGTAATTAATTTAATCAGATAGAATTATGAAAACCTGGTTTTCAAAAGCAATACTTACAATACTATGTGGCCTCTGCAGTACGCAAGCCATAGCACAGGACCATATTTACTCGCAGTTCTTCAATGCGCCCTTGTACTTGAATCCAGCGTTAACTGGTCAGTTTGAAGGTGACATCCGGTTGAACATGATTTACCGGAATCAGTTTTCAGGCATGAGTCAGGGTTTGAATTATTTGAGCGCATCGGCCGATATAAATATTCCGAGCTTTGGCGGGGGCGTCGGTCTGCTGTTCAATCGCAGTAGTGAGGGCACCGCATACCTAGTGAAGAACAATGTCGCCGCTACCTATTCTTATAGTGTCGGGAGCGATGATTTTGTAACCTCTTTTGGTATACAGGCCGGTTTAACAAACCGGACCATAACCTGGAATAAGCTCGTATTTGGCGATCAGATCGACCGCAGACTCGGCTATATTCCTGGAAGTATTTCCGGAGCAGAGATGCCGGACATATCAAACAAGTATTTCTTTGATGCCGCTGCCGGTATAAACTTCGTTGTGAAGAGTTTTATGATAGGCGCTTCATTTTACCACATCAATCAGCCAAATGAATCCTTTAGCGGCTCCGAGGCTAAGTTGCCGCTACGGACGACGATCAACACCAGTTACCGCATTCCGCTGTCTTATAATGCCGGATATAGCCGCGACGAGGGCGCAT
>JARKUW010000068.1 GCA_029851965.1 Bacteroidota bacterium | reverse complement strand
TAATGCAAGTCTGCAGTCGCTGATCTTTTACTCTGACCTGAACTATGAAACCCCGGGTGGGCTGACAGCAGCGTTGCTGGAATCCAATCCAAGAGCTTCCAGGCCGGCTGCCGGATCCATCCGCAGTGCGGTGCAGCAGCAAGCCGGGATCATGAGTAAAACACTGTTCGGCGGTGTATCCAACCAATGGCAGATCTCCGACCACTTTAAACATGTAGTATCCGTTTTCAGCTCTTATACCGACTTCAAAAATCCTTTCATCACCAACTACGAACACCGGAAAGAGTTTACCCTGGGCGTACGCACTTACCTGCAGTACGAGAAAAAAACCACAGATGTGAATTACAGCTTCAACCTTGGATTTGAAGGCTCAGGTACCGGAACGGATATTGACAATTTCGATAACGAGTTTGGAACACCTGCAGCCGTTCAGGCTTCTGATAAGCTGAAGGCAGCTTCAAACTTCGCTTTTGCACATGTGAACATCGACTTATTTAACAAGTTGCTTTTTGAACTTTCTGCCAGCAGCAACCTGTACAAATTCAAATACGAAAGCTTTGAGCCCGTATCCATCGCACAGCAGACCAACCGTTTTGACGTACAGTTCATGCCACGCGTTGCCTTATCCTACCTGGTTGACCCAAGATTCTCGATTCGCGGATCAGTAAGTAAAGGCTACTCCCCGCCGACCATTGCAGAAGTACGTGCATCAGACAAGGTGATTAATGTAGACCTGCAGCCGGAGTCGGGATGGAACTATGAGACCGGTGTTCGCTATCAGACGCTTAATAACCGCCTGTTTGTAGATGTAACCGGTTTTTACTACGATCTTAGCAATGCCATCGTACGCCGCGTAAATGAAAATGACACGGAGTACTTCGTAAATGCCGGAGGTACCAAGCAATATGGATTAGAAACCTCATTAATGGGCTGGGTGCTTCCGTATGCCAACACCCGCGTTGTAAAAAGCCTGCAACTTAGAGGCGCCTATACACTGAGTCACTTCAAATTTGACGATTACATCAGCGGAACAGCGAACTACTCCGGAAACAGGCTCACAGGGGTTCCAAAGCACACCGTAACATCAAGTGTGGATCTTCAACTTCCACAAAGCCTTTACCTTTTTGTTCAGCACAATTACACCTCTACCATTCCATTGAACGATGCGAATTCGGTATACGCCAAACGCTACAACCTGGTACAGGGAAAAATTGGCTGGAACGGGCTGAAGTTTAACAAAGCCAACCTGGAGATCTATGCCGGCGTGGATAACCTTTTCAATGAGAAATATAGCCTTGGTAACGATCTGAATGCCGCCGGGAACCGTTACTTCAATCCCGCAGCAACCAGAAGCTTCTACGGTGGCCTGAGCTACCGGTTCAACAAATAATATGGCCCAAAATTATAACCAGGGTGTTTCCACCGTTCTGGCATTCGCACTGCTGCCACTGTCGGGCTTTGCTACCGACATTTACATCCCGTCGTTGCCTACAATGGCGGCAACGATGGGTGTAAGCAGTATACAGGTACAACTTACGTTGAGTTTGTTTTTAATCAGCTATGGTATATGCCAGCTGTTCATTGGCAGCGTGGTAGACAGCTTCGGCCGCTACAAACTGAGCCTGATATCCCTCCTGATCTTTGCAGTTTCCTGCGTCATCGTGGCCACCTGCCACAACATCTACGTGATCTACCTGATGCGGATCGTTCATGGTTTTACTGTAGGGACAATTATCGTCGCCAAACGCGCGTATTTTGTAGATGTATTTTCGGGTGAACAGCTGAAGCATTATTTAAGCATGTTCTCCATCATCTGGTCCACAGGTCCCATCATCGCACCCTTCCTCGGCGGCTACCTGCAAACGGTCTTCGGCTGGGAATCGAACTTCTATTTTCTGGCAATACTGGCATCTGTTATGGCGCTGCTGGAGTACATCTACAGTGGAGAGACCATAAAGCACCGTGCCGAATTTAAAATCAGAAAAATCACTGGGATATATGTGGACATGCTTCGTACAGCAAGCTTTACGCTCGGCATTGTAATGCTCGGACTGGCCTACTGTATGATTATGGTGTACAACATGACGGGGCCCTTCATCATTGAACACGAACTGCATCTGACGCCGGTTGTCGCGGGATACAGTTCTTTATTGCTTGGATTCGCCTGGATGGTGGGTGGATTTCTCGGTAAAGCCACGATAAACAAACCGTTTTTCCGGAAGATGTTTACAAACATTTTTTTCCAGGCGGCATTTGTCGCAGCCATGCTTTTCAGCATCAGCTTTGTGAAAAACATCTATTCCCTGCTCTTCTTTGCCTTCATTGTTCATGTAACTGCCGGTTACATCTTCAACAATTATTTCACGTTCTGTCTGGGGAAATTCCCGAAGAATGCAGGTATTGCCGGTGGACTGACCGGCGGCATCAATTATGTTATTGTATCTTTTCTGAGTTATGGAATCATCTCTTTCCTGCCTGCAAAAGACGAACGCAACCTGGCGCTGAGCTACCTCGTGATCACAATCCTGTCGGTGTTGATTATGCTGCTGATCTACCGGATGAACAAAAAGAATCCCGAGCCGTTGTACAGCTAGGTTGATTTACCATCAAACATTGCCGTGGAAGGTATTCACAGTTGCCGTTTTCCACTTCACATAGCCGAGCTGCGCACACTTTTCCGCAACCTGATCTTCTACCTCCCGAGGCACATCGTTTACCACACGCCAGCGTACACTATATTTGCTGGTGTAACCGATGTAGATCACGAGATCATCAAATAGCGGCTCTGCTTGTTCTAATTCTTTCAAATGGACTTCCTGTAACTCCTTGGCAAAACGTGACAATCGTTCATTCATCACTTTTGCCAAAGGAACAGCTGGTCTTGGTTCTGGTTCTATGATCGGTACAACAGTTATGGTCATTTCGGAATAATAAAACTACAATCTAGCATATGAATCAATAATCATGCTAAACTTTTTAGTTTTCTTACACTCCGATGTTAAACGGCGTTCACCTAAACCAAAGACGTGTGCTAGTGATTCACACGCACCTTCGAGTCGGGCGATACCCGAACGCGGTTCATGCAATACCAGCCAAAGATCAGGATGTACAGGTAACATAAGCCTGGTACAATGAAAGAATTCTGAATGCCCACCGCATCTGCCATGGTTCCCTGTACCACAGGCAGCAAAGCACCACCCAGGATCGCCATGATCAACAATGAGGAACCTTGACTTACATACTTTCCCAGTCCGGAGATGGCTAGTGTGTAAATGTTGGAGAACATAATGGAGTTAAACAAGCCAATACCCAGCAGCGGATAAAGTGCCATGCTTCCCTTGCTCACGACCGACACTACGAGCAGTAACATATTCACCGCAGCAAAAATCACCAATGTACGTGCCGGTGCAGATTTTCCGATCAGGAATGCCAGGATATTCAGGACAATAAAAATAAGGAAGAAGCTGGTCTGGCCAAAGGTAAGGTCTACAATACTGAAGATCAGGAGATATACGGCTGCTGCTGTTAAAATCATGTAAACCAGTTTCTTCATTGGCGGCAATTCACCAAGGGAGATGGCGCCTAAAAAGCGTCCGATCATCGCCCCACCCCAGTACAGCGCAAGGTAATTTTTACTGATGGACTCCGGCAGGTTCAGAATGTCTTCCTGTGCCATAAAACTGATCAGCAAGCTTCCGATTCCGACTTCGGCACCCACATAACAGAAAATACCGAAAATACCCATATTCAAATGTTTATACTTCAGGGCGCCAAGTCCTCTTTCAATCACTTCATCCGTGCTGAATGAAGGTAGTTTAACCATGCTGATCACAACGGCCAGGACAAGCAAAATGCCGGCAAATATCAGGTAAGGAATTCTTGTAGAGTCCGCAGTTACCTTTCCATCGTCCAGAAATAACGTGAAGATGAGGTGACCACCAAGTACTGGTGCAATGGTTGTACCAAATGAATTGAAGGCCTGAGTTAGGTTTAAACGGCTGGAAGCACCTTCTTCAGGTCCCAGCAGCGTCACATAGGCATTGGCTGTAATTTGCAGTATGGTAAAGCCCAGGCCAAGGACAAACAGCGCCGTTAAAAAGATGCCATAGACAGAGAAGCTTGCTGCAGGGTAAAACAAACAGCAGCCCAGCGCAGATAAGATCACGCCCGCAATAATGGCTTTCTTATACCCAATGCGATTTACCGGATCGCCCTTGTAATACGAGTAAAGGAAGTAGATCAGGGAACCGATGAAATATGCCCCGAAGAATGCAAACTGAACCAGCATCGATTGCTTAAAGTTCAGTTGAAAAAGTTCCTTCAGATGCGGGATCAGGATATCATTCATGCAGGTGATAAATCCCCACATGAAGAAAAGCAGGATCATGGTAACAAGCGGTATGGTTGAATTGGGTCTTTTAACGGGTATGTTGGTTTCCATTTGTGATGTTGGTTTATTTTTCGAGTGTAAATCGACGGCAAATAAACTGTTTTGTACGTAAACTAAGGTATATATAGCTAAAAAGTTTCTTTACGCTTTAAACTTGAGGGACCCCTCCCACTTACTAATCAAATCATTAAGCTCATAAAAGGAAGAAACCACATAGGAGGCCTCTGTGCTTTGTTCTACACCCGGACGCACGATTTGAACGGTTTTCATTCCCAGCTCATTCCCGGAAGCGATCTCCGAAGTCGGGTTGTCGCCCACAATCCAGACCAGGTCCGGTATCAGTCCTTCTGCTTCCGCAATCTCAGAGAAGATCTGCTTCTTACCACGGCGGTTTTCACTATAGATGTCATCAATGACAATGCCGTTAAAGTAATCCTCTTCGAACAGCGCGTCGATCTTTGCTTGCTGCATCACGGTGATACCGGAGGTCACCAGAAAGCGTTTCCCGGGAATTCGTTTAAGTACCGAGAAATCGTCGAATGGCATCAGGGTGAATTCGTACTTGCTGTTCACAAATGCCTGCCGCGCAGCCTCCGCCATCTCCCCACTGAAATTATATTCTTCTGCGATCACATCCATGGCTGTGGTACGCACTTTTTTCAGGGCAGCGTTCAATTCGTTCTCCGGCAGATGACCGTTATTTGCGGATCTAACCGCTTCATAAATTGGCTGAAAAGTTTCCTCCGGTACGGCCTCTGCCGGTAGAATAGTTTGATCAAGATCGTAGATGATGGCGAATTCTTTCATATTTTGATTTCTGAACGATGTGACTACCAAAAAAGGCCTCTATTTGTTCTGTCCAAATCCGATTTTCTATCACCTACGCGAATTGCTCTTTCCGGAATTGCACGTAAAAGGTCGAACCATTCAGGCCATCACTTTCCACCCAGATCTTGCCATGGTGTCGCTCCATAATCTTCTTCACAATAGACAGCCCGACGCCTGATCCTTCGAAACCATTCACCTCGGTCGAGCGTGTGAACAGGTCGAAGATCTTTGCCTGATCCTGTAAACGTATACCGATCCCATTATCCCGGACGGCATATTGTATACAATCACCCAGGTCCACTGCATCGATCCAGACTTTAGGGTTTTCCGTTTTACTTGAATATTTAACTGCATTACCCAGCAAATTGGAGAATACCTGCATAATCATGGTCTCATCCCCGGAAACATCAAATAGCTGCCCAACGTTGAGCTCCAGATTTTCACTGGCATCGGACACCAGCAGTTCCTGCTTCAGCTCCTGAACCAGGTTTTCCATGTTGATGCGCACATGTTGTCTTTTCGCCTGTCCAACCTGGGAATATCCCAATACTTCGGTGATCATATCCTGCATCTTGCCTGCCGCATTGGAAATCCGTTCGACCATGTGCCGTGCGTTTGGCTCCAGGTCGAACTTGCGCGTAAGCAGCTGGGAATAGCTCTTTATCGACGATAGCGGGTTCTTCAGATCGTGCGAGATGGTGTAACTGAAAGCATCGAGTTCATCATAAGCGACCTTCAGCCGCTCATTCAGCAACCTGATTTCCGTCGCCTTGCGGCTGATGGCAAAGGAGATCTCATCCTTAAGCTGCATCGCAGCACTGATATCCTGTTTCTTCCAGGGAAGTGATGTGTTCTCTACCGTCTGCGCCCAGGTGTCGAACGACTTACGCGGTGAAATCTGGAACTGGCCTTCCGGATTAAGTTCTACCGGTTTATTGGGGTCACCCGCCCAGCTGATCGTTTGGATCACTTCTGGCCTAAACCAGAGTATATATTCCTTCAGCTCCTTGGACAGCCTGCATGCGAGCAGGCCGCTGGCCTTACTCTTATATTGCAGCGCAGGTGGAAAAACCAGGGGCAGCTGGGAAGTTTCATAAAGCTGCTGCTCCATATTTGCATCCAGCCATCGTACAAGCGTCTTGATCGCATCTTCTTCCGGACATTCTCCTGCGGCATGAATCTGGTTTTCAAACACCAGCACGGCCCCTGCAGCATCCAGGGCATGTACCACCTTCACCTCGTGGCTCAGCAATGCATCTTCAATGCTGCTGTCGCGAAGCAATTGTTTCGTTAAGGTATCCACAGCAATGGTGAATTTGCTCGCTTTGTGCTTGTCCTCCTCCAATAACCGAAAGCTTATGGCAGACGATAGTACCTGACCGATCAGTTTGGCGGCTTCTCTTTCTTTATAGTTGATAAACCTTGGACTATAATTGTGGCATGCCACCAATCCCCAGAGTTCTCCCTGGTGCAGCAGCGAGATGCTGAAGCTGGATGCGACACCCATATTCTTCAGGTACTGAATGTGAATCGGAGAAACCGCCCGCAGTACAGAATCGCTGAGGTCTAGTGTAACACCATCCGCATCATTCAACGTGAGTAGAGCTGATGGCACATCATTGACGTTGGAGATCAGGCGGGTCAGATTGACCTTATAAAGTTCCCTTGCCTGTTTGGGAATATCCGAAGCGGGATAGTGCAAACCAAGAAAGGGCTCCAGGTCATCGTTCTTAACCTCAGAGACAACTTCTCCATGACCATCTTCGTGGAACTTATAGATCATTACGCGATCATAGCCGATGATCTTTTTAATTTGCTCCGTGGCATTGCTCAGCAAACGCGAAAGATTGGTATCCGCAAGCATCTCCGAAAGTGAGCTTCCGATGATTCGCTGGATGTCAGACTTCAAGTGCGACAGTTCGGGCTCAAATTCAAGCAGGTAGTAGTCGCCGGAAGTAGACAGGATAACGTTAAACACCTCCCCTTTGATCTTCAGGGGATAAGGATTTGGTGGCTCGAAGCCGTTGTCGGTATGCGACAACTTAATCAGCTGAATCAGAAAATCCGGCGGATCCGTTTTTTGCAGATAAGTATCCAGAACACCTACCGAGTATCCCAGGAGGGCCCGGGCCGTGGTTGGCAGGTATCGGGATATGTTCTCGCTGCAATAAGAAATGAGATATGCTTTATCAATAGCGAGCAAAAATCCATGATCCTGGACTTTGCCGGGGATATGAATGGGTTCTCTGTCGCAATTGGTTAAATCAGGAACGAACATAGCGTTAATTAAGTTTAGATTGTTTGTCAATCCATTGTTTAAATTTCAGGAAGGTCTCATCCGCGGCGCTTAGAATCAATTGCACATCCGCATCATTCGACACCTGCCTGTCCAGTACTTCTTTAAATCGGGACCACATGGCTTCGGTTTCTGAACCATAGCTTTCAAAGAAAGACAGTCCGCCACCTTCCAGGTTCAGCTGCTTTTTCATCATTTTACTGATCATCACACCACCCGTGTGGATCCTTCAATCACATAAAGCGCCCCAAAGGCTTCTAAAGGATTGCCGATCTGCGGAACATCTGCATCTTCAATGGCATCCATTGCAGATCCGCCAAGGTAGTTGATGTCATTTAGAAGGCTTTCTGTTTTTCTTCTTTCCGGATAATCAGGTAGTTGGCTGGTACCAATATACTGGTTAATTCGCTTTTCTAATGCACCAAAGTAGGTAAAGAAAAGATTAAGGAGCTCGCTGTATTGTTCTTTCGTCTGAATTGTACGCATCTGCGTGACGAGGATCTTCTCTAATTGCTGATGATTGGAGCGTGTGTAGCTTTTTAGTTGCTGAGATATTGGGGTACTTGTCAAATTTTAGGGCTTAATTACTTTGTGTAATAACGCTAAATTTAAGCGACAAATATGAAAAATTAAAATTTAGAGGTTTAATAAAGGCACAAACGACCGGTAAAATGGCCTTGGAGACCCCTTTACCTGTGGTTCAGCGTGCTGCTGTTTGTCAAAACTTGGTTACAAGCGGAGCAAGTGAGGCAGTGACCCGGGGACTCCGGCAGATCTTGCACAAAGATCAGGCGCAGCTTAGCCGCAGCTTACCCGCAGTTTGTGTGCGTTATGTGCGGGTAAGGTCCGGGTAAGGTCCCTCTGAGATGCGCCTGATTACAGAACCACAATCCATAAGAAAGCCTGTCTCATGCATCATGATGACAGGCTTCAGTTGAAGTTACTTACTGAGTTCCGCGAAATATTTATGAAACAGCGGCAAGGTCTCGATTCCTTTATAGTAGTTGTAAACATCGTACTTTTCATTTGGTGAATGCAGGGCATCGCTGTCCAGCCCGAAGCCAAATAATACCGATTTTATGCCGAGTACCTCTTCAAACAAGGCGACAATGGGAATGCTGCCGCCGCCGCGTGTTGGGATCGGCTTTTTGCCAAAAGACTCTTCAATGGCCTTTTCTGCAGCCTGGTACGCCACACTGTCTGTTGGCGTAACTACAGGCTCACCGCCATGGTGCTCCGTAACTTTAACCTTTACGTAATCCGGGGCGATGCTTTCAAAATGGCGGGTAAAGATCTCGGCAATTTCTTTTGAGCTCTGGTGAGGCACCAGGCGCATGGATATTTTGGCGTTCGCTTTAGAAGGCAGAACGGTTTTGGCACCTTCACCGGTGTAGCCGCTCCAGATCCCATTGACCTCTAAGGTCGGCCGGGTTCCGGTACGCTCCAGGGTGGAGTAGCCTTTTTCGCCCCATTCCGCGTTGATGTCCAGGTCTTTTTTATATTCTTCCAGGTCAAATGGCGCAGCATTTAACGCTTTCCGTTCTTCTTCGGAAAGTTCGTCTACATTATTATAGAACTCTGGGATGGTGATGTGGTTGTTTTCGTCGTGCAATGATGCAATCAGTTTACACAAGATGGTTGCCGGGTTGGCCACTGCACCGCCATATACACCAGAATGCAGGTCGCGGTTCGGGCCCACAACTTCCACTTCCATATAAGCAAGGCCGCGTAAACCGGTTTCAATAGATGGATTTTCCATGCTGATCATGGACGTATCTGAAATCAACACGACATCAGCTTTAAGACGTTCCGCATTTTCGTTGACGAAGATGCCAAGGTTGGCGGACCCCACCTCCTCTTCACCTTCAATCATAAACTTGATGTTGCAAGGCAAAGAGTCTGTCTTCATCATCAGCTCAAAGGCCTTCACATGCATATAGAACTGGCCTTTATCGTCGCAGGCGCCACGTGCATAGATTTTTCCGTCACGTACGGTGGGTTCAAACGGCGGTGTATGCCAGAGTTCAAGAGGATCTGCCGGCTGAACATCGTAATGGCCGTATACCAGCACGGTTGGCAGCTGCGCATCGATGATCTTTTCTCCGTATACGATCGGGTACCCGGCAGTCTGGCAGATTTCTACCTGCTCTGCACCGGCATCCTTAAGCTTTTGGGCAACGAAGTCCGCTGTTTTTAATACATCACCTTTATATTTTGGATCTGCACTTACAGATGGAAAGCGTAACAGTTCAAACAACTCATCCAAAAAGCGCTGCTTATTCTCTTCTACATATTTTTTGATCTCTTGCATAACAATCGGTTTTAAGCAAAGATAGAATTTTTGGTATATTTGTATTCAAGAAGGTATTCCAGGGGTACATAT
>JARKUW010000001.1 GCA_029851965.1 Bacteroidota bacterium | reverse complement strand
ATGGGGTTGGACTGCTGTGGGAAATCGTTCGCAAAATCTCCGGTCGCATATTGGCTGTTGCTGTAGGTGTAGATGAAGTTCGTTAGCTTCTTATAGAAGACGCCGCCAGAGATCAGGCCAACCGACTTAAAGTAGTTCTCCGCCATGAAATCATAATTGTAGGAATAGGTGGCGTTCAGCTCCGGGTTTCCCGCCTGAATTTCTGTATCGGCGGCAATATTATTTACGTATGGGGCCAGTGCATAATAATCGGGCCGCGCCAGTGCTGTGGTAAAGGCTGCACGCAGCACCAGGTCATCCGTCGGGTCGTATTTAAAAGTCACACCGGGAAGGATATTCGTGTATGCATTTCTGGTGTTGATCTGTCCTTCCAGGTCCTGCTCATCAAGCACGCGATTTCCTGTATAGTCGATACGTGTGTTCTCCACCCTCGCACCCAGGATCATGGACAGCTTGCTGCTGAAATCCTGATCCCAGCGGATGTACCCGGCGTAGATTTTCTCCTTTGCTTTGTAATTGACGGCGAGGTATTCAGACGGATCTGTCTGACCTTCAAAAAGCGTCGTGTTGTTCAGGTCCAGGTTGCCCAGGTAACCCGCGGAAGCAAAGGCCCCCGGAACATACTGGCTGCCCGGATTAAATCCTCTGCCATCAAAATTGCTGTTGGGTACGCCGGCAAGATTGGTCTCAGTGGCTGGATCGTACGAATAAAAAATATTGTCGCGCTTCTTGTCTTTCAGGCGCATGCGCAAGCCAGTACGCAGCCTTCCTTTCTGCCCGCTGATCACGGAGAAGGGAAAGCGGACGTTCAGTTTTGCGCCGAGTTCGCTTTCCTCGGTATTGTCCCGGTTTTCGGTAAGGGCAGACTGGCTGAACAGGGCATTGTTGTTTGCGCCCAGCGCCGTGATCAGTGGCTTGCGGAAGCTGCTGCCGGTCTGAGAAAACTCCAGGTCTTCCTGTTCAAATTCGATGTAACGCTCATTGGGGCGGAACTCTCTTGCTGCGGCATAATTAACGGACCAGTCGAGATCCAGCCTGGGACTCAGCAGGTGTTCTCCCCGCAGGGCATAGTTTTGCACCCGCTGATCTTCCAGGCGGCGGCTTTTGTTGCGGCTGTTGTCGATCCCGCCTTTGGTTTCCCGCTTGATCCTCCCGGAAAATCCGGTGATCGTTTGCCCGTCGTATTGCGGCTCGATATCATCGTAGGTGGTACGAAAACGATTCTCGCGGTCGTCCCTCCAGTTGTAGATGGCATTGGCAAAAATGGTATTATTGTCGTTGATCTTATAGTCCAGCGCCAGTGCAGCACTGCGGCGGATGCGCTGCACATCATATTTGCGGATGTCGAACTCCTGAACATAGGTGTTGTTAAACTCATCTTTCACCCAGACGGCCTCGATGTTGTCTGAGCCGAAATCGTTGTTGTTGTAGGACCCGCTGGCGACCACGCCGAGTTTATTTTTAAAAAAGCGGTTGCCATATACCAGGCCTCCGGTGTAGATCTGTTTGCCGCGGATGGGATTGTATCCACCGGCCAGCGTTGCAGAGATGCGCTCCCCGTTTGGTGAGGCGCGTGTGACCAGGTTGACCGATCCGCCGATCGCATCCGCATCCATATCCGGGGTAAGCGTTTTATTCACCTCCATGCTGGCAATCATATCGGAAGGAATCAGATCCATCTGCACATTGCGGTTATCACCTTCGGCAGAAGGGATCCGGTCGCCGTTCAGGGTAACGGAGTTCAATGCCGGGGCCAGTCCGCGGATAATGATGTTCCGGGCTTCGCCCTGATCATTCTGCATGGTTATCCCTGGCACCCGCTTCAGGGCGTCTCCGATGTTGGCATCCGGGAAGCGCCCAACCTGATCGGAAGAGATCACGTTGCTGATGTTCATATTGGTTTTCTGCTGATTCAATGCCCGGGCCTGTCCTTTAAGGCGTTCGCCGGTGATCACCACATTGTTAAGGCTTTCTGCGGCATTTCCCAGGGCGAGGTTGACCCGGGTGTTTTCTCCTTCTTTCACGACCACATCTTTCCTTTGCGTCTGGTAGCCGATGTAAAGCACTTCCAACTCGTATCTTCCTGCTGGTATATTCAGAAACTCGAAGCTGCCGATCTGGTCGGACACGGTATACCGGTGGTCGGCATTTAGCAGCCTTATCGTTGCCCCCGGAAGCGATATGTTACTTTCCAGCTCGGTTATCTTTCCCGAGATCACGCCGTTCCGCTGCGCCCGTGCGGCGAAGCTGATGCCAATACTGAAAAACAACAGGAGTAGTCTTCTCATCTTTGTAAATTTTTAAGGTGGTTATGGTTATGGTTATGTGTTGTTGTGAATGATGCTCCAAAACTAGCGCAGGGGTGTAATGCCAGCGTTAAGCGGATGTTATTAAAAAGGCTTTTGTTCACGGCCGCTTCATTGCAGCTTTAACATTCGTTAACAGGAGGCTGGCCTTATATTTGATATCCGGACCCTGGCCGGCGCTCTTTCAACAAAATTGAAACAGTTTCCTGCGCCAGCCTGTAGTGTACCTTATTCAATTCATACTCACGTCTGATCTTTATGCCAGCTATAGATTCCTCAATCTTTGAAACCATCTTCAACCAAACACCGGTTCCTACAATGGTCTTAGAGGCAAGCGAACCGAATTTTATTATAGTTGCGCAAAACCTGCAGCATCAGTTACTAACCGGTACCGCGGCTGAATCCCTTGTTGGAAAAGCGGCTGCAGACTTGTTTTTTCCCTTTGCGGACCACGCTGGGGGCCGAAAAGCTCAGGAAATGATGCTGGAAGGCTTGAGGCGATGTATAGCGGCGCGTACAAAGGTTACGGTCCCTCCTTCTGCCGGCCTGATGGCTGACCGGGATCAAAGCAATGCGGAAGTATGGCAGGTTGATCTTTCCCCTATTCTGGATGAACAGGGCCAGGTCATTTTTGTACAGTGCCAGTTCCTTAAGGCGGCAGAACAAAGCGATGGAACTGCCGGTGTTGCAGATCTGGAAGATTTGAAATCCCGGATGGAAAGCCGTGATCAGGAACTCTTAAAAACCCAGCACAGCATGCGGACGCTGGTTATGACTTCGCACTTCAGCATGTCTATTTTGAGGGGGCCGGAGATGGTGGTGGAAATTGCCAATCAGGAACAGGCGAAGCTTTGGAACAAGCCCCTCGATCAGATCACCGGCAGACGCATCATGGATATCCTGCCGGAGCTTAAAGACCAGCCTTTTCCCCTGTTGCTGGACGAAGTTTACCGCAGTGGCGTACCTTACGGACAGGAGGAGGAAGTTTTTTTCCTCGATACACCGCAAGGCCGGGTTAAAAAATATGTAAGCTTTTACTATGATCCCCTACTCGACGAGAACGGGTCGATCGAAGGCATCATGATCAGCTCGGACGACATCACCAGGCAGGTAGAAGACCGGCTGCTGCTCCAGCAAAGCTATGAGAAGCAGCAATCCCTGAACCGCGAGCTTGCCAGCGCCAACAGGCAGCTCAGTGTAAGTGAGTCGAAATTCCGGAGCATGATCTCCCAGGCACCGGTAGCCATCGGCGTACTGCGTGGACGGGAATTGATCATTGAAACGGCAAATAAGAAACTTTTGGAAATCTGGGGCAACAAAGAAGGTATCATTGGCATGCCTGTAGCAGAGGCATTTCCGGAAATTTCAGAGCAGCCCTTTTTGAAAATTCTTGATGACGTGATCACAACGGGCATGCCCTATTACGAGTATGAGATCCCCGTAGTGCTCGATTATGGCGGGGAGTTGAAGAAAATATACCTCGACCTGTTGTATCAGCCCCTGAAGAATGCCTCCGAAGTTACGGAAAGCATCCTGGTGATCGCGACAGATCTGACCGAGCAGGTCATCAACAGGCAGAAAGCAAGCCGTGCAGAAACGCAGCTGCGTCTGGCTGTGGAGGCTGGAAACATCGGCTCCTGGCACATCAACCCTTATACGAAGGCACTCGAGTATGATGTTGTGCTTGCCCGTATCTTCGGCTACGAGGGTGCGGAGCCCATGACCTATGATCAGGCGATCGGACAGGTGACGGAAGAACACCGCGCACGCGTTTTGCAGAATATCGAGCAGGCCATTGAGAGCGGCGAAGATTATGATATTACGTATGCGCAGCGGAGGTTTAATGATGGCGCAATCATCTGGTTGCGTTCACTGGGTAAAGTGGGTGTATCGATCGACGGCTCGGGAACGGTGTTCGCGGGCATTGTGATGGATGTTACGGAGCAGAAGCTGGATGAACAGCGGAAGAACGACTTTATTGGCATGGTCAGTCATGAGCTAAAGACGCCTTTGACCTCCCTGAGCGGCTTTCTGCAGTTGCTGCGACGGAAAGCAATAACGAATGGCGATACCTTTACCGCAGGTTCAACGGAAAGGTCTCTGAACCAGGTCCGGAAGATGACGACCATGATCAACGGCTTTCTGAATGTCTCTAAGCTGGAGTCCGGAAAGATCGATCTGCATAAAAAATGGTTTCCGTTGAACGAACTGATCCAGGAGATGGTCGACGAAGCGATGGCCGTCCAATCTACGCACCGGATCAGCTACAGCGGCTGCCAGGTATCCCTGTATGCAGACCGCGATAAGATTGGGAACGTGATTTCAAACCTGCTCAGCAATGCAGTGAAATATGCACCTGGCGGGAAGCTGGTGGCGGTGACCTGTAAAATGGGAGAAAACTTTGTTCAGGTGAGTATAAAAGACGAAGGAATGGGCATTGCTGCGGAGCACCTGGAGCAGCTGTTCCAGCGCTTTTACCGCGTCCAGCCCAACAACGACAACATCACCGGATTCGGTATCGGCTTGTATCTGAGTGCCGAAATTATCCGCCGCCACAATGGACGCATCTGGGCAGAGAGTACTCCCGGAGAAGGCTCTGAGTTTCATTTTGTTTTGCCATTGAAGCCTAACGTTTAACGGACCGATGTGAGCGCCCATGGCTGTTCTTTAGGATGGCACCGGGCCGGCCGCAAACAGGCCTGAAACTAAGGGTAGACGAATCGTATGAACAAATAATTATTTACGCATAATTATACGATATTTCACTTGCGTTTGTGAATTCGTTATTCTATCTTTATTTAAGAAAAAAAACACTACAATATACTTGAAAGAAAAATACTGATACTGCAATTTCAAGTTTTGTTACCGACTCCGCCCAACGCTCTACATAATTCTTTACGATTAATCAAAATTAATGCGACCTCAAACAACCAACAGGACAATGTCTTTGTATGCATTCTGCACATGGACACAAAACCAGCAAATTTTCCGGCACGGTACATTTAGTCCGGGATTACACATCCCCGTTTTATGAGCTTCTATACGGCCCCAGCTGCATCTTAGATCGCGCGCGAAGTGACTGCAATAAACCAAATTTAAACCTAAATGTATTTTCGAATGAATCACAGAAGATTTATCCTGATCGCCATTGAAAATTTTTTAAATGCCGAACTGCATCCAGCGGCAATTCATGAAACGCTGGTCCTGAAACCACAGTCGTACTGGGAACAGGTATTCGAAGTCGAATGTACATCTGCTGTGCGGGTGCTCAAGGAGTTGCGTTACCAGATACCGGTGGCAGAATGTACCAGGCATAAACAGCTCGTGTATTTGGATGCATCCGGGATCATTGGCCTGTTGAAGCTGTTCGAGAAGACCCAATTTGATGGTGACGGCGGCGCATATTCACCGCATTCCTTATACACAGCAGTTATACCCTTTCTGGAACGGGTGATCCGCTACATTGAAAGTACGGGCAACGACTATATGGAACCTGACACCGTTGTACCCGACCACCACCTGCACATCTGGCGGGAGGAGATCCGCCAGCAACACCTGGTCCTGCGCGCGAAGATGAAAAGCAGGGAAATTGACCCTGCGCTGCAGGAGATCATCAACCATCACCTGGAGCGCTTTCTACAGGATACATTCACCAGCTATCAGCAGCTCCAGTACAACCGGGGTCTTATTGACGCATTATCAGAACTGCTGTCTTCAAACAGAACCGGCAACCGGGATATCCGGATGGTTAATAAACTCGTGGTTTTAAACTTCAACCAACCGGCATTCTACGAATACTGCACCGGCAACATCGCTGCCGCGCTGAAGCAGGAACAAAGTCCGGAACGCAAATGCGCACAGCTGCGCTGGTATATAAAAGAGCTGAAAAGCCTGATGCCAAAGCCTGCTGTGGCACTGGAACCCAATACGCCATCGTTGCGGAAAATGATCCTGGCTTACCTTTCTGCTGAACTCAATTACCGGGAGGTGAAATTTTCTGCAGGGCACCCTGCAGCATTGCCTGTGGATGCACCGACAGTATCGAAGCCGGACATCATGGGCAAAATTGAAAAGCTGGGGATCAATGCGAACATGCGGTCAATGTCTGTCGTCCTCCAATATCTTGTACGGGAGAACTTCTTCCAGGTAGATAAAGGTGGCATAAAGCGCATTTTGCAATTCTTTGCGGACCATTTCAGCACCATCGGCACAGAGACGCCCTCGGTACAAAGCATGCAGAAAAGGTTTTCCGAGAAAAATGAAAACACGACCCTCGCGGTGATCCAGGTACTGGAGAAAATGATCTCCGCCTTGAAAGCCAGTCTCGGCTCCTGAGGGGCTGAAATACGGGCCATTTTTACCACTACTATTTAAATTAATTCTAAATAGACTTGCTAAATCGAAATTGCTTTCTATTTTTGCGAGATAATTAGAATCGATCTAAATAAAAATGACCAAAATCTACGCACTTTTATTGTTAAACTTCATTTTCCTTCAAACTTTATGCGCACAGACCATTCCGGTAAAAGGAAAGGTGATGAGCGAGAACGGCTCGCCGCTATCATCCGCAAACATTAGTATAGAAAAGCTGGGTCTCCGGACCAGAACAGACCAGGAGGGCAACTTTGATTTACAGGTACCTGCCGGAAAACATACGATCAAGGTACGCATGATGGGCTATATAATGGAGAGTAAGGAAATACACGTAAAAGCTGCGGGTAGTGCCTTCACTTTTAGCCTCAAACCTGAACTTAATGCACTCTCTGAAGTAGAGGTTTTCGGTGCAAGCAACAAGCAGCCCGAAAAGCTGGATGCTATTACCAGGCTGCCCCTGAAACCAAGTGAGCAGATCCAAAGCATCTCGGTTATTTCGAACAAGCTTATCGAACAGCAAGGTGCCCTGAGCGTTGTAGAAGGCGTCCGGAATGTGCCCGGAGTGTATACCTATGCCACCTACGGCGGTGTGCGCGAAAGTATTTCTTCCCGCGGCTTTCGCGGTATTCCGACACTCAAGAACGGTGTACGGGTAATGAGCGACTTCCGCGGGATGGGCTTTTCTACCGATATGCAGGGTGTTGAAAGCATACAGGTGCTTAAAGGCGCGAGTTCCATCACGATGGGCGCAGCAACAGACCTTGGTGGACCCGGTGGTATCGTAAATATTGTAACCAAGACGCCTAAGTTTGTCGACGCCGCAAATGTCTCGCTACGTGCGGGCAGCTGGGATCTGATCCGTCCAACTTTTGACGTCCAGCGCGTGCTGAATAAATCCCAGACACTGGCTTTCCGCCTGAATGGCGCCTACGAAAACGGTGGAAAGTTCCGCGATCACATGGGCAATGAATCTTTTTACATCAACCCCTCACTGGAATGGCGACCATCCGCAAGGACGTCGTTAACCGTTGAAATGGACTACTTTAACGAAAAGCAAACAATCGATGCCGGAACAGTAAACCTTTCGCCCGCCAACAAGCAAAACCAGATCTACGACCTGCCATCAAACAGATTTCTGGGCTTTGAATCCGACAACACAGACACCAAACACAGTACCTACACCGCCAGGCTAAAGCAGGACCTCAGCGACAAAATATACCTGCGTGCCGCAGTTTTTCATTCCAACTACGACAATGACGCTATAAGAACTGGTCTTGCCGCAGCAAAAGGCCCCGGCATCAACATAGACCAGGTGAACATCTACAACCGCTCCATTGCACACAACCAGGCCCGTGAGGACAAGAATACTGTAGTGCAGCTCGATCTGGTTGGCGAAAAGGTGCAAACCGGTAGAATAGCACACACTTTCCAGGTCGGTGCCGACTTCCGCTACCTGGATCTTTACCAGCCGACCTACAATTCAATCGCTGTAGACCAGGTGAATGTACTGGACCCTGCAACGGTTTCGAACACATTGCCCGGAAACCTGCCCGGTTTTGAATTGACAAACGAAACCCAGTCGTACGACTACCGTTTTGGCGTAACCATACAGGATGTGATCCAGGTCACGAAATGGGCCAAGGCGTACGGCGGCGTCCGCTACAGCACAAACAAGACCAAAGATGATGGCGTGGAAAGTGTAACTTCAAGCTTCTGGAATCCCCTTGCAGGTATGATGTTTACCCTGAAGCCAGGCTTTAACATTTTCGGCTCTTACACAAACAGCACCAATCCGAGATCTGCCTCGGTGGTAGATCTGGATGGAAATCCGCTGGGTTCCGAGCGCATTGATCAGTTTGAGGCAGGGATTAAATCGGAGTGGTTCAATGACCGCCTGCGTTTTAACTTCACCTTCTTCAAGATCAACAATAAAGATATGAACCTGGAAGTCTTTGAGGTAGATGACAACGGAATTGTTTTGCCTACGGGTTACTATGCCAAAGGCGGAAATGATGAACGCCAGGGTATTGAAGTAGAGCTGACCGGTAAATTGCTATCCAATCTGGAAGTGGTAACGGGGTATTCCTACATTGATGCCCAATACCGGGAACACACCACCTTCGTGCCGGGATCAGCGCCGAACAATACGCCTAAACATACTTTTAATGCTTATGCAAACTATACCTTTACCAACTATGCACTTAAAGGCCTAAATATTGGTGCCGGCGTGTATTATCTCGGTGAGCGCCCATACAACGACTGGACGCAGCCGGGTGTGCAGTATCACGCCATTGACCCGGACACAGCTCCATGGTACAACAAAGCGTATACGATCGTGAATGTGCAGCTCGGTTACCCGGTGACAAAACACCTGAATGTACGTTTGCTGGTAAACAACATTTTTGATAAGGTCGGATATGATGCTTACCGCTCTAACTTTATTGACCGGATTTCACCAAGAAACGTTTCCGGCGTATTAAGCTATAGTTTTTAGATTTCAGACGTGAGGGGGAAGCGAAAAATCGACCCTATAGT
>JARKUW010000282.1 GCA_029851965.1 Bacteroidota bacterium | reverse complement strand
GCCGTTCCCCACAATTCCGGAGATCGCATATCCCCCATCCCAGGTCTTTGCCGAACGGCGAAGGATGTGACCGATGTTCAGTCCATCGGATATTTTGTGCGTGATCTGCACGTTGTCCAGACCCTCTTTTTTATACTCGTCAAATAGTGTTTGATTTTCATCATCCAGGAAGTGACCTATTTTCTCCAGAACAGTAACCGTATCGGCCTGCTCTTTGGGATGCTGACCCAATTCATACAGCTGCTCCAGCAATTCATCAACATTGGTCATGTTGAAGTTCCCTGCAATCACCAAATTTCTGGTCATCCAGTTGTTCTGGCGCAAAAACGGGTGGCAGTTCTCAATGCTGTTCTGCCCGTGGGTACCGTAGCGCAAATGGCCAAGCAATACTTCACCGATAAAACTCACATTGGCTTTTAGCCATTCCGCATCCTGCATTAACTCAGGCGTCTCATTCTGAATGCGTACAAACTTGTTCTGTACATAACCAAAAATATCCGAAACTGCATTCTGAGCCATGGACCGGTATCTGCTGATGTAGCGATGACCTGGCTTTACGTCAAGCTTGATCGTGGCAATCCCGGCACCATCCTGACCCCGGTTGTGTTGCTTTTCCATCAACAGGTATAGCTTGTTTAGTCCGTAAAGCGCTGTACCGTATTTTTCCTGGTAAAAAGATAGAGGTTTTAAAAGACGAATAAAGGCGATGCCGCACTCGTGTTTAATCTGGTCGCTCATTTTTGATGTTTGAGCGGCAAATTTACGCCTAATATCAATCAGAACCTAGAAAGATTAGCATCTTTTGAAATTCCTGACGTAAATCAGATTAACGCAGCACGTCTGGGGTTTGTGTGGAAACTACGGTATTTCCGAAGAAGATAGATGCCTGTTCATTGAACACGTTTGGATCCCCCGAAGTGTAGAAGCGCCTCGCCCCGGATCTGTTTATCCTCGATGCCATCTCCGGATGGTTTTGCAGATATGTGGTTAAGCTCTTCGCCACAATATCGCCCTGGACAACCAGGTTAACGCCTTCCGGCACAAACTTCCTGATCTTGGGAATAAGCAAGGGATAATGGGTACAGGCAAGCAGAATGCAATCTATATCCCCCGACTTCGCCCGGAGGGCATCGATGTACTTCTTCACAAAGTAGTCTGCCCCTTCACCCAGATGCTCATTGTTCTCGATCAAAGGTACCCACATCGGGCAGCTCTGCTGGGATACTTCGATGTCCGGAAATAGCTTATTGATCTCGAGCTTGTAGGACTCCGAATTTACCGTTCCCCGGGTACCCAATACGCCAACCTTGTTCGTCTTTGTATAGGACTGTATCACTTCGGCGGTCGGCCGGATCACACCGAGTACCCGGTGGTTGGGATACTTCTCCGGCAGGACATTCTGCTGAATGCTCCTGAGCGCCTTCGCAGAGGCCGTATTACAGGCCAGGATAACCAATGGGCAGCCCTGGGCAAACAGCCACTCTACGCATTCCAAGGTGTACTGATATACGGTATCGAAGGAATGATCCCCATAGGGTGTCCGGGCATTGTCGCCCATATAAATGTAATCGTACTCAGGCAGCTGCTCCGCAATCGATTTAAAGACCGTTAGCCCGCCGTAGCCGGAGTCAAATACGCCGATTGAATTCTTTCCCATGGATGCAAAAAAAAGCGGAACCGGGTTACATAACCTGGTTCCGCAATTTAAATTATTTTACTGAATTATTTCTTTGCTGCCGGAGCTGCTGTCGGTGCTGGAGTAGGTACTGCGTTTGCAGCGATACCCAACTTTGTTCTTACCAATGCAGTGATGTCATCGCCACCATCAGAAAACAACAAGTTGTTTCCGTTTTGTTGTGCTGCGATGTCAAATACATACGCCAAACCTTTTTCTTTAGCTACTGCTTTAACGGCAGTTTCAAATTTTTGGTTAATGGGTACAAATAAGTCACCTTGTTTTTGTGCAAATTCTTGCTGTGCTTTTACACCAGCATCTTTAATTCTTCTGTCCAGATCCTGAAGCTCATCGCTTGCTGCCTGTAGTTCTTTGGTCACAGCTTCTTTATTCGCTTCGCTCAAAGTTTTTTGTTTTGCAACTGCTGCAGAATATTTCGTTTGATATTCTTGTTGCATTTTTTCGATCTCACCAGTTTTGGTTTTGTTGTAAGCTTCTAAAGTTGCCTGAGCAGATTTAGCTTCTGGCATTACCGCAAAAATTGCTTCTGAATTCAGATGTCCGATCTTTTGTTGTGCATTCGCAATGTTAGCAGAAAGCATAAGTCCGGCTGCTACAAAGAATACGTTAATTAACTTTCTCATTCTATTTTTCTTTTTGTTGTTTATTTATTCTGGGTTCTATTTTACGATTGTTCCTGGTTTGTATCCAAGTCTGGTAATGATATCATTGCTGACATCAAAGTTCGGGCTCGAGTAGATCATCATCGCTTCGCTTCCTTTATCAAAGATGAAGTCCAGCATTTTCCCCTTTGCGTAGTCCGATATCACCTTAGAGACTTTCTCCTGTACGGGCTTCAGCAGCTTGGCGCGTGATTGGAAAAGCTCTCCGTCTGGTGCAAACTTCTGACGCTGGAAATCTTTGGCCGCTTTCTCTTTTTCAATGATATCGTTTTCACGTTTCTTCCGCATATCGTCTGTCAGCAAAACCTGATCTGCCTGATAGGCTTTATACATCTTGTCGAGCTCCGCAAAGTTGTTGTCCACTTGCTTCTGCCATTGCTGTGAAAGCGTCTCCAACTGTGTTTGTGCCGACTTGTATTCCGGCATGTGTTGTAGTATATATTCTGAATCCACATAAGCGAACTTCTGTGCATAGGCACCCAGTCCTGTGAAAAACAATAAGCCTATTAAAATAAACTTTTTCATAATCTCTAGTTAAATCCTCCCAATTGTTGTGCAATACTAAAATGGAACTGACCTTTGTTGGCCTCTGGTAATCCCGGAATCTGATCGAATCCGTAACCATAGTCAATTCCAAGCAATCCAAATATCGGTAAAAATATCTTGGCACCAATACCAACGGATCGCCTAATGTTAAACGGATTAAAGTTGCTAAACTTATCCCAGGTGTTACCACCTTCTGCAAAAGTTACCAAAAAGGCCGTTGCCGACTGTGACGCGATAACTGGATATCTCAGTTCCAACACGTATTTGTTGAAGATCGGACTACCTGAACTTTGTGCAATCGTCGGGTTCGATCCTACCGGGATAACCGAGTTGTTCGAGTAACCACGCATCGCGATAAGCTCTGATCCCTGAAGGAAGTCAAATCCCTGCATTCCGTCTCCACCCAGCTTAAAGCGCTCAAATGCCGACTGTCCGGTTGCCGAGTTGTATGTTCCAAGGAAACCAAATTGTGCCTGTGCTTTGAATACCAATTTACCGGTAACCCTTTGGAACCACTGTGACTCAAATTTCCACTTGTGGTACTCCGTGAACTTATAACGTTCTTTATCGGATGCTGTTGCGTAATTCGTGTTGTTAAACAATGAATATGGCGGCGTAGCCTGAATGGTAAATCTGAAATAAGAACCTCCTGTCGGGAAAATTGGGGAGTCCCTGGAATCCCTGCTTAGTTCCTGAGTTAAGTTGAAGTTGTAAGATGTACCCGTGCTGAACAAATATCCAGGATAGTTCTCCAGGATGTACTGGTTCACGTTGATCGAGTGTGTAAGCTGGAAATAGTTATCCGGCCAGTTCAACCTTCTACCCAGACTTACGGTTAAGCCGTTCAAACGAATTCCCTGGTTTCCGCTCTTCGTGATCCCATCTACAGACGTTGGATATTTCTGTGATGATGTAAATGCACTTAAACCGAAACTTACCGGTTTCTTTCCACCCAACCATGGCTCAGAGAAAGAGAAGCTGTACGAGTTGTAGAACGATCCGTTGGTCTGTCCACGTAAGCTCAGCTTCTGTCCGTCTCCCTTAGGCAACGGTCTGTAGGCACTTGGATTGAATATGTTTCTTAGTGAAAAGTTGTTAAAGGTTAAACCCAATGTACCAATTACACGGCCACCACCAAAACCACCTGAAAGCTCGATCTGATCGGAAGGTTTTTCTTCCACTGCATACTCGATATCTACCGTACCATCTGCAGGGTTCGGCTTAGGTGTAGGAACGGTCTTCGACTCATCAAAGTTTCCAAGCTGTCCGATTTCCCTTACTGTACGGATCAATTGCTCTTTCGAGAACTTGTCGCCGGGTTTGGTACGAACCTCACGCAATACCACACGGTCGTTGGTGATCGTATTTCCTTTAACGGTGATTCTGTTGTTGGTATACTGAGGTCCTTCATAGATGCGCAATTCCAGGTCTACGGTATCACCGTAAATTTTTGTCTGCACCGGATCTACGTTAAACGTCAGGTATCCATCATTCAGGTACACGCTGGAAACGTCATCACTCTGGCCATCGCCTCTTAGTTTCTTCTCAAGCTTCTGCTCACTAAAGATGTTTCCTTTCTCAATCGCCAGTACTTTCTCCAGAAACACGGTACTGTATTTCGCATTTCCCGACCAGGTAATGTTACCGAAGTAGTATTTACGGCCTTCGAAGATGTCGATGTCAATGGCTACCGATTTCTTGTTGTATTGATAAACGCTGTCTCTCAGGATCGCCGCATCGCGGAAACCTTTGTCCTGCATTTTCTCTACAAGGGCAAGTTTATCCTCTTCGTATTTGTCTTTGTTGAACTTCCCGGAACCGAAGATCTTGTAGAAAGCCTGCTGATGAGTCTTTTTCAGGAACTTACGCAGTCTTTTTGCTTTAAATTCTTTATTCCCGGTAAAGTTGATCTTACGCACCTTCACCTTATTTCCTTTGTCAATCATGACCTGCAGGATCACACTGTTCTCTGCATTCGGATCAGGCTTTGTTTTGTATTCCACATTCGTAAAAAAGTATCCCTTATCAGAAAGGAATCTCTTAACCGTCGTTGTGGTACTGTTGTACAGGTTGTCGTTAATGATCGACTTGCCCGATTTTGCATTCAGTTTCTCCAGAAGGTCTGTTCTTTGCGATTTGCTCACGCCGGTCAGCTCAAATGAACTTAAGCGGGGACGCTCCACCACCTCAATATCAAAGAACACGCTATCCTCTTCCAGTTTGGTGATATTAATTTTAACATCGTCAAACAAACCATTTGACCAAAGCGTTTTAATGGCATTGGCAGTTGCTTCACCTGGAAGTGTTACGCGCTCGCCTTTAATTAATTTAGACAAGGTGATGATAACTTCTTTATCCAGATATTTCGTTCCTGTTAAGGTAGTACCACCAATGATGTACTCTTTTGGATTGAAATAATCCAGCTGGGTACCATTGACTTTTAAGGAAGGTGCGGCTTGATTGGAAGGTGGACGGGTGATCTGTGCCATTGACGGTAACCCAATCAATAACAATAATATAAGTTGGTATATTCTTTTCATTTAAATCTAAAAAACGATGCTAAGTTAATTTATACACATGTTAAAAAGTGTTAAAAGTAAAATTAGTTCAGTTGCTCACTAATTTTTCCGAAGCGGCGTTCGCGCTTTTGGTAATCCACAATAGCCTCGTAAAGGTTCTCAGAGCGGAAGTCTGGCCATAGTGTTTCTGTAAAATACAACTCCGTATAAGCCATCTGCCAAAGCAGAAAATTACTTATGCGGTGCTCTCCGCTGGTCCTGATCATCAGTTCCGGATCGGGCATGCCTACGGTGTTTAACTGGGCAGAAAAGGTCTCTTCATTGACATCCGCCAAATCCAGGGTACCCTCCTTTACCTGCTGCGCAAGTTTGCGTGCAGCATCTGCAATTTCCCATTTCGCGCTATAACTCAGGGCAAGGGTTAATGTACAGCTTGTGTTGCCTGCGGTTTTCTGCATTGCACTATCCAGATCATCAATGCATTTCTGTGGCAGCGACTTGATGTTGCCGATGGCATTCAGCCGGATGTTATTTTTGGTCAATGTTTCGGTTTCCTGGTTGATCGTTGAGATGAGCAGCTCCATCAGAAAATTGACCTCCTCTGTCGGCCGGCTCCAGTTTTCGGTAGAGAATGCATAAACAGTCAGATACTTAACGCCGATCTCCACACAGCTCTCCATGATCTCCTTCAAGGACAACACCCCACTTTCATGACCGGAAGCACGGAATTTACCCTGATTCTTAGCCCAACGTCCATTGCCATCCATAATGATGGCGATGTGCTCCGGCAACTTTGATAAGTCAATTTGTTCTTTAAATCCCATTAATCTATATAGCGAAGTACCAAAAATCCTAAACCGATTTTGGATCACAAAGGTATGAAGTATGCCTATAGTATCCAAATGGATATTTGATTCTTATCCTTTTGAGGCGCCCGTGGAATTGTCGTCCCTCAGGAGGCCAATTCCCGTTCAGCATCAGCGAGTTTGATCAGCCGTACGGACCAGGAAAATTCAGTAAAAATGAAGTTCTGATGTTCAGCTGGATCTGCTGAAATCTGGCCTCAGGGGTAAAGTTTTTTCAGTTTCAGACAGGCCTCAGTAGTAAAGAAAAAACCGTCTAAAACGTTTGGTCCTGACTTAGCTCCGCGCTACCTTTTCCTTACCTCCTCCTTACCTTTCCTTTACCTCCAGGTAGCGCAAAGCTAAACCGGAACTAAGGCAGATCTGAACCCGTCAGTACGCAGGTAACAGCCTGCTGAATTCCCAGGTAAAACAAAGGAAAAGTAAGCCCCTGCCCTGCTGTTCCTAAGTCAGCAAAGCGGGGTCAATAAAATGCAGAAAAATGGCGGAAAGAAGTGGAATGGAGACTGCAAATTATGCCTGCTAAAAGATGAAACACTTCTCGCTGGAGAAGGTGTAGCTGATGCCGAATTTCAAAAACATGTAGGTGTCTCGTTTGCGGAAATCACCACGCTGGGTACCCGGCGTCTTTTCAGTCGTAAATCCATGTGAAAGATTCATGCTGGTTCCCACGTTCGGCGCATACTTCTCCATGTCGTCACGGTTTGGATAGCTGCCACTCACATCATCCAGGTAATCTGTAAACGCCGTTCTGTAGCCAATTTCCGACATTAGACTCCAGTTTTGTGTCAGGTGAAAACGCATACCGGCACCATATGGAATGGCTAGCGTATAGGTTCTGTAGCGGTATTGTTGCCCTTCGGTCTGATATTGATAGGTCTGGTAAGTCACAGCTCTTTCCGCGCCATTACTCTCGATCACGTAGGTCGCCGTAGGCCTAAAGATCACGCCGGCCACTCCGGTAAAGATATAGGGCGTAAAGTTTTTCCTCCCGCCGCCAGAAAAATACTCCAGAAAATTGAAGTCCAGCTGTACCGCAACCTCTTCCAGTTGCGTATCGAAGTTCAGGTTTCTGTTCCGGAAGTCGGCGCTCTTAGATTTCGCGTCGTTTGCGGTGATCTGTCCGTGGGTATAATGCAGTCCAAGTCCCCAGTAAGGATCGAAATTGTGTTTAACGAAAACGCCGGCAGCAATGCCACTCGGCTTCAGGGGGTTATTTGGATTTAAATCTCCCATATAGCCGGAAGCGCCTATATTTCCACCAACTTCCCAGGTTTGGGCGTGGATAGTCATGCTGCTGAGCAACAATCCCAGACAAATCTGGAGCGACTTTTTTGTAAACTTCATCTTAATAATTTCGCGTATCAATGCCCCAAAGTAATTTATTTCTCAATGTAGTCAAATAGGTTTCTGTGTCCAGGCGGATCAGATTCACGTGGAAATCCGCTTTCTTCAGGGTAATCTTCACCGATCTGTCTACGGTTTCTGTCCTGGAGTCACAGGAGATCAGGAATTTCGCACTCCTCGCCTCGACTTTAAACGTTAAAATCGCATCGTCGGGAACAATCAAGGGCCTGACATTCAAATTATGCGGTGCAATAGGTGTAATCACAAAGTTCTGCGCACTTGGCAGTATAATCGGGCCACCGCAGCTCAGGGAGTAAGCGGTAGAACCTGTAGGGGTAGCAATGAGCAATCCGTCCGCCCAGTAGGAATTGATGAATTCATCGTTCATAAACGCATGAATGATCATCATTGCGGAGTTGTCCCGGCGGTGGATGGTAAAATCGTTCAGCGCAAAGTTCTGGTCACCAAACAGCGGATGTTTGGAGGTGATGCTCAACAAACTTCGCTTATCAAGGGTATAATTGTTGTTCATCAAGGCTTCTATCGCGTTCCTGATCTCATCCTTGTTGATACTGGCCAGAAATCCAAGCCTGCCGAAGTTGATTCCGATGACCGGAATGCCGGAATTGCAAACCAGCGCCAGCGTATCCAGCAGCGTACCGTCTCCTCCAAGGCTAATCAGCACATCGGTGTTGTTAACCAGTTCGGTATGGTTCGCAAAGATTTTGATGTTGGGGTATAGTTTTACCTTATCATTGATGAAGTCGTGGTACTTCTGATAGATCAGTGTTTCAATGTTATAGAAGTTGAGCGCATCAAATACCTCCTGCACATAGGGTAAAACTGTATTGTTAAATTCTCTTCCGTAGATTGCAATTCTCATCTAGACCTTTAAACGTTTAAGTAGTTCATCAAAGAATTGTACCGGTCTGCCGTTCCGTCATCTGCCGTTGTGCTGTTAAAGACTGCTTTAACTTCATAATCATATCTTTCAAAAGAAGACCTGATCCCTGATAATTCTGTTTTATTTAACTTGAGGGTTACTTCGAGCTTTGTAGAATCCGGAAAGGATTGGACATAAGAAGAAAGGATCTGCGCATTGTCTGCCTCTACGATCTGCGCCATGTGTGACAGGGAATTGTTGCGGTTGCTGATTTCCAGCACAATGATGCCGCCAGGTTCCTTAACCGAAAAGATCTCTGAAGCATATTCGAGCACGCTGTGGATGGAAATGATACCCAGGTAGTTTTTCTTGTAATCCAGAACAGGAACGATAGACAGCTGCAACTGATTGAACAGGCGGATCACATCATATACATGGGCATCCTGAAAAACGAATGGGTTAAGCACTTTAAGTGATAAGCTGCCGATCTGGGTCTCTGTGTCTCCGACTTCATGCACATCATCCTCATCGAGGAGACCAAGGAACTGACCTTCATTTACGATCGGCAATTGAAACAGTTTGAACTCGTTCATTCTGCCCATAGCCTGCTGAACTGAATCAGAAGTTTTCAGGGGAGTTATTGAATTTGATATGAGTTCTGAAGCTACCATTTACTTTAATAAAATTCTGTTTAAAAACTTGTCGAGGTATTCGTTGAATTCTGCGGGTCGTTCCATCATCGGAGCATGTCCGCAAAGGTCCACCCAGTTCAGCTCTGAGTTGGGCAACAACTGATGAAACTCTGTTGCCACCTCCGGCGGCGTTACTTTATCCTGTTTTCCCCAGATCAAAGATACGGGTATTGTGATCTTCGGGATTTCTTTAGACATGTTATGACGAATGGCAGACTTTGCTAAAGCCAGAATACGAATGACACGGGAGCGGTCGTTTACAGACTTAAAAACTTCAGCTACGAGTTCCATAGTCGCGATTGCCGGATCATAGAAAGTATACGCTACTTTCTCTCTGATGTACTCATAACTTTCCCTTCTGGGAAAAGAACCTCCAAAAGCATTTTCATATAATCCGGAACTTCCGGTCAATACCAAAGCCTTTACAAAAGGCTGGTGTGCAACAGTAAAGGCAAGGCCAACATGCCCGCCCAGAGAGTTTCCAACCAGCACAACCTGATTGAGCTTCCTGAATTTTAAGAACTTTAGCAGATATTTCGAAAGGCTTTTTACACCGAGTGTCAGAATGGGCAGTTCAT
>JARKUW010000262.1 GCA_029851965.1 Bacteroidota bacterium | reverse complement strand
GATCGAGACAAGGTTTAGTGATACCAAGAAACCCCTGCCCAAAAGGCAGGGGTTTCGGTTTTTATACCTGCTCCACTTTAGGCTATTTGGTGGGGATAATTTCAATCTGCAATGGCTCGGTTTTCACGGCCACTGTCGCCGTGTAGCCACGTACAGTAGTTCCTGCGGGGGCCTTATGTACGTCGATACTTTTGATCGTTTTTGCATCAAGTGCCTTGAATTCCGCAGTGGTCACCGGGGCACCGTCAATGGAATAGGCAATGTTCTCCTCAGTTTGGTCTGCAAGTGATGATCTGGTAGAGAATGTTAAAGCCTCAAAAGTGGCGCCCGACTTACCTTTGAGGGAGGTGACTTCCGTGGTGATCTGCTGCCTGACGTTTTGGTTTCCATTCTGCGCTACGTTCTGATTTCCTTTCTGTGTTTCAGACAGGCTGAAGCTGAGTGGCATGTCATATTTTACACGTACAGGTTTGTTGTCGCGGGTTCCAGGGATCCATTTTGGCGACTCCCGGAGTACCCTCATCGCTTCTTCGTCTGTTCCGCCGCCCAATCTTTTCTTTACCGCTATTTCCGTCAGGGTTCCATCTTTTTCTACCGTGAAAGTCAGGTAAACTTTCCCCTGAATGTTTTGCTTTCTGGCTTCCGCCGGATATCTGATTGTGCGTCCAAGATATTCGTAAAAAGCCTTCATGCCTCCGGGAAAGCTGGGTGGGGTGGAATCCGTTAGGGTACCGGCTTGTGCATCTGCTAACGAGGATCCTGGTTTATACCGGACGGATTCTTCGACTGCCTTGAACTGCTCGCCCGTCAGAACGGTTGTCGCCACAAATTTCAATTGTTCATTTTGACGTACGGTAGCCGATGATAGCAGCAACATCATTCCAAATACAGGAAGAATTAGTCCATATTTCAGGATCGCGGTCTTTTTTGATTGTTCTTAACATGAGAATTCGTTTTTTGAGGGTTGATTGTTTGAAGAAACTGTTCGTTAACGTGTTTGAATCCACCTGGAAAGCCTTGCTTAGGAGCAGTAATGCATATTCCTGCCTGTCGCCCCGTACATTTGCAGCTTCGGCATCCGCCAAATACTCATGGATGTCCCTGATCGTACGCTGGTAAAGGTAGATCACCGGATTGATCCAGAGGATGATGCCCATCAGCTCGAATAATAGAACATCTAAGGAGTGCAGCTGCCGAACATGAATTTCCTCATGCCGGCGAATTACGGCTTGCTGTGGAAGTTCCGGGTCGATGGACACTTTTCTGAAAAAGGAGAATGCTGCGCCTGCCGGGGTATTCCGCGTCAGCCTGCCGAGCGAAAATAGCTTGAAGAGAAATCTAAAAAGGAAAACTATCGTTCCAGTCAGATAGATTAGCGTTAGCCAGTATCCCCAGTCGACGGCTGCCGCGTTATTGTCAGCCCGTTCTCCAACCAGGTAAAGTTCCGAAACATTCAAAGAAATGCGTTGGGCAACCTGCTGGCCGCTGAACCAATCCAAATGGATGAAAGTAATCCCGAAGGAGGCCATGGCGGCACAAAGCAGATAGGCACGGTTGCCGGTGAAATAGGTCTCGCTATCCAATAGGAGCCTATAGAAGCCATAAAATACAATTAAGTAGATATTGACTTGCAGGAAGTAATGTGCGGCGCTCATTTTGGTTTATTTTTAATCTTGTTGATCATTTTTAGAATTTCATCAACATCACTTAAGTCCAGCTTTTCCTCTTTTACAAAGAAAGAAAACATGCTTTCCACGGAGTTCCCGAAGTAGTTGCCCAAAAGTTTCTCCGTTGCATGTCGCTTGTAATCCTCTTTGCTGATCAGGGGATAATACTGATGAGATTTGCCGATGGCCTCGTGTCCAATGAATCCTTTTACCTCCAGGATGCGGATGATGGTTGACACGGTGTTGTATGCAGGGATGGGTTCCGGCAGGTGATCCATAACTTCTTTTACGAAGCACTTTTCCAATTGCCAGACGATCTGCATGATCTGCTCTTCTGCTTTTGTTAAATCCTTGATTTCCATAAGTCGTCATTTTTAAGTTGTACCTGCAAGCTTGCTTACCTAAAGCTATAACTAAATATTTAGTTTTCAAAACTTATTTGAAAACCGCTGGTGCATAAAGTACATGAGGGGGCGGAGTGATCCCTGGGATTCGTTCAGAAAAGAACACAAAAAAAGGCGGCTATTTTTAGATAACCACCCAAACTAAACTAACTAAAACTAAAAAACTATCTTAATTCTTTTTTGAAGTATATATATAATCGAGCCTGGCGAAGGCTGGTATTGTATGCTTAATTCTGATGTTAAATTATTCCGAAAGCATGATTTCGGTCCTACAATTCTTATGCCCATTGGTTTACATAAATCTTATAAATGCGATCACCGCGTAAACTCATGCGAAAAAGTGCTTAAAGATGACAAAAAATGTTTTTCGCCTGCAGAAGTGCGCTGTCCCTGGAGCTGAGCGCTCCAATAGTGTATAGGTAAACAGGCATTCGTTATTTAATCAATGCGGTTACTGATTTTATCCACGAATTGCTGGTCGTCTTTAATGCGGTTTCATTCTGCATGCCTGCTTCTGCAGTGCTGCTGAAGGTAAGCAGCATCATGACGAAAATTGGAACAAGTAGAAGGATAAATGGCGAGATATTCGATAGGCGTTTCATAATTGATTCGTTTTATTGAAACAAATAGAACGATTACGAATAATCTGTTAAAATCTTTTAGACGAAGCTCATTTTATTGTAGATGAACAACATCCAGGGGGCACTTTCTCTTAAAATGGTTCCTCTTCTGCGTTGGTCGGGGAAAATCCGGCGTTCGTCGGTGATTTTGACATTATCTTCCGGGATCCGTGCAAAAAGTTCGTCCGCTGCTGTCCAAAGTTTCAAAATTATTATAACTTAGGTATCAGATGCACAGGCTTACAATCTTTTCGATAAAGAAAGTGGCCGGGTTTCAAGATGACGAGTGATCTTCGGAGCTTAAGCATTTAACAACCAAATAGAAGCTGTATGCGGTGGGTTTATCGTCTTGATTCCCATTTTTTCGTGATTTATGCTGCGGTAAGTTTGTCCGCAGGATTTGGTTTCAGTAGGAGAAAGAGGGCAGGTTTGCCATAGAATTTGAATTCCATTGGTGCAGGATTGTAGCTGCTTCAGTACTTAAGATTTGCTGTTTTTGAATGATAGAATGGTTAGGAAGGGAAAGTGACAGGGTACCATCAGATCTCCAAAGCACAATTCTCCGGACCAATTTCAATTATGCGCATAATCTTTTAGAATGAATAGGAAACAATTTATCAAGAGCACATCAGTTGTTGGCGGCGTTATTGCCATGGGTGGAACGTCCGCGTTTGCCAATTTCATTACTCCTGCAGAGGAGCCCTGGTTCGATAAGTCAAAGCGCTGGGCACAGCTTGCTTTTGTAGAAAATGATCCGGGACGTTATGACCCGGATTTCTGGCTGGACTACTTTAAGCGTATACATGCCGACGGGGCGCTGCTTAGCGCCGGCGGAGTAGCCGCGTTTTATCCAACTAAGGTCCCGCTCCACCACAGGAGCAACTGGCTTGCGGACTCGGATCCGTTGGGATACCTGGTAAAGGGATGTCGTAAAATGAACATGTCAATCATTCTCCGGACGGATCCGCATGCGACGCGTCAGGATATGTTTGATGCCCACCCGGATTACATTTCCGTTACTGCAGATGGACAGAAACGGCGGCATTGGTCGAATCCGGACCTGTGGGTAACCTGCGCCTGGGGGCCATACAATTTCGAGTTCATGAGCAAGATAAATACGGAAATCATGGACAGGTACATGCCCGACGCGATATTCGCCAACCGTTGGCACGGGCAGGGGGTCTGTTATTGTGAACATTGCACGCGCAATTTCAAGGCGGCATACGGACTTGAACTTCCGCGTTCGACGGAGCGACTCGATCCAACCTACATCAAGTGGAATGAATGGAGTACCGCGCGCTTAAAAGAACTTTGGTTTTTATGGGATAAGCAGATCCGAAAGCAACGCAGTTCCGCACGCTTTATCCCAAATGGGTTTCCAGATAAGCTGGAAGCAGGAAAATATGCGGACTTCTTTTTTGCCGATCAGCAAACCAGGCAGGGTGCTGTCCCCCCGTGGGTAAATGCAATGGGGGCAAAAGAGCTCCGTGCAGGACTGGGGATGAAGCCGCTGGTGGGCATATTCAGTGTAGGTATTGAAGAAGAATACCGCTGGAAGGATTCCGTGCAGAATGATGCAGAGACCTGCCTTTGGGTGGCCGAAGGTGTTGCCAATGGTATGCAGCCCTGCTTTGTGAAGTTCGGGGCGGTGATTCACGACAAGCGCTGGATGAATGCGGTGGCCAGCATGTACCAGTCCTATTACAAAAATGAACGTTATTTAAGAAACACGGCACCGATGGCACGGGTAGCCATGGTATATTCCGAACAGACCAACCGCAAGTACGGTGGGAAGGCATGGCAGAAAGCGAGTGGTGACCATGCCATGGGCATGTATCATGCCCTGGTAGAGGAAAGAATACCTTTTGAAATGGTGAACGACAGGAAGCTTGACGCCGAGCATTTAAAAGCATTCAAGTTGCTGGTGTTGCCGAACATTGCGGCCCTTTCTGACGCGCAGTGTGCGCAGCTGAAGGCCTTCGCAGATGCTGGTGGGAGCATCGTGGCCACCTTCGAAACCTCGCTATATGACGAAGAGGGCCGCTCGCGGTCCAACTTTGGTCTGGCGGATGTGCTGGGTGTTTCATTTGACAATGGCGTGGAAGGGCCGATGAAGAATAGCTATCTAAGGTTGAAGGCTGATGCCGGTACAAAGAAATTTCATCCTGTGGTTGAAGGTCTGGAGGATGCCTATAAGGTAATCAATTCCATACACCGCGTGAAAGTAACGCCAAAAAGAGACTTTCCGAGCCCGGTAACTTTGATCCCAACCTATCCGGACCTGCCGATGGAAGATGTGTATCCCCGCATTGAAGAGACCACTACCCGGGAGTTGTACCTTTCGGATTCGGGCAAAGGAAGAATTGCTTATTTCCCAGGTGATCTGGACCGCTCCTTTTGGCAGATACAAAGTACCGATCATGGGAAGCTGATACGCAATACCCTGCGCTGGGCACTGAATGAGACTTCCATTGCAGATGTACAAACAAAAGGCGTTGTTGATGTCGCCGTATGGCGCCAAAAAGATTCCATGACCGTTCATGTGGTCAACCTGACCAACCCAATGATGATGAAAGGGCCGGTTAGAGAGCTGTTTCCAATCGAGGCGAAAGTTCGCATCAAGATTCCGGAAAATACCAGAGTCACCAATGTGCATTTGCTGATGGGTGGAACAAAGCCGCAATTCGAGAATAAGGATGGCTTCATTACTTTGAACGCCTTTAGTATACTGGATCATGAGATCGTTGCACTTGACCTTGCTTAACCTATTGTATCATCATTTAGCTTTTCTATATACATATGAACTGGACACAAATTATAGATCCATTTAACAACATTTTCTTGTCGGCGCTCATTGCCGTATTGCCCATCATCTTCATTTTCTGGGCGTTGATCATCAAGAAAATGAAAGGGTATAAAGCCAGCCTGCTCGCCACCACAATGGCTATCGTGATCGCCATTACTGTTTATGGGATGCCTGCACAACTGGCGCTGCTTTCTACTGCGAACGGGGCATTGTATGGCTTGTTCCCGATCTGCTGGATTGTCATTACTGCTTTATTTCTATTTAATATAACGGTGGAAAGCGGGCAGTTTGAGGTCATCAAGCACTTTATGGCGTCCATCACCGGTGACAGAAGACTTCAGGCGCTGCTGATTGCCTTTTCATTTGGTTCTTTTCTGGAAGGTACTGCAGGCTTCGGGGCACCGGTTGCCATCACGGCGGCCATGCTTGTGGGGCTCGGTTTTAACCCGTTGTATGCGGCGGGAATTTGTCTGATCGCGAATACGGCACCCGTGGCATTCGGGGCTGTTGGCATTCCGATTACAGTGGCCTCACAGGTTTCAGGGATCCCAGAAATGGCCATATCACAGATGGTTGGACGGACCTTACCCGTATTATCCGCCATACTGCCCTTTTATCTGGTGGTGCTGATGAGCGGATTTAAAAGTGCCAGGAGTGTATTGCCTGCAATCATGGTATCCGGGTTTTCATTTGCGCTCCTGCAATGGTTATCTTCAAATTTTATCGGGCCGGCGCTGCCCGATGTCATTGCTGGAGTAGGTTCCATAGTCTCGCTCATTATCTTTCTGAAATTCTGGAAACCGAAGCAAATCTGGAGATTTGAGAATGAAGCGCCGCCAAGTATTATTGTGCGGGACCAGTATACCACCGGACAGATCATCAGAGCCTGGTCGCCCTTTCTGTTGTTAACGATCATGATCATCGCATGGGGTCTGCAGCCCATAAAGGATGTTCTGAATTCGGTCGGCCTGATCCAGTTTGAATTTCCCGGAATTCACAATGTGATCACAGATTCGAATGGCAAGCTTATTCCCCACATTTTCAAGTTCAATTATTTAAGTGCATCGGGAACGGCGATACTGGCCTCAGCACTCATCGCATTGCCACTGATCGGATTGAAGTTCAGTGACGGGTTGAGGATCTTCCTGGCTACATTAAAGCAGCTTGTTTTTCCAATTATCACCATCGCTTCCATTCTTGGATTTGCATACCTGGTAAACGATTCCGGTATTACGATAACCATGGCTGCTGCGCTGGCGAATACGGGCTTTTTATTCCCATTCTTCGCACCGGTACTGGGATGGCTCGGGGTGTTTATCACCGGTTCGGATACTTCCGCCAACGCACTATTTGCGAAGCTTCAGGGTGCTACGGCAACCTCTATCGGGATTGATCCCGTGATCACTGTGGCAGCAAACGTTTCCGGGGGTGTTGTGGGTAAAATGATATCTCCGCAGTCTATTGCTGTTGCCGCTGCGGCGGGAAATCTGATCGGGAGGGAGTCTGAGTTGTTCCGCTTTACCGTTAAGCACAGCTTTATCCTGCTGGTATGCATCTGTTGTATTGTGCTTGCACAGGCGTACGTGTTTACCTGGCTAATCCCGGAATACCAGATGCAGGTGGCGGCCATCACAACGGCTGTAGACGATCTGTCTAAAGGTTATGCTTATTTGCTGGGCCTCGCTGGAGTCCTCCTGATCCTTGCAGGCTTTATCCTGTTCACGGGGAGGCAGAGAAGACTTAAGGCGGAAGCATTAATTTAAAAAAAACACCAGAAACTTATATGAACGAATCACTGCACAAGTACATGAAGGTCGGGCTGGTCCACTTTATGGCCTATCCGACAACCATTAAAGGCGAGGGACCAATCGTAGAAACCATACGAAAGCTGGCGATAGATGAGTATTTTACCGCCATTGAGATTACAACCATAAAGGATGACGCAGCACGTCAGCAAGTGAAGCAGATGCTACAGACATCGCACATGACCGTCGCCTACGGTGCACAACCCAGACTGCTCACTTCAGGTCTGAATTTGAATGATCTGAATGAAGAACGCCGCCAGGAGGCTTTGGCCAATGTGAAAGCCGGTCTGGATGAAGCGTATGAAATCGGCGCGACGAGTTTTGCGTTCCTGAGCGGAACCTATCCGGTGGCACAATCTGAGGAGGCTTACCAGGCCCTGGTTAAGTCGACCCTGGAAATCTGTGCGTACGCAGCCGAAAGAGGAAATATGAAGATTGCACTGGAAGTGTTCGACTATGATGTGGACAAGAAAAGTCTGATTGGCCCTGCGGCCTTTGCTTTGCGGTACGCCAAGGAAATCCGTGCACACTATGCCAATTTCGGGTTGATGGTCGACCTGAGTCACATCCCATTGATCCATGAAACCATTGAAGATTCCTTATTGCCTGTTAAGGAGTACATTGTACATGCTCATATTGGAAATTGCGTGGTAAAAAGCCCGGAGATGCCGGCATATGGTGATGTCCATCCACGATTTGGCTTTCCAAACGGTGAAAACGATGTTGCACAAGTGATCGATTACCTACGGGTATTGCTGGATATTGGCTTTCTGAACACAGCAGAGCCACCTGTGGTGAGTTTCGAGATCAAGCCATTCGCCGACGAAGATCCCGATATCGTAATTGCCAACGCCAAGCGGACGTTAAATGCAGCATGGGCTGCGCTCTAGTTTGCGTTGAACTTAGTTAAATAGATACCTTAGTAAAGAAGTGTTCAGGAACCCAGATATGGTTTCTGAGAAATACGCTTACCAGCAAACAAAAGAACGACTTATGAAAATTGTAATTTTAGATGGATACACGCTTAATCCCGGTGACCTGAGCTGGGCGGATTTGCATCAGCTTGGTGAGCTGACGGTGTACGACCGGACACCTGCGGATCAGGTGGTAGAACGTGCTTCCGGAGCAGAAGTGGTGTTCACCAATAAAACCCCTATAAATGCAGAAGCGATAAGCCAGCTGTCTGAACTTAAGTACATCGGTATTTTGGCTACGGGGTACAACATCGTGGATACCGAAGCGGCGAAACAAAAGGGAATTGTGGTGTGTAATGTGCCTGGTTATGGCACACCTTCAGTGGTGCAACTGACCTTTGGCCTGCTGCTGGAGCTCTGCCTGCATGTGCAACGTCACAGTGATGCAGTGGCTTCCGGACGCTGGGCCTCTTCCGTGGATTTCTGTTTCTGGGATTACCCGCTTGTGGAGCTCACCGGGAAAACAATGGGCATCATCGGATTTGGAAACATCGGCAAGCAGGTTGGTGATGTGGCAACAGCTTTTGGAATGAATGTCATTGGTACCAGCAGGCACCATACGGACCAGTCGCACCGGAGCAATTTCAGGTGGGTAGAGATTCCGGAACTGTTGGAGCAGGCAGATGTGGTGAGTATCCACTGTCCGTTATCGCCGGAAACCAAAGGATTGATCAACAAGGAGCGTCTTCAGCAGATGAAGCGTTCGGCATTCCTGCTTAATACTTCCCGTGGGCCCGTGGTGGTGGAGGAAGATCTTGCCCAAGCGTTAAACAATGGGGTAATTGCAGGGGCAGGGGTTGATGTACTTTCTGTAGAGCCACCCGCTGCAGATAATCCGCTGTTTTCGGCAAAGAACTGCCTGATTACACCGCATATTGCCTGGGCAACGAAAGAGGCGCGGGGAAGGTTAATGGACATTACCGTGGAGAACCTGAAGGCCTATCAAAGCGGGCATCCGGTGAACGTTGTAAATAACTAATCTCCCAAAGCCACTATATGCATATTCTTATTGCACCAAATGCATTTAAACACAGCCTTTCTGCCACTGATGCCGCGGCAGCGATACAGCAGGGGCTACGTCAAAGCAAAGCCAGCCACACCAGTGCGTGTTTTCCTGTAGGAGATGGAGGGGATGGCACCGGGCATCTGATTATAGATAGATGTAAGGGTACCCTTGTGCGGGTTCCTGTTCACGATCCACTTGGAAGATCAATGGAGGCTACCTTTGGCTTGATAGATGACGG
>JARKUW010000254.1 GCA_029851965.1 Bacteroidota bacterium | reverse complement strand
GATTGTTGTCAATAAAGTTAGTCGGTGCGCCCAAAACAAATTTGAAAAGGCAGATACCAATAATAATACAAATCGGAATAACTAAGGTTGCAAATAAGTTTGAAGCTGATGAAGAGCTCTCTTTTTTTACTGTTGTTGATTTTGGTGCGTTTGCCATTTTTTTTTAGTTTTTTAGTTTTTTAGTACTTGTTATTAATTTAGATAATATTAGTTAATACACTTCAACGGCTAATGTAAGCAATTGTTGCAGTAACAAATCTATAATTTTCGATTTTTAAATTTACACTTAATTATCAAGAACCCCGAATTGTTACCTTGTATATTTCTTCCTTTTAGTCTTAGCGTATAATTAAAAAAGATTGTCCCGTATCGCGAGACAATCTTTCACAATTAAAATCAAAAAAAAATATAAATGCAAATTTTTGATTAAAAAAAATGCGCTAGCTCACAACTTCATGCGGTTTTGGTAAGATTCGCGAATTTCTGAGCCAATATATTGCTCATATTGTTTAAAATTGGTTAAGAACGCCGTGGCGAGTTCATTTGCTTTTAAATCATATGCCGCCCCATCAGCCCATGTATCCCTTGGATTGAGTATTTCCGCAGGAACATCCGGGCAGGATACGGGCATTTCCAGGCCGAAAACCGGATGCCTGATGTAGCCTGCATCACTCAGCCCGCCAGTCAACGCCGCTGTAATCATCGCCCTTGTATGTGAAAGGCTGGTCCTTTTTCCGATTCCGTAAGGCCCCCCACTCCAGCCGGTATTCACGAGCCATACGTTAACCTGGTGCTTCTTCATCTTTTCCCCAAGCAGTTCGGCATAAGTCGTTGGATGTAAGGGAAGAAAAGCCTTTCCGAAGCAAGCGGAAAAAGTAAGCTGTGGCTCCGTTATCCCCGCTTCCGTACCGGCAACTTTCGCGGTATAACCGGATATAAAATGAAACATTGCCTGTCCCACACTGAGTTTAGAGATGGGCGGCAGCACACCGAAAGCGTCTGCAGTGAGAAAAAATATATTCCTTGGTACCGGACCAACCGAAGGCAGAACGGCATCGTCAATGAAATCAATCGGATAAGCGACACGTGTATTCTCCGTTTTGCTGATATCGGAGAAGTCCACTTCACGACTCCCCGAAAAATAGTTAATGTTCTCCAGCAAGGCACCAAAGCGTATCGCATCAAAAATTTGAGGTTCTTTTTCTGCCGTCAGATCCACACATTTCGCGTAGCAGCCACCTTCAAAATTAAATACCGAATCCTCGCTCCATCCATGTTCATCATCTCCAATCAAACGTCGCTTCGGATCAGCGGAAAGGGTTGTTTTACCTGTTCCGGAAAGGCCGAAGAATATCGCTGTGTCCCCTTCTTCTCCGATATTCGCGGAACAATGCATCGGCAGCGTACCCTTTTCAACAGGCAGTATAAAGTTTAGAACAGAAAATATCCCTTTTTTAATCTCTCCGGTGTAGCCGCTTCCCCCAATCAGGATAATCTTCTTTGTGAAGTTCAACAGGGAGAAATTACCCTGTCTTGTGCCGTCGGCAGCTGGATCTGCCAGGAAGCCTGGCGCAGCGATAATGGTCCACTCCGGGTTTAAAGCACTTTCTTCTGCACCATCCCGCAGGAACACATTGTTGGCAAACAAGTTTTGATAGGCGGTTTCCGTCACCACCCGTATGCCAATCCGGTAGTCGGCATGTGCACACGCAGCGACATCCCTAACGTAAAAAGGCCGTTCATTCAGGTAAGCGGTAATTTTTTCAAATAGCCCCTCAAACTTTTCAGGCGCAATTCTGATGTTGATGTCTCCCCAGAAAACACTGTTTTCCGTTAATTCGTCGGCAACAATAAAGCGGTCTTTTGGCGAGCGGCCGGTGAATTCCCCGGTGTCGATAGACAAGGCCCCGGAATTAGCCAGGGTACCTTCTTTGTTATACAGGGACTCCTCAACCAGTTCAGGCACATCCAGTTGGTATTTCATCTGATCTGACTTCAGATTCAAATAACTCAGGTCAGGCTTTGTTATCAAATTTTTATGCATAGCGTTACTTTTGATGAAGCAAAGCTAGGCAGATAAAAAGGTAAAGCGGCCAGTTTTCAGATAATAATTTACTTATTGTAGAGCATACACACGAACCGCAACACGCTTTATATCAAGATGATAGTCGCAATGCGGATCATAACGTTATCCGCCTGACTTTTTGGCTTTATAACCCTCCTTATGCAGCAGTTCCAGTATCTTATCCCTGAAATCACCCTGAATAAGAATTTCCCCGTCCTTGGCTGCACCACCAACTCCGCACTTGGTCTTAAGCAGCTTTCCGAGCTGGTCCAAGTCTGCCTCGGTGCCTCTGTAGCCCGTAATCAATGTGACCGCCTTCCCCCCTCTGTTCTTCCGGTCAAGTGTTACCCTCAAATTCTGCTGATTGTTTGCCAACGTTTCTTCGGTAGCGTCTTCTTGCGGCTCGTAGGTAAAGGATGGATCTGTAGAATACATGATTCCACCCAGATCGCTTAAGGATTTCTTTTTAGGCTTCATAATCTGGCGTAATAATCTTCAACGACAAAGGAACGATAGATATTGCAATTTCTTTTCCCATTGGAAATGGCTCTCCGTCAATATGGATGGCAGCATCATGAGCTCTGCTGATGTGAATGTCCTTCCCCTTGATGATTTCCACCATGTCCGACCGGTGGGTGATGCCCCGGATCATGGCATAGGCAAGCAGGGGAAGACGGTAAAGTGGGAAGGACTTGACAATACAGACGTCAAGCAGACCATCTGTAACGGAGGCTTCCGGTGAAATATAGGTGTTGTTGCCGTATTGCGATGAATTGGCGATACTTACCACAAAGGCTTCCCGTTTATACTCCCGACCATCCACCTGGATGCGGTAGATTTCAGGCTTATAGCTAAGCATCTCCTTTAATCCAAGCTTTACATATCCGGCTAAGCCGCGCTCTTTGCGGCTTGCGAATATAGCACTGATGTGGGCGTCAAACCCCATTCCAGCCATGTTGAAATAACACTTATCATTGAAAGTTGCGGTATCCATCTGCGTGATGCGCATGCCATTGATCACACGGATGGCCCCAGCAGTGTTCATGGGTATCTTTAGAAATCTTGCCAGCCCATTTCCCGAACCCTGGGGAATAATACCAAGCACTTTGTTGTATTTCATTACAACGGACGCGATTTCATTGATGGTTCCATCCCCGCCAACAGCCACAACAACATCAAAATTCTTGTTTGCAGCTTCAGCAGCAATCTCCGCAGCATGGCCTACATATTCGGTAAAACTAAAATTTGGGTTAAATTTAGTCTTGTCCAGATTGGCATCAATTAATGCCGGAATGTTCTGTTTCTGCTTACCCCCCGCAATCGGATTGATGATAAACAGAATATTTGATTTAGCCAACGCGTCTTTAATTTAGAGAGTACAACCTATAGCATCTACCTTCGGGCCCTGAATTAGGGCTCCAATCCCGGTCGTAAATATAAGGTTGTTTCCACAAATGACTTTAAATAATCACCGCCAATATGCAATAAAGGAGCGTCCTAAACTGAAATTCACACTAATTGCACAAAATCACAAATTTTTTTGCCGTATGATTATATATAGCTACTTTGGCAGCATTAAAGTGGACTGATTTGTGACGCTATTGCATAAATAGCAGGATTGCAACCACGTAAAAAAAAGTGCTAACCTAGAAATACACTTCCTTTTACTGACTGTTTGACCAGATCATCACCCATTTTATTTAATTATTAAACCACTTAATTATTTAAAATGTCATATTTATTTACATCAGAATCTGTTTCCGAAGGTCATCCTGATAAAATAGCAGATCAAATCTCAGACGCACTTATTGATAATTTTCTAGCTTTTGACCCCGAGTCCAAAGTGGCCTGTGAAACGTTGGTAACCACTGGTCAGGTGATTTTGGCAGGAGAAGTTAAGTCAAAAACTTACCTGGATGTGCAACAAATTGCACGTGATGTAATTAAGAAGATCGGATATACCAAGAGTGAATATATGTTTGAAGCGAATTCCTGTGGAATTCTTTCTGCCATACACGAACAGTCACAAGACATTAACCAGGGGGTAGACAGAACCACTAAGGAAGAACAAGGTGCCGGTGATCAGGGTATGATGTTCGGTTACGCAACAAACGAAACGGAAGATTATATGCCTTTGGCGCTCGATCTTGCACATAAGCTACTACAGGAACTTGCTATACTCAGACGCGAAAATAATGAAATCCGCTACCTGCGTCCGGATGCGAAGTCCCAGGTAACATTGGAATATGACGACAACAATAAGCCCATTCGCATAGATGCAATCGTAATTTCTACACAGCACGATGACTTCGATGAAGAAGCAGCGATGCTCGACAAAATCAAACAAGACCTGGTCGACATTCTAATTCCTAGAATCATCAGCAAATATCCAAAATACGCGCATTTGTTTAATGCACAAATCCAATACCACATCAATCCAACAGGTAAATTCGTCATTGGTGGCCCACATGGTGATACCGGTTTAACCGGACGGAAGATCATCGTGGATACTTACGGTGGAAAAGGTGCACATGGTGGTGGTGCATTCTCCGGAAAAGATCCAAGTAAAGTTGACCGGAGTGCTGCGTATGCCACCCGTCACATTGCCAAGAACCTTGTCGCCGCAGGCGTTGCAGACGAAGTTTTGGTTCAGGTAAGCTATGCAATCGGTGTCGCTAAACCGATGGGTGTATACATCAATACATACGGCACAAGCAAACTGAATAAAACCGATGGAGAGATCGCTAAGATTGTCGAAAGCATATTCGATCTGCGCCCGTACTTCATTGAGCAAAGATTGAAACTCAGAAATCCCATTTACAGCGAAACAGCTGCATATGGACATATGGGCCGCAAACCGGAAACCGTTACTAAAACATTCCGCACCCCGAACGGTGAGGAGAAGGTGGTAACCGTGGAATTGTTCACCTGGGAAAAACTTGATTATGTAGATGTGGTTAAAACTGCATTCGGACTATAATCCGTCTGCTAAAGCCTTTACAACAAAGAGCCACCTTCGGGTGGCTTTTTGTTTGTAAAGGCACGCTCAAGCTCAGCTGCTTCCTGCAGCCACCCAAACTATTTCTGCATGTTATTGTTTTACTATAGAACTTAAAGAACATCGTAATGAAACAGCCAAATGAAATGAATACCGTAAGCCAAATCCTTGAAAAGCTTAGACAAAAAGGATTTGACAATGAGCTTAAAATGACTGATCACGGCAAAATGAAAGGCCCGGGTGAAAACCAGATATATACTCCAGAAGATCTTACCATCATTAAAACATACCGGTTTGAAGGCATTACAGATCCCGGAGACGAATCCGTAATCTATATACTGGAAGATAAAGATGGTAAAATTGGATACATTATGGATGCATACGGGGTATACAGCGAGCAGACCGGATCTGAATTTGATGATTTCCTCCGTAAAATACCCACAGCAGACCGGGACATGCAGGAACTATTTTAACCTGCTTGCATGGGCTTCACAGAAGCCCTTTTTTTTTAAATCGACCTGGCATAATGTGTCTCTTCGTAAAATTTAATAAGCTTCTTCTGTAGCAGCTGAATCTCACCCGACTTCATCGTTAGCTCGGCTGATAAACGCTCAATGCGTTCCTTAAAATTCTCCACAACATCTTCTCCAACCAAAAATATCTCATACACTTCGATGTTGTATATCTTCGCGATCTGGTGTAATCTGAAGGTATTTACATCAGTCGTACCGGTTTCCATTTTGCTGTACGCGGGGATGGAACAGTTCAACTGATGTGCAATCTGAACCTGGGTAAACTGATACTTTTGCCTAAGCTGCTTTAATTTAGAATGTATAGCTTTCATGAGGTTAATTTGGTTAGGATATTTTCTGTTCAACCAAATATGTTTACCCCAAAATAACTGCTGGTAATTTATTTTGAAATACCTAATGAACTTAAGCTGATCAATCCACCTTTGTGAGCTCCAGAATACTGCCCCGGTAAGAAACCTTCGACGGGTTCTGTCTTGATGGGCCTGAACTCACCTGTGAACTATCCGTAGCAAGATAAATCTTACGCCCATCCGCCGACACCGCAAGATCTCTGTACCTCACACTACCTTTCACATAACTGAATGGCTCTCCTACCACGGATTTCCCATCCGCTGCCAATTTGATCCGGAGTAAGCTCGACCCCTTTAAAGTGGTTACCAGCAACGAGTTCTCCCAGCCCGGTATTGCCTTTGATGTATACACTTCAATACTTGAGGGTCCGTAAGCGCCCCAATCGTGCCACCCTCCGCCATTTACGGTATTCTTGAAAATTTTGAGCAAAGTGTCATGGCTTAACACATAAAAACTCTTCAGCGGATCCATATAGTCTGGACCAATGGCCTTTGCATTGCTGGCTTCAGTCGTAATTAGGGGATACGTAGTATGCCAGGGGCCCGGAATCACCTCATGAGCCGAGACCGAAGCCGCGAGTCCGTCATAGTTCCCATCATTGTAACCGATGACCAGCGGATGTCCGTAGTTTTTCCCACCCACTATCCGGTTAATTTCATCATCGCCATACGGACCGTGTTCACTGGTATATAGAAATTCCTCCCCATTGATGCGTGCGAAAGCAAGACCCTGCGGATTCCTGTGCCCTACCGTCCATACTGCACTTTGCCGTACGCCATTAAAAGGATTGTCATTGGGAATCCACTGATCACCAGGTTTTGTATCCGCATCTGGCGAACTATTGAACCTCAAAATCTTGCCTTCATAACTGTTCTTGTCCTGTGCTTTGTTGACTCTTCCACCATTTGCAAATTGCCCCGCTCCCATGTCACCGCAGCTATAGAACAGGTAATCTTTGTTGTTCACCGCGCCGATGGTAAGCCGGCCGCCATTGTGATCGCTGCTTCCGGGGATGGTATCGCAGATCACCGTAGGTATCCCCAGCTGATCTTTACTGGCGTCATAGGTAAACCGTACGATCTTGCAGATATAGTGAATTCCTTTGTAATCTGCCTCGGCGCCATCACCCCGGTCTGTGGCACGGGGGAAATTGTAGGCATAGGCCACATATACATATGGGCTCCCCTTCAGCAAAGCCGGATGCAGGGCCATTCCCATCAAACCGCCCTGTGGAAATGATTTACCGCCATCCTGATCGTCGGGAATCAGATCATAACGTGGGAAATTCTTGTTGTTGTTTAAATCTATAAGTACCGTCTTTTTTCCGCTAAGCGGGTCAATCTTCAGAATGCGGTATCCTTTAGCCTCTGTGACCCAAAGCTGATTGTCGGGCCCATAGGTTACTTCCC
>JARKUW010000250.1 GCA_029851965.1 Bacteroidota bacterium | reverse complement strand
ATACAACGGGGGACTTTTATTTAAAAGAATATCGGTCCCTTAAGGATTATCCTTGTGTTTTTGCCTGATTTTTCAATTCATCGTTGGCAACAATTACAATTTCCACACGACGGTTAGCTGCTCTTCCAGCATCTGTCGTATTGTCACCGATAGGCTCTGCAAATCCTTTTCCTTCAGTCGCCATTCTGGATGAAGGTACGCCCTGTGCTACTGCATACGCTTTAACGGCTGCGGCTCTTCTTTCCGACAAGCCTTTGTTGTAAGCTGCAGTTCCTTTGTTGTCCGTATGGCCAATGATCTTAATGTCTGTACCTGGATACTCATTCAATGAGCTCGCTAAAGTTTTAATGTTCGTCTTTGCATCATCTTTCAGCGTGTTGCTGTCGAAATCAAATAAGATACCGCTGTCAAATTTTACGATAATACCTTCACCCTCACGGATCACTTCTGCACTTGGAATGGAGTTTTTAATCTCTGCAGCTTGTTTATCCATTCTCTTTCCGATAAATCCACCTGCAGTACCACCAACTGCGCCGCCTAAAACAGCACCTACAGCGGTATTGCCAGCTTTTTTACCAATAATAGCACCGATTACACCACCAGCAGCTGCACCGATACCAGCACCCTTCTGTGTTTTTGTTAAACTGTCACAACCCTGGAATGCCATGGCACCTAATGATAGCGCAATACTTAATGTTGCTATTTTAAATCTTGAAGTCTTCATAATACCTATTATATGTTTTGCTCCTGCTAAATCAAAACAGGTGCCAAGTATGTTCATTTAAGTTTTTATTGTTAACCAACAAGAATATTGCACAAAAGCGGAGGAAAGCATTGAGGACAATCAGCCAAAGTGTAGCGTTTGACCACAATTGTATACAGTTTTACTCAGAAAAATAGGCTTCAAGTTCTCCAAGCGTGTTTTCGTCTGTAAGGATATCCTTGATGATGATGCCTTTCTCCAACAGGATAATGCGGTTACACACCTCGGTAACGTGGTTTAAATCATGACTGGATATTAATGTGGTAACATGATGTGTGATTCTCAACTGTTTAAGCAGCGTTTTCAGTCTGATTTGAGTGGTCGGATCCAGATTGGCAAATGGTTCATCCAGGATCAGCAGCTCTGGATTTTGCATCAGTGCCGCCGCAATGCCAATCTTGTTCTGATTGCCCTTGGAGAAGTCACGGATGTACTTTCCACTGTTCAGGATCTCGCCATTAAAGAATTCTAAATAGCGAAGCAAGTACTCCCGCACCTGAGCCTGATTCATGCCATGCAGGCTCCCGATGAAGATAAAGTATTCCTCCGGAGTGAGGTAGTCGATTAGAAATCCCTCGTCTAAAAAAGATGCAGTATAGTTCTTCCATTCATCCGTATGTGCCACATTAACATCTTTGGAGCGGATTTGTCCTTCCGTCGGACGGATCAGGTCCAGCAGCATGCGGAACAAGGTTGTTTTTCCGGCACCGTTATTACCGACAAGACCAATGGTTTCGCCAGCCCGGATTTGAAGTTCCGGAATGTCTACCACCGTTCGGCTTCCGTATGTCTTTTTTAAATCTTTAATGTCTAAGATCATGATCTTTCTTTTATGTCCTGTACAGGCAAATTCTTTGAATTGAATTCAATGTTCTCCGCGTTCTCCTTTCAGCATTTTCAACGCGCTCAACGCCCTCTGAAGCCTTCAGCAATTTTATATTTTCTCTTATTGAAAGCCGCAACTAAGAAGTCTACCCAGAAGCTCCGCATGAACAAGGCCGCTAAACTCACGGTCGCCAGCACCGCCAGCCCCCAGTAAGGACCCGCGTAATGGTGCACGGGTAGATAAAAAATAAAAGGAATCAAGAAAATCGGCAGACTCATAATCATTGACGTGGCTCCGACACCCTGCCAGTTGAAGCTCGATCCTTTGCTTAAGTCGATATGTTTGTAGTTGCGGGTGGCCAGATAGAGTACCACAATCGGGGCAATGCCAATGCTGTAGAAATAGGCTGCAAACTGGATCAGCAGGATCTTCCAGCTCATGAAACCATAGAGGCTCACCACGATGGTCAATACCGTCGAAGACAACGTGAACAGCAGCAGTTTGGCTTTTATGAAGTTCCGGATGCTGATCTTATTCGTCAGCATTCCATCAAACTCTGCACTTTGCCAGCCGAACATGAACTGCCCGTACAGTAAAACCATGTTTCCGGTCATGAACACCGCAGCGAACAGCATCATACCAAACTCGTTCTTTTCCAGGGCCTCTCCACGGTAGAGGAGAAATCCATAGAATATAAACAGGAAGCCTTTGGACACTGTGGATTTTGTGCGTTTGTTCCTTAAAATCAGTTTGATCTCCAGAGCGGCCAGGGTACCCACCTCCCCAAAGCGGTCGAGGAAGGGATAGTCTGTACTGGATTTTTTCTCCTCTCCGGCATTGAGCTCCTCCATGTATAGGTTGCGCCTTAAATATCGCGCATTCACAAAGAAGATCAACAGCGCAAGGGCAGTGAATGTAAATCCAAGGTACGGCTGTACACTGATCTGGCTAAATACCATATTGGATATCGCCGCAATGGAGAAGATCTTAAAGTATTCCAGTAAAGCCAGCGCCAGGAGTAAGGCCATACCAACGATCACAAACTGGCCGCTGGAGATCGATAACCGTTTTACGTAGAGCGCCAGATAGTTGTTGAATAAGGCAAGTGACATGATGGACACCAGGTACATCATTGCCGTAAAGGCCCCATACGTGCTGCCAACGTTCATGATGCAAAATGGGAAAAACACAAACAGCGGCAGGATGTTAAACACGGAAAACATCGCCCTGATGTTCAGAAAGTTCACCAGCTTGCTTTTTGGAATATTCAGGTGAAGGTAAGGTACGATGGCCAGCGTAGGGAGTTCCTGCATCTGCAAACGGGATAGAAACTCCAGTGCAAAGTAGTACAGGATAAATCCATTAAATACCTCCATCACATTTCTGCCGGGAAACATGGACGTGATCAGCTTGCCCATGAAAAAGCCGACGGCAAGTGCACAGACGATCAAATAGAGGACCAGCAGGCCCAATATGATTTGAACAGCCAGATTGCTGCCCTTTCCCCGGGAGCGCCAAAAGCCCGTCCATTGATGCGTTAGAAAGGTGTTCAGCATATCAGTAATTGTATTTGTCTTTCCAGTTCTGTTTCAGCTTCTCCCTCAACTTTTCTTCCGCAGGATTTCGTCCCGGGTCGTATAGCTTCGTTCCGCTAAGGGCATCCGGCAGATATTCCTGCGGCGCGAAGTTGCCTTCATAGCCGTGCGAATATTTATAGTCTTTACCATAACCGATGTTTTTCATCAGCTTGGTCGGCGCATTGCGGATATGTAATGGGACGGGCAGATTGCCGGTTTGTTTCACCAGCTGCTGTGCTTTATTGATCGCTTCATAGGAAGCATTGCTTTTCACAGAGGATGCCATATAGGTGACCGCCTGCGCCAGTATGATCCGGGATTCCGGAAAACCAATGACATTCACGGCCTGGAAACAATTGTTGGCGAGCAGAAGGGCATTTGGATTGGCGTTGCCAATGTCCTCGGAAGCCAGGATCAACAGCCGTCTGGCGATAAACAGCGGATCTTCTCCACCTTCAATCATCCGGGCCAGCCAGTACACCGCAGCATTCGGGTCACTGCCCCGAATAGATTTAATAAATGCAGAAATAATGTCGTAGTGCTGCTCACCTGCTTTATCGTAGAGCGCGAGGTTTTGCTGTGCATGTTCCAGCACATTCTCATTGGTCAGCACAATATGGTCGCCACCAATGCCGTTTATGGCAATTTCAAGTACGTTCAGGAGTTTTCGCGCATCACCGCCGGAAAGCCTGATCAAAGCTTCATGCTCTTTGATGGTGATGTCTTTCCCTTTGAGTACCACATCTTCCTTAATGGCCGTTTGGAGCAAACCCGCAAGTTCAGTCTCATCCAGGGATTTCAGTATGTACACCTGGCTCCTGGAAAGCAACGCGGAGATCACCTCAAAGGAGGGGTTTTCCGTGGTCGCACCGATCAGGGTAACCAATCCGCGTTCTACCGCGCCGAGCAGGCTGTCCTGTTGCGACTTGCTGAAGCGGTGGATCTCATCAATGAAGAGTATGGGTAGTCCAAGCAGACTGTCTTTCAGCGCACTTGCGCGGTCAATCACGTCACGGATATCCTTAACACCGGAGTTGATGGCGCTTAGGTTAAAAAATGGCCGGTCCAGTGTCTTGGATATGATATACGCCAGGGTGGTTTTGCCCACCCCGGGCGGCCCCCAGAAAATCATGGAGGGCAGTTGCCCGCTTAGTATGGCTTTTCTCAATACTGCGTCCGTACCAACCAGATGTTTTTGCCCAACATACTCGTCCAGATTTTGTGGACGCATCCGTTCTGCCAATGGAGGTAGATTCTGCATGGAGGTGTATTTAGTTAAGGCTGCGTCTTATTCTGCGGCTTCTTCTTAAAAAACTTACGTTTTGGCTTCATGGCCGGTTTAGCTGATGATTCCGTTTCCGTAGGATGCACATCAAGGTGCGCCGGCAACGGGATGCGGTTGATCGGCTTGTCAATCAGCTTCTCAATGTTGGCAAACTTGCGTTTATCTTTTTCATTAACCAGCGTGATTGCCGTTCCGGTTGTGGCTGCCCTGGCTGTTCTGCCGATACGGTGCACATAATCTTCCGGATCATGCGGCACATCGAAATTGATGACCAGTGAAATGCCTTCCACATCGATACCCCTGGAGAGTACGTCGGTACCAATTAAAACTGGTACACGCTTGTTTTTGAACTCCAGCAATATCGCTTCCCGTTCTTTCTGATCCAGATCGGAATGGAATGCTTCTGCCTTGAAACGTAATCCCCGCAGTACCTTACCCAGATTCTTTACCTTCTCTTTGGTAGAAGCAAAGATTAGAATGCTCGGATACTGATCTGGCTTCATAATTTCGGTAAGTAGTTTTACCTTCTGACTATCATGAATAAAATATGCTTGTTGATTGATACCTGCAGCGGGTTGTGATATCGCAATGCTGATCTCTTCCGGTTTCTGGAGCAGCTTGGCCGCCAGTGTTCTGATCTTCGGTGGCATCGTTGCAGAGAACAACACCGTCTGACGTTGTTCCGGCAGATAGCTGATGATCTTCATGATATCATCGTAAAAGCCCATATCGAGCATGCGATCTGCTTCATCAAGCACCAGATGTTGCAGCTGATCGAGTTTCAACAGGCCGGAGGACAAGTGGGATATTAACCTTCCCGGTGTAGCGATAATGATGTCCACACCATCACGCATGGAACGTTTTTGCTGCTCGTAAGCAATTCCATCTCCGCCACCAAATACCGTCAAAGAGCTGATATTGGTGAAATAAGACAGTGCTTCTACCTGCAAATCGATCTGCTGAGCAAGTTCACGGGTAGGGGCTAGAATTAAGGTATTGTTGTGGCGCTCTTCAATCAGGCTGATCTTGTTCATGATCGGAAGCAGATAAGCTCCGGTTTTACCTGTTCCTGTCTGTGCGCAGGCAATTAAATCTTTGTTAGCAAGGATTAAAGGAATTGCTTGTTCCTGTATGGGTGTGGCATTGCGAAAACCCATCGCCAATAAACCCTCTAATAAGTCAGGGTTAAAATTAAAATCTTTAAAATCCAATATTGTTATGTTATTATACTTCTATAAAGTTACTCTTTTTCGTTAGTATATAGTTCTTTTTTTTCGGTTCTCAAACGGGCACAGGCTTTTATATGCTCTTCATCATCACCAACAATGTCTATTTCTTTTTGTCGGCATAGCCGAAAACCTTTTGAAGGAGCGTCGTAGAACGTGCATTGATGTTATTGCGGATTTGAAGCTCTTCCTGTGCCACCTGAACAAACATTCCCTCGATCGCCTTTTGCGCAACGTAGTTCGATAAATTTGTATTTACCGGCTTTACCAGGGGAATTTTATTGTATGCTGTTGCCGCGTCTGTCCAATATTTCGTTGCACCGACTTTACTCAGGCTGCTCGTTACCACCGGACTGAACTTAGCCATAAGCTGTGATGTGGTTACCCGCTTAAAGTATTCTGTAGCAGCAGTGTTGTTGCCCAGCAGGATATTCGTGGCATCCGTAATCGTCATTTGTTTAATTGCATCTACAAAAATAGGCTTGGCTTCTTTCGCGGCGTCTTCTGCCGCGCGGTTCAGGCTGGTCACTACATTATCTGCTAAGGAGCCAAGACCGATACTCCTCAGCGTTGTCTCCACTTTTTGTGCTTCTGGTGGGAAAAGAATCTTGACAGCTGCGTTGCCCAGAAAGCCATCTTTAGCGGATAGTTTATCTGCACCGTTTGACGTCCCTATTTCCAGGGCTTGCTTAATGCCGGAGGCAATTTCAAGTGTAGACGGTGTTCCTGTTGCCGGAATTTGCTTCAGGATGCTCCCCAGTTTTGCCTGAGACTGAACATCACAACTGCTTAGCAGCATGAAGCAAAGGCCAAGTGTGAGCAGGGAAAATTTTTGTAGTGTAGGTGTTTTCATAATCCCGTATATGCAATTATGTGGCCATTTATTAAAGTGGCAGTCTGTCTGGAGGCGTTGCCCACGTAATCGATCAGCCTTCAATGTGAATGAAGGATCTCCAAATCGTTATATTTGAATCTGACCGGCCGGTTTGTATGGTGGCGGATGCAATTAAGTTTTATCGTTTAATAAATGAAGATGAAGTCATTGGTATGTTCCCAGCCGGGCGAATTTGAGTATCAACAGGCAGAACGGCCTGTGTTAACCGCCGGTCATGCTATAATTAAAATAAAACGAATCGGCATTTGTGGTACCGATTTGCATGCTTTCAGGGGAACACAGCCTTATTTTAGTTACCCGCGGGTCTTAGGACACGAGCTTTCGGGCGAATTGATCGAGGTTGATGATGCACCTGGTTTTACTGTCGGAGAGGCGGTAACATTTATCCCCTACATAAATTGTGGTCACTGTATCGCTTGTAACAGCGGAAAAACAAACTGTTGCGAAAATATCAAAGTTTGCGGTGTGCATATAGACGGTGGAATGGCAGAATATTATTCTATACCATCGCGCCTGTTGGTACATGGCGAAGGTTTAGGATATGATGAACTGACTTTAATAGAGCCCTTGGCTATAGGTGCACACGGAATAAGACGTGCTGCCGTTAATCCGGGCGAGTTTGTTTTGGTCATCGGAGCCGGCCCCATTGGTATCGGTGCCATGGAATTTGCCCGGATCGCCGGAGGTCGTGTAATTGCCATGGATGTCAACGATACCCGCCTTGCGTTCTGTAAAGAGAAAATCGGTGTTGAATATACCATAAACGCCAACGCTAATTTTATGGAGCAGCTCAGAACAATCACGAATGGTGATATGCCTACCGTGGTTATTGATGCAACCGGAAATAAGGAGGCCATAAATGCTGCATTTCAGTACATGGCCCATGGGGCACGTTTCGTATTGATCGGCCTGCAAAAGGAGGCCATTTCTTTTAGCCACCCTGAATTTCATAAACGTGAAGCGACCTTAATGAGTAGTAGAAATGCAACGAGGGCCGACTTTGAACATGTTATTGATTCAATTAAAAAGCGCCTGATCAACCCCAAATCTTACATAACCCACCGTACAGACTTTGAGAACCTCAGTGTTGATTTCAAAGCATGGCTCAGTCCGCATTCAAATGTAATTAAGGCTATCGCTACACTTTAGTGAAAACGAATGAGGGTGTCATAAAGTAGGCCAGCAATGATGCAGGGTATCGCCAGCATTAAACTGCCGTTTTCAAAAGCATCCTTCTGCCCATGATCTTTTTGATTAGTTGCTGGAGCTTAGCCACGTAGTCTTCCTTCAGCCATTCGGTGTAATTTTTAGTCACCCTTCCCAGGCATTTCGCATACTGTTTAATGCGCCAGTCGATTTCCCGCGTAAGTTCAGGAACCAGGGCCAGTGCCTCGGAAACTCCCTCACCGTTGTCCACACACATGAGTGCATGCTGGCGAATAGAATCCCGGATGACGATCTTAGGCTTCAGGCCACGTTCCAACGCAGATTGATGGGCGGCTTGTACGTCAAAGGAAATCTCCAGACTGTTCGGAAACCGCGTGCGCATATCGGAAGGGATCTGGTGCGACTCATAACTTGTTTGGGTATGCAGACTCGCATAGTACGCCTCTGGATTTTCGAAAACCAATTTCCAGTCTATCTCCGCGTTCCAGTTGCCAAAACGATCAATGTTGTTCCCCAGGTCTATAATGGTAAAGGTCTTTTTTTGTGGAAGAAGCCTTGATCCACGGCCAATCATCTGATGGTATAGCGCCAGGGAAGTCGTGGCGCGGTTCAGGATTACTGCCTGAATCGTTGGTTCATCAAATCCGGTGGTTAGAATCGAAACCGATGTTAATATTGCGCCCCTCGTTTTCTTGAACCATTTTAGGATCTCAGTTCTTTCAACTGCACTGGTATTGTTGTCCAGGTGCCGAATTGGATAGCCCAAAGCTGAAAACACCTCCAAGACCTTTCTGGACGTGAAAATACCGTTGTTGAATATAAGCGTTTTCTTCTTTTTAGCATGTGCCTCATACGCATGGACCAACAAGTCTGTCATTGCGGTTGAACTGTAAAGCTCGTCAGATGTGCTCACGGTAAAATCACCGGTAAGCCCGGTCTTCAGCGTGTTGAGCTCAACATCATAGCGCCAGGCGGTCGGTTTAGCCAGGAAGCCCTGGCTGATAAGCGATCCGATCTGTTCCCCCAATATCAGCTCATCATAGTTTTTATACATCGGCAGGTTGATGTCTGAACTGAGTGGGGTAGCGGTAACACCGATGATCGCTGCATCTTTAAACTTCGCCAGCAGTTTATGAAAGGAGTTGTGGTGCGCTTCATCCACGATGATCAATCCAATCATACGCGTATCAATAAGTCCGTCGTTAATCCGGTTTTTCAAGGTCTCTACCATGGCCACATAACAGGCATAAGCTTCTTTGCGCGGGATCCGCTTAACCGTACTGTTGATGATCTTGTTTGGAATGCCCAACAGTTGAAGCGCCGCCGAACTTTGCTTGCAGAGTTCTGTACGGTGGGTGAGTACAATTACTTTTCGCTTGTACTGCTCCACATACTTGCGGGCAATTTCGGAGAAGATCCTTGTTTTTCCACCGCCGGTCGGCAGTTGATAAAGCAGGCGGCAGTTGCTGCCATTGCCTTCCAGCTTTTCGAAAATGGTGTCTATGTCTTTTTGCTGATAATGGTAGAGTTCTTTAGCTGGCATTGCGATCGTGTAAATTCCAAGTATAAACTCATGGAGCTGCAGAAAGTTTGAAGAGCAGCAACATTTAAGCTTGTTTTCGGGTGCCAGTCTGCAGGCCCGCCATCGCTGCACCCGAAAATATTTATCTTTGCAATGGATAAGCTATGGCATTCCTGAACGTGATTCAGGGAGATAGTCATCAATCCTTACCCGCTTTTGAAAACATACAAACAAAGAATATTACAGGTAAAACAAGCCCAGGATCATCAGGAGCTGCTATCTGCGTTGTGGAATTACATATCTTTTCCCCTGAGGTTGCCCAACCGGCCACATCAAAAAGAGCTGCTGGAGCAGGCCGTTCCCTTTAGCATGCAGGCGCCGGATCCCTATTTCGCAAAAAAGGAGCTCACCTTCAACGGCTATATCTGGGGCAACGGTCGTAAAAAGGTTTACTTTACCCATGGATGGAGTTCGAAAGCGGCGGATTTTACCGAAATCATAACGGCATTAAACAAAGTGGATGACCTCCAGATCATTGCTTTTGATGCTTTGGGCAATGGCAGTTCTGAAGGTGAACTCAGTAACCTCATGTTGTATGTGAAGCCATTGGAGGCGATCATAAATTCCTATGGAATGCCTGATGTCCTGATTGGTCACTCCCTCGGTGCAATGGCCAATATTGTTGCACTTAAGGAATTTAAGGCGCAGCCGAAATTACTGATCAGCATCACGCCTGTGGTTCAATTGGAACAGAATTTCAAAGGGATGTTGAACTATGCGGATGTATCAGCAGAAAACCAGGCACATTGGCTCGAATCTTTTCACCAGTATTACAAGCTGCCCGTTTCTTACTTCGACATGAAATCCTTGTATGCGCTCCCGGAATCAACAAAACACATCGTGTATTACGACCAGAATGATGAGGTTCTGCCGTATGCACAGCTGGCCGAGTTCCTCAAAGAACAGCCTCAGATTAGCATTGAAGAATTCAGGGATGCCGGGCATCATAAAATCCTGAAAGAACAAGCGCTGATCGATGCCATCAGGCATGCCGTTGACCGTACTTAAGCAACCTGCGGATAACCCAGGTAAAAAGTCCCTGTACCAAGCAGAAATCCATTTCAGGCTTAGTACAGGGACGATGTACAATTTAGCGGTTTGATATTGGCGCCTGAACCACAGCAATCAGGTGATCAGTAAACCTGTTCGGCAAAGGAAAGCACAACCTCCTCGGATGCTTTTTCCAGCGCGTGCTCCTTTATTCCCGGAATATTTATGCCTTCAGCGCGATAAACGGTAATGTCCGTCATCCCTAAGAATCCAAGTGTGGCCTTCAGGTAAGGGACCACGAAATCGTAAGCCTGATACGGTCCCTCTGAATAGATACCGCCTGAAGCCATTGCCAGATAAACCTTCTTGCCTTTCACTAATCCCTCAGGTCCGTCTTCAGAATATCTGAACGTTATACCTGCACGTGCAATGTGATCAATCCAGGCTTTCAGTGCGGAGTGGATACCGAAATTATAGAGCGGTGCACCAATGACCAGGATGTCTGCTGCCATCAGCTGCCTTATCGCCTGATCTGAATAACGGATCGCTTCCGCATCGGCGCTGCTGAGCTGATCTTCTGGTGTGAAGAACGATTGCAGGTGCGGTGCATCCAGATGCGGGATGTTCTCGCTGATCAGGTCTACCGCTGTTACGGTGCTGTCCGGATATCTTTGCTGCAACTGCTCAATGATCGTTTCGCCCAGTTTGATGCTTATAGAGGCATCCTGGCGTGGGCTTGAAGTAAGATGAAGAATAGTTTTCATATTGAAGTCGAATTAATGTCCGTCAAAGCTACCCGTCCGCACTATAAATAGGATACTACTTTCCCAAAGGATAGTAGTATCCTTGAGGAAAGTCCTTAGCTTTAGGTCATGAAAGTTACTGCTCACCCGCCTGTTACGTCTAAGGAAGAATGTGTTGCCAGTGTCAACCACATCCGTGACGCATTGTACGTCCTGAATGGCAAATGGAAGCTCCCGATAATCTTCTCGCTGTCCGAGTCGCCGAAACGTTTTGGTGAATTGCAACGGGCACTGGAGGGCATTACGCCCAAGGTTCTGGCGAATGAGCTGAAAGCCCTTGAAATGAACGAGTTTGTGATCCGGCAGGTTTATCCCACCACCCCTGTGACTGTAATCTATGAAGCCACATCCTACAGCGACTCACTGGCAAGTGTACTTTGTGAACTGAAGAACTGGGGTGCGCAGCACCGGGAAAAAATCAAGGCAAGCATGCGTAAAGGCGCGGTTGGAAATACATCCGAAATATAATCGTGTAACTGCAACCTGGTAAAACCAGGATTTTTATAACTTGAACCCATATTCCAACGGCAGGTATGAAATTTATTAAGAACACGTCCAAACTTAAGGCCCTGGACGATGCGGCCCTGATCACCCAGTATAAAGCGACGGGTGATCTGGAGGTTTTGGGTGTTCTCTACAGCCGGTATATGCACCTGGTTTTCGGCGTTTGCCTGAACTACTTAAAAGACGAGGAGCAAAGTAAGGATGCCGTGATGCAGATCTTTGAAAGCCTGATTGACAAAGTAAGCGCACATGAGATTCAGAACTTCAAAAGCTGGCTGCATGTCTTATCCAGAAACCATTGTTTAATGCTGCTTCGAAAAGCTTCAAAGAACAATATTGTTTCTATGGACGATGAATTTGTGGAAAATGCCGACTTTTCGCATCTTGATATAGAAGAAACGAAAGAGGAACGCCTTTCTATTATGGAAAAGTGCATGGAAACACTTAATGAAGAGCAGCGCATCAGTGTGGATCTGTTCTATCTTCAGGAAAAGTGCTATAAAGAAGTGGCCGAAATCACCGGGTACGACATGCTTAAAGTGAAAAGCTATATCCAGAACGGAAAACGAAATTTAAAAATTTGTATTGAGAAGAACAGTGACAAGTAACGAGTGGTTGACTATCGATGTGCTTGAGGATTACCTTGATGGTAACCTGGATGCCAAAATGATGAACAGGGTGGAGCGGGAGTCGCTTGAGGATCCCTTTGTTGCGCAAGCCCTTGCCGGGCTCAGTGCATCCCCGAAACGTTCGCTTAATGCCTTGTCTCTGCTGCAAAAGCAACTCGAATCCCGTGTCGCAGAACAGCACCAGCAAAAAACGAGATCAGTTGTCACCTGGCAGCGCCTCAGTATTGCGGCTGCGGCTGCGGTAATCTTCATCGCCGTAAGCATTGTGTTCTGGATGCGTCAAAACAGCAACTTCAGGCAGAGCGCTACACAAACCAAAACGGTGGAGGTCAACCTCGATCCGGCACACAACATGGAGGCGGTTAAGCCGGTTGGAGGCTGGGCAGCTTTTTTCGTGTATGTGAAGAAGAACAATACGCTTACTGCGTCAGGGAAGATCGGTAAAACCGTCGAACTATCCTTTACAATAGATGCTTCCGGAAAGCCTGCAGACATTAAGGTGATTAAAAGCCCGGGACCCCGGTACAGTACAGAATCCATCAGGTTGCTTCAGGCAGGTCCCGCATGGGAAATCCCGGCAGACCGCACTAAAACAACCCGTGTGAATATTGATTTTTAGTAGTACGTTGCCAGATACCGGCGTCGTATTCTAAAAAGCCTTTGTGTTATAAGAAGACGTAGTAGATAAAAGCATAAACCAGTCCGGCAAGTGTTGCTGAAACGGGAATCGTGAGTACCCATGCCCACAACAAGCTAACGGTTACACCCCAACGCACCGCAGAAACCCTTTTTAGCAGTCCTACACCCACAATGGAACCCGTAATGGTATGCGTTGTAGAAACCGGAATTCCAAAATGTTCCGTAATTCCCAATGTTATGGCACCGGCAGTTTCTGCCGCAACACCTTCAAAGGCAGTCACCTTGGTAATCTTCGTTCCCATGGTTTTCACAATTTTCCATCCTCCGCTCATCGTTCCCAAAGCAATTGCCGCGTAACAGCTGATGGGAATCCATTCCGGCATCACGTCTCCTGCATTTAATGCGTTTGCCGCCACCATGGCTACATATATAATACCCATTACTTTCTGCGCATCATTTCCCCCATGTGTAAAGCTCAACGCTGCAGAAGAGATCAGCTGCAGGCGCTTAAACCACTTTTCTGCGGTAGATGGTGCCGCATTTTTGGAGATGTGCATGATGATGATCGATATGACAACCGAGACCAGCATCCCGATAACGGGGGCAAGCACGATGAACGACACGACCTTTAAAATTGGTGCAAAGTTTACTGCAGCAAATGCGCTGGATCCAACAGTAACGGCTTTCGCCATTCCTGCTCCGGCAAAACCGCCAATCAGGGTGTGTGATGAGCTGGAAGGAATTCCAAACCACCATGTAAAAAGATTCCAGGAGATTGCCGCGATCAGGCCGGCAAATATAACTTCAAGGGTAATAAACTGTTCAAATACAGTTTTGGCAATGGTATTGGCAACCTTGTGTTCCGTGAAGATGAAATAGGCTGCAAGGTTAAATAATGCAGCCCAAAGTACGGCCTGGAAAGGCGACAGTACCTTTGTAGACACGATCGTCGCTATGGAATTGGCCGCATCATGAAAGCCATTGATAAAATCAAATGCAATAGCTAAAATAACTACAACAACCAATAAGGTAGATATCATTTTCTATGTTTTAGGCGTTTTTAACAAGTATAGATTCCAACACGTTGGCTGCATCTTCGCATTTATCGGTTGCTATTTCAAGCGTTTGAAGCACTTCTTTTTGCTTGATCAGCTCAATTGCATTCGTCTCAAACTCAAATAAACGGGCAATGGCCAGATTACATACGTAGTCCGCCTGGTTCTCTCCGCTGTTGATCCTTACGCAGGCATCCGCAATAACACGGATATTCTTAAAGCTTCTTAATTCCTTTATGGCCTTTTCAAGGTCGGTACACATTTCCACCAGCAGTTCTGCCAGCTTGATCATGGCATCGCCGATATTGGTGATGTTGTACAGTTCGATGTTGCTGGAAGATGCGTGGATGTAATCGGCGATATCGTCAATGGCACTTGCCAGCGCATGAATATCCTCCCGGTCGAAAGGTGTGATGAAGTTCTTGCTCAATTCCAGGAAAATTGAATGGGTGATGTCGTCGCCGACATGTTCCAGGCGTTCAATTTCCTTGATGTACTCTTTTCTTTTTTCAAGGTTGTTCGCGCTCAGCGCAAGCAATAAAGTTTCTGAAATTCTTAAAACGTTGCTTCCTGCCTGCTCAAATAGGGGCTGAAATTTCTTGTCTTTGGGAGTAAAGAACTTAAAGATGTTGTTCATTTGTATGGTTTTATTTTCTACCAGTTTTCCACGACCCACCCCTTACATTACAAATTCCAGCGGAAATTGTTCAGGCCGGGTGTATCAAACGTTGAAATACCCCACAAAAATAGAGTTACTAATGTTAAGTTAATGTTAACTTATTGTTGGGCCGACCAGATCAGACCCGTAGAGCAGACAGCCTTTAAAGGGTCTGGAAGCCTGTTAGCTGAACTTCTGCAGTGTAAACGCAAATGTCGTCCCGATCTGAGGCGTGCTTCTGACGGAGATGATCTGCTGATGGGCTTCCAGAATGTGCTTCACAATGGCCAGTCCGAGCCCTGTACCGCCGACCTCTCTCGAGCGGTGCGAGTCGACGCGGTAAAAGCGTTCAAAAAGGCGTGGCAGTTGCTTTTCCTCAATCCCGATGCCGTTGTCGGTCACCTCAATGAGGTACTGGTCATGTAGTTCAAAGATCTTGATGGCCGTCGAGCCGTTTTCACGCCCGTACTTAATCGAATTCTGTATCAGGTTGAACATGACCTGACAAATTTTCTCGCGGTCTGCATTCACAAATGCCGGCGACGTATATTTTTCTTTAAAAAACAGTTTAATCCCCCGTTTTTTGGCTTTTTCTTCCAGACTGTCCATTACTTCTTTGGCAACAGCAACAAAGTCGAACTTCTCAAAATTAATGGGAATTTCTCCGCTCTCCAGCCTGGAAATGGAGTCCAGGTCATTGATCAGGTAGCTTAAACGCTCCACATTTTTTCCGGCTTTATTCAGGAAGTTCTTAGCAGTTTCGGGATCATCCTCAATACAGTCTTTTAGTGTTTCGATGTATCCCTGCAGCGCAAAAAGCGGGGTTTTAAATTCGTGAGAGACGTTCGACAAGAATTCCCGTCTGAATTGTTCCTGCTTTTTAAGAAGATCTATTTCTTTCTTCTTTTCTCCGGCCCATTGTTTTACTTCATTTTCAACATCATTAATGGGGTCCGAGCTCACATATTCGCCTATGGCGTCTTTAAGATCCTGTCCAAGTTTGAGGTTGTGGATCAGCTTGTAGATCAGCTTGATTTTCGAGTAGATGTATTTCTCCAGCAGATAGTAGAATACGATAAAGCTGGTTAGAAATGAGATTCCGAAGGAGACCAGCATGTAATACCAGCTGCCTTGAAAGTGAAAGTTTACCAGGCCAATTGAGAGCGCCACTGCGAATGCAGTAATTAAAACCAATACATTTAACTTCATAAGAGCAATCTACGAAGTTTATTGAATGTGTATGTTAAATTATCAGGTATTTTTCGACGGTATTTGCCCCTTTTAAGCTGTGGAGAGCTGTTCTTGCACGATCCTGCAAACTTCCGGCAGATTCGCGCGGCAAAGTGTCTTCAGCAAAATAGCCTGTTGCGCTGAATCGCTTTCAACGGGCTGGTTAAACTCCGTTCTACTGCTTTTCCGTCAGATACTTCCAGTAACGTTTGGGTACATGCTGGATGTGGAGCTTTGTGTTTTTTCGCGCGGGAATATTGGTGCTTTTAAAATAATCTTTCCAGAGCGTGGCATATAGCGCTTCGTTGTCAGATAAGGTCTCTGCGGTAGTTACGCCCAATTTATGCGGTGCACTAAACGTCATTTCAATTTCACTCACCTGTTCCAGGTCATAATAGAGGCCGTACTTTCTGTTCGTGTCGTAAATCAGCCATCTCTGGTCTGCATACCTGTTTTTAAAATGCCTGGATATCAGAGGCAGCACGTTGAAGTCGGGGTCTATGCAACAGTAGAACATGCCGTCGGCGGTATGCTGAAAGCGGATGAACGCTTCCATGCGGTGTTTTTCCCGCTCCACTTTCTTTGCCACCTGTGCGGTTTGAAGCACATGTTCATTCCCGTAGTTCATCTCCGCGCCCGGACCATGCTGAAACAGGTAACAGATCAATTCAAATAGGTGCTGATGTGCCTCGGGAAGTTCAGAAAGGTAGGCGCAGTACATTCGGCGGCTCCATCCTTTATCGACTTTCCCCTGTAGCGCTTTCCAGACGCGTTCGGCTTTTTGGGGATTTGAAAGGATGGTCAGCTCCTCCTGGAATGCCTCCGGTTGATGGTATTTCATTGCCGTCAGCCGGATGCTGCCCGGCTTTCTTTCAAACCACTCGAAAACGACTGTGAGCAAGCCTTCCAATGAACCGTCAAAGATAAAGGTCGTCATCAGAAAAGGATCAGTTGATTGTTGGTGGTCTTCCGGTACTTGCTTTGGCTCTCCGCCATGATGAAAGATTTGATCTGTGTTCCCTGGTAGTCCTTCAGCTGGTAGGGTGTGTCGGCGCAGGTGATAAAATAGCGGGCACGGTTGTAGGATACACCGATCTTTTTCAGCTGATCAATGCGCAGCCGGCCGAAGTTCCTTGCCTGAACAATCTTCTTTGCAGAGCTTACGCCGATACCAGGCACCCGGAGGATCATCTTGTAATTCGCGACGTTGATGTCTACCGGAAAGAAGTGCATGTTCCGCAATGCCCAGCTTAACTTCGGGTCAATATCGATGTCCAGGTGCGGATTGGAATCGTTCAGGAGTTCATTGACATGAAATCCATAGAACCGCATCAGCCAGTCGGTCTGATACAACCGGTTTTCACGGATCAGCGGGGGCTGGGTACCCAAAACGGGCAGGCGCTTGTCGTTGCTGATCGGTATGTAGCCCGAGTAATATACCCGCTTCAGTCCATAATTCTTATAGAACGTGTCGGCCGTCTGCATAATGTCTTTGTCGCTTTCCGGAGTTGCACCGATGACCATCTGTGTACTCTGCCCCGCGGGTACGAATTTAGGGACGCTTTTAATGAGCTTCCTTTCCTGCTTAAACTGAACGATCTGATTTTGTACCAGGCTTAAGGGGTCGATAACCTCCTGGTGGCTCTTTTCAGGTGCCAGAAGCTTCAGCCCGGATTCCGTAGGCATTTCCAGGTTGATGCTCATCCGGTCGGCATACATGCCTGCTTCCGTAATCAGCTCCTCGCTCGCTCCAGGAATGGTCTTCAGGTGGATGTATCCGTTAAAACGCTCTTCAAGCCGCAGCTTTTTGACCACCTTCAATAGCCGTTCCATGGTGAAATCCGCGTTCTTGAAAATCCCGGAGCTTAAAAACAGGCCTTCAATGAAGTTTCTCCGGTAAAAGTTCATGGTCAGCGAAACCACCTCCTCCACCGTAAATGCAGCGCGCTCAATGTCGTTGCTTTTACGCGAGACACAATAGGCACAGTCAAATATGCAGTGGTTGGTCAGTAATATCTTAAGTAGGGATACGCAGCGGCCATCTTCCGTATAAGTATGGCAGATGCCAGAAGCACTGGCATCACCAATTCCTTTGTTGGTGTTCTTTCTGTTGCTCCCACTCGATGAGCAGGAAACATCGTATTTTGCTGCGTCAGCGAGAATGTTCAGTTTTTCTCTAATCCGTTCAGACATAGGTTACTGTATTTGCTAACAAATATAGTAAAATAAGCTAAATAAATTAGTTAACTATTTTTACTAGGCTTTACCATCCCACTCCTGGTAGAACTGATCCAGGTACTGTTGCATAAAGTTATGGCGTTGTTGTGCAATTGATCTTCCGGCAGCTGTTTTCATCAGGTCTTTCAGCAGCAGCAGCTTCTCGTAAAAATGGTTGACGGTGGGGGCTTCTGATTTTTTATACTCCTCCTTGCTCATGTTCAGGGCCGGCGGGATCGCCGGATCGTACAGCGTTCTATTCTTGTATCCGCCGTAGGTAAATGCACGGGCAATGCCGATCGCGCCGATGGCATCTAGCCGGTCCGCATCCTGTACAATGTTCATTTCTAGGGATTGGAAGTCGACCGTACCCAAGCTTGCTTTAAAGCTCATATTCTTAATGATCTTTTGCACATGGTCAATCCGCGTGGGTTCCAGGCCCAGTGTGTTTAGGAATTCTCCTGCGATTCTCGGGCCGATCTCCTCGTCGCCTCCATTGAACTTACTGTCAGCGATGTCGTGCAGTAATGCCGCAAGTGCTACCGTAAGCTGGTCTCCGCCTTCTGCCGCATTTATGGCCTTGGCCGTTTTATATACGCGCTCAATATGGAACCAGTCGTGCCCCGCCTCTGCTCCGGCAAGAGTGTCTTTTACGAATTGGATGGTTTGTTGAATGATGACTTCCGGATCTTTCTGCATGTCCGCAAAGCTAGTTAATGCGGAACTACAATATGAAGTAAAACCCATAAAAAACCGTTCCCGGTGTAGTGCGCAATCCGTAAAAACTGCTCCATAGTTAAAGCAAGATCCTGCAAGACAGTTAAAGACAAACATGGGAGATCTTGTATGTTGGAACGTGCTTGAGACGGGGTTGCGTCGGGGTTGCTTCGGGGTTGATCCGGCTAAACACGCTTCAACCTCGAAGCAACCCCGATTCTACCCTGAAGGAAATTCCAACCGGACTGCAAGCAAAGGGGTGTCATCCACATCAATTGTCATAAAGAGGGTAGGCATACGGTTCAGGCTCTGAATCATGCGCATTGATGTAGGAGAAACCTGCATACCGGCGCTGCGAAAGAACCAGTTTATTTTCGTTAAATTCGCCTTAACGCCTCCTAAGGAACAATATATACTGATGAACATATTCCGGCCCAATAGACAAGCAACACAAATGAAGCATCTTAAACTTGCCTTACTACTCATTTTCATCGTACCTGCAAATGCCCTCTTTGCGCAACAGAAG
>JARKUW010000246.1 GCA_029851965.1 Bacteroidota bacterium | reverse complement strand
AAAGTAAAAGAGAACATTGAATTCTATTCGGTCATGCGGACCATCAAAGCTTTAGAAGAAGCAGACGTGGTGATCCTGATGATTGATGCAACCGAAGGCCTGGAATCGCAGGATGTGAACATCTTCCACCTTGCAGAGAAAAACAAAAAAGGGATCGTCATCCTGGTTAACAAGTGGGACCTCATCGAGAAAAACAACAAGACGGTGAAGGAATTCGAGGATCAGATCCGCCAGAAACTACAACCGTTTACGGATGTGCCGATCATCTTCACTTCCGTTGTAAACAAGCAGCGTATTTTCCAGGCGATTGAAACCGCGCTGGAAGTTTTTAAAAACCGTGGTAAAAAGATCCCGACCTCGAAACTGAACGACATCATGTTGCCGATCATCGAGAACTATCCACCGCCGTCCTCTAAAGGCAAGTACATAAAAATCAAATACATTACGCAGATCAATGCATCTTCACCGATGTTTGCTTTCTTCTGTAACCTTCCCCAGTACATTAAAGAACCGTATAAACGTTTCATTGAGAACAAACTGCGCGAGCACTTCGACTTCAAAGGTGTTCCAATGCAGATTTACTTCAGACAGAAATAAGATCAGGGCGCACTGCGCTTTTCGATTAAGATATAGAAATGGTTATTGCAGGCTGGCTAAGGCTTGCTTAACCATTTTGTCGTTTAGGTTCATGGCCTTATAGTAGCCTGCCTCCCCAAAGTAGTACTTGTACAAAAGCACTTTAAGATCGTTGCTGATTACCGGTCTGGCCTGCAACAACTGGTAGAGATCAATGGCAACCTTTCTCTTGTTGATGTATTTGACCAGATCTTTCATGTCCGCATCAGGAATGGTAAAGGTCTGGAGATTATGTTCCAGGTCAGCGGCTTTATAGCGATGCGCAAGAACATCGAACACGAAGTCAAAAAGAATCTTCTTGGACACGAGTGTGGTGTAGAATTTATTCATTCCCGCGGTATCCAGCTTTACATAGAGATCCGGCTGGATGCCTCCGCCCCCATATACTTTCTTTCCGGATGCCGTAATGTAGGCAACATTCTTCTTCAGCGAGTCCAGTGAGCGGCTGTTGTTGTCTGTAAGCTCCCCATCGTTAAAACGTTCATCAATTTCATGATGATAGGCGGTATAACCCTTCTTATACGATTTCTGAATGCTTCTTCCCAACGGAGTATAATACCGGGCGATGGTCAGGTTCAACGCAGAACCATCTCCGAATGGAAACTGTTCCTGCACGAGCCCCTTCCCAAAAGAACGGCGTCCGATGATAATGCCACGGTCCAGGTCCTGGATGGCCCCTGCAAGTATTTCGCTGGCAGAGGCGGTATTTTCATTGATGAGAATGGCAAGTTTACCCTGTTCAAACTCCCCTCCCCCGGTGGCAATGTAATCTGTTCGTGGTTCGTGTTTCCCCTTGGTGTACACAATGAGTTTATTCTCGGGCAGCAGCTGACTCGCCAGGCCGGTGGCTGCGGTCAGGTAACCTCCGCCATTGTCGCGTAAGTCAAGCACAAGCTTGCTCATACCCTTCCCTTTCAGGTCCTTCACGGATTCAACAAAGTCCATATCCGTATTCGCGCCGAACTTACCGATACGAATATAAGCCGTCTCCTCATTAAGCATGTAGGCGGCATCGATGCTGCTGACCTGAACTTTTCCCCTTTTGACTGTTAAACGGGCCGGGTGTGGATTACCCGGATGCAGTACCGTAAGCAATACCGGCGTACCCCGTTTTCCCTTGATCCTGCCGATCATCTTTTCTCTTGGCAAATTCCGGCCAGAGACGAAACTCGTATCTACCTTAAGGATCTTATCGCCAAGCTTCATGCCCGCAGCAAACGCGGGCCCGTCTTTAACCACATTGGTTACGAGCAGCGTGTCATTGAGTATGTAATATTCTATCCCGATGCCTTCAAACTGCCCCTCCAAAAGTTCCGATTGCTCGTAGGCTTTTGCCGGTGGCAGATACATGCTGTGGGGATCAAGCTGGTGTAAAATACTGTCGATAGGAAGGTGATGAAGCGTATCGGCATTTACCTCATCCACATAGTTCTTGTTGATGATGTGAATGATTTCGTCCACCTTGGAATTGTTATCCGCAAGTGCAACATTCTTCTGGATACTATACCCTTGCTCCTTGAGAAATCGATAGCCAATATACATCCCCCCTATGAGGGTTAGCGAATACGTAAGGGCAATAAACAGGTTTTGACGGGTATTTTTATTCATGGAGCAGCAGTAAAACAAAGTTATACAATTCGCCTGTTAAATACTGATGAAACTCAGCGGAATAATAAATGTTTTGTGTAATATTTTCGTCTTTCTTTAAGGCGCAAATCCTGTGTCTCAGGGTGACCAATATTTATGTGGTACGGAATTGGTTTCAGGATTTCCACAATAGAAAGAAAATCCCGAGTTTTAAAGAAAAATAAAGTCCATGATACGAATAACCGAACAAGAATCACACTACAACAATATTGATCAGATGTCTGTCCTTGAAATTCTCAAAGGCATCAATGAGGAGGATAAAACTGTGCCGCTTGCTGTAGAGAAGTCATTGCCACAGATTGAAAAACTTGCGTCAGCGGTGGCGGAGCGCATGCGTGATGGCGGAAGGTTGTTCTATATCGGTGCAGGAACCAGCGGACGGCTTGGTGTCGTTGACGCATCGGAATGCCCGCCGACCTTTGGCGTTCCCTTCGACTATGTTGTTGGTATCATTGCCGGAGGCGATACCGCCATCCGTAAGGCAGTAGAAAATGCCGAAGATGACGCCAGCCAGGCATGGGTGGATCTACAGGAGTACAACATCAATGAAAAAGATTGCCTGGTGGGCTTAGCCGCTTCCGGAACGACGCCTTATGTGGTTGGCGGATTAACCACAGCACGGGAGCATGGCGTGTTAACCGGCTGCATCGTCTGTAATGAAGGTGGGCCCATCGCAGCCGCGAGCGACTACCCCGTCGAAGTTGTTGTCGGCCCGGAGTTCTTAACTGGTTCTACCCGCATGAAATCGGGAACGGCGCAGAAACTGGTTTTAAACATGCTGAGCACCACGGTAATGATAAAATTAGGCCGCGTGAAAGGCAATAAAATGGTAGACATGCAGTTAACGAATCATAAACTTGTGGATCGGGGTACGCAGATGGTTATGAAAGAACTGAACATCGGTTACGACCAGGCCGCAGAGCTGCTGATCCGCCACGGGAGCGTGAGAAAAGCAGTCGAGGCAAGTAAACAATAAAACTTACAGTCATGCATGAGATAGAGCCATACTACCAATGGCGCGATGATTACATTGCGGCGGAAGACGAGCGTTCGCCATTTTACAACATTGAATACTCGGAATTCCATTTCGATAAACAACTATATAATTTTTTACTTCATCCCCAGTGGGATGATTTTGGCTCGACCACACTCTATCTCAAAATTCTGTATGTCGACTATGACCGCAGCTTTGCCATTATAGAGTTGATCGGCGAATGGAACGACGCCATCAATAACGACATTATGCTCATGAAGCGAGAAATGCTGGAGTTGATGATGGATGAAGGCATAAACAAGTTCATCCTCATCGGAGAGAACGTGCTGAACTTCCACTCTTCAGAGGACAGCTACTATGAAGAATGGTTTCAGGAGGTGGAAGATGGCTGGATCTCCGGCATAAACTTCACGGAACACGTGATCGAAGAGTTCAGGAGCAACAATTTAGACTACTACATCAACTTTGGCGGGCAACTGGACGATTTGGCATGGCGAACCATGAAACCCATCCAGGTGTTCAAGAAAGTTGAAGAAATCCTGACAAAAAGACTCGGGGCATAGCTTTTGTATCAATGAAGTAATGTTTATCTTTAAATAAATTTCACACACAATGGATAACAACAAAAATTATGAATGGGCACACAGACCCGCTTTGGTAGCGGAAGAGAAGGGTGCAGTAGCAAAGAAATTCTTTGCCAATGTCTTCTTGTGGATGTTTATTGCCCTTGGCCTGTCTACGTTGGCAGCGTTTTTTATGGCAAACACGCCCGGACTTATGGATTACCTGATCAAATATGATGAAGCAGGCAATAGAACCGGCATGAGCACGCTCGGCTATGTTGCAATGTTTTCACCACTTGCTTTGGTGATGCTGATGAGCGCGGGATTAAGCCGGCTGTCGTATAGCGCATTGGTTGGGGTATTTGTTCTATATTCGGTACTTACCGGTGTAAGTTTAAGTTTCATACTGCTGGCCTATACATCAGCATCGATAATCAGCTGTTTTGCTGCTGCAGCCGGTATTTTCGGTATTATGGCGGTATTGGGATACACGACAGAAACAGATTTAACGCAGTTCCGCTCGATCTTAATGGTCGGACTTATCGGATTGGTAATCGCGACTGTAGTGAACATGTTCATTGGAAGTTCTCAATTTGACTATATTCTGAGCTTCTTCGGTGTGGCCATCTTCACGGCACTAACCGCATACGACGTACAGAAACTTAAAAACATAGGTGAAGGTATAGAGCAAAATGGTGATCAGATCGCCCACGCAGACACTAAGAAATTAGCGATCGTAGGTGCTTTGAGCCTGTATCTGGACTTCCTGAATATCTTCTTATACTTACTGAGAATTTTCGGAAGCAGACGATAATAGCTAAAACTTCCTGGAAACCGGCAGTGTCAGAGACATTGCCGGTTTTTTTTATGCCTTTGATTTTGCTCGTACTGGGTCTCGGAACAAAAAAGACCAAACACGGAATTGAAGCACACCAAACACACAGTTTGTGTGCGTTTGGTGTGCGTTAGGTCTTGGCTACGTCTCTGGTTGGTGTCTGTTATTTTAGGACCTGTCTTATCCTAGAATAGTTATACAGTTTACTTTTATACAGCTTAATTTCAAGACAAGACGGCCTGGTCTTCCTTAATTACCCCATCCAGCAAATGCAGTACTCTGGAGCCGTAGGTGGCATTGACTTCCGAGTGCGTGACCTGGATGATCGTAATGCCTTCTTCCTGGTTCAGCTTTCGGAACAAATCCATGATCTGGAGCGCTTGTGCAGATTGAAGGTTTCCGGTCGGCTCATCGGCTAAGATTATGGATGGCTGGGCCACGATGGCACGTGCGACACCGACGAGCTGCTGCTGGCCGCCAGATAGCTGATTTGGGAAAAGATCTTTTTTGGCCACAATATTAAAACGGTCCAGTACATCTGCTATCCTGCTTTTGCGCTCTGCACTGCCAACTTTCTTATACAACAACGGTGCTTCGATGTTCTCAGCCACCGTCATCTCGTCGATCAGGTGGTAGGCCTGGAAGACGAACCCAATGTGATTGCGGTACAGATCCATACGTTTACTTTCTTTCAACGCAGATACATCCTCCCCCATAAACTCATACTTGCCGTATGTTGGTTGTTCAAGCATGCCCAGGATATTCAGCAGCGTGGATTTACCGGCACCGGATGGCCCCATGATACTGACAAATTCACCTTGCTGAATACTGGTGGTTACATGACGAAGCACGTAACTTTTTACACCTTTATTTGCGTAGTACTTTTCAATGTTTGATAATGCGATCATCTGATGTATGTTTTTCGTTGAATTTTGAAGCTCTTTAAAGGTGCGCAGAAACTACTCGTATTTAAGTGCATTCACTAAATTACTTGTGGCTGTTTTATAGGCCTGATAGCTGATGGTCAACAGCGCAATTACGAATGTTCCGCATATGGCGATGGCGATGATCCACCAGGAAATGGTGGTGTGAAACTCGAAGTGGCCAAGCCAGTTGTTCATCAAAACACAGGCAACCGGAACGCCGATCAGCACGGCGACAAGGATCATTTTCATAAACGACACGGAAAGCAGTTGCATGATGTTGGCCACGGAGGCCCCAAGCACTTTGCGGACGCCGAATTCTTTGGTGCGTTGCTCGGCGTTGTATGCGGCAAGTCCGAATAGCCCCAGGCAGGAGATAAAGATCGCCAGTCCGCCGAACAGGTTGGACAGCAGGCCAAGGATTCTTTCGGACTGCAGCTTTGTGGCATACAGCTCGTTTACAAACTTAATTTCCACCGGGTAAGCCGGGTTAATGCGCTTGGTGATCTCGGTTATGGTCTCAATGTTCCTGGAAAGATTTCTGTCTGGATTCAGGCGGAGCGTAATGTTGCCACCCCAGCCGGGCATAAAAGCAACGACCATCGGGCGGTCGGTGAAGTAGGGTGATCCCCATATAAAGTCCTTAAAGACACCCACAACTGTCACATCCATGCCGTGGTACTTCACCCGCGTACCCACGGGATTCTTCAGGCCCATGATTTTGGCAGCCGAGCTGCTCAGTAAGACTGCCGCGGTGTCCGAGGCGAAGGACTTGGAGAAGTCGCGCCCGGCAAGCAGCTGAATGCCATGTGTATTCAGGAAGTCGTACGTGGTGGCGATCTGATTGAAGACGATCATTTTGTCCCTTTCGGCCATACCCGGCCATTCGAAGTTCCAGAACGCGGAGCCATCGTGCGATACACTCCCGGAGGACTGGCACATTGACGTTACGGCACCGGAGCGCAGCAGTTCCGACTTTAGCACTTCATATTTGCTTTCCAGGGCGCCATCCTGTGGCATTTCAGCCAGCAAACTGATGTCGTACCCCACCGGGCGATCCTTGATAAACTGGACCTGGCGGTAGATAACCAGCGTGGCGATGATCAGGACGACCGCAAAACAGAATTGCCCCACGACCAGCACCTGCCTTAAGTTGATGGGCAAAGCAAGTGCCCGCCTTGCTTTCGGTTTCAATGTTTTTACCGGATTAAAGGACGAAAGATAAAGCGCAGGGTAACTTCCGGCAATAAGCCCGGTGACGAGGATCACCAGCAGGACACCGATCCAGGACCAGGCGTCGCTGTAGGTGACGCTAAGCTTGATCTGGAGTAAATTGTTGAAGGTAGGCAGCAGGATCTCCACCAGCACAACGGCGATCACCACACCTATGGCGGTTAACAGCATGGACTCGGTTAGAAACTGTGCGATTAAGCTACCCCTGCTCGCCCCTATGGTTTTCTTCACAGCAACTTCTTTAGCTCTTCTTTCCGACTTCGCCGTGGCCATGTTCATGAAGTTAACACAGGCAATGAGCAGGATGCCAAGTGCTAAAGCCACAAACAGGTAAATTCGCTCCACATCGCCGCCAACGCTTTTCCCATTCATGAATTTACCAAACAGATGCCGGTCCGACAACCGGAATAGAAAGGCCTCCGCTCTGGAGGTCGGATCGTGTTTTTGTACCATTCCCTTAAGCTTTTGATTGATCAGCGGAATATCTGCTCCGTCATTGACCAACACCAATGTTTGCCAGTTGAAGTTTCCCCAGCTCGGATCCTTCACCCAATCGAACAGGGTCTCGTAAAAGGACCAGGGCATCAGAAAATCAAACCGGTTGGAGCTGTTGTAGGGCAGGTTTTTGATCACTCCGGTAACCTTCAGGTCTGCCTTATCATTATACCTCAGGGATTTGTTTAGTGCATCGCCCTCCGGGAACAAGAGCTCAGCTGTCTCTTCAGTAATTATTACCGAATTAGGGGTGTTCAACGCCGTTTGCGGATTACCGGCGACAAACTCATAGTTGTAGATCTTCAGTAAACCAGGATCTGCAAACTTGGCTTCCCGCTTGAAGCTATTTTCCCCGTTTGCGATGAGCGACTGCCCGCCGTAGC
>JARKUW010000243.1 GCA_029851965.1 Bacteroidota bacterium | reverse complement strand
TTTCAAAATAATGCTGTGCTGAACCGTTTCCGTTATTCGCCGCATCCAGTCCGGCTGCAGTGAGCTGAAGTGCTCTTCCCCACTTTTGCATCGCGTCGAGCCATGGACCTGAACTCTGAGCAAAGGCGGGATCTACAATTCCGGCCCGGATTACATCAGAAACACCTGCAAATGCGTCTGCATGTTTAAGCAAGGCCACAATCGCCAATTGCCGGGCTTCACTGTCGCCGAACGCAATTGCTTCACGCACACCATCAAGCATCGCTTTCAGCTGTGGAGCCTGCTCCTGCCAGGGCTGGCTTCCGAAAGTCGGCGCCTGGTGCTGGGTATCAAAAAACATCAACAGCGCTGCTGTTGCTCGTTCATCGCCATTGGCCAGCGCACGCGCCGCAGCATTCCAGGTGCGTGCTGCATCGTAAGCCTTATCATTCCAGGCAAATGCCATTACGCCAGTCACCGCTACGCGGCTCGGTGCTTCCTGGTTCATCGGATTAGAAAGGATACCGGTAAGTTCGGCTGACAGTCCGCCTTCACGCCGCGCATATGGCGCAAGCAGCAACCGGCCGGTCGTCTGTGCATAATCATTTACCGGGTAGTTATCCCACAATAAGGTCTTGCGCCCAAATGCCTTTGTAGCTGTTCGCGCATCGCCAACCGAAATCGCCGGTGGCACTACATCAGTACCGGTCCACTGTACCACGATCCCGGAATCCAGGTTCTTCCGCAGCGCCGCTTTATAAGGGCTCTCCTTCGCATCATAATATTCGGTCGGCACCATGATGAGCGGCGGCGCCGTGGGATCTTTAACTTTAATGCTCGCCTGCAAAGCATTCAGCAATTTCGATTGTGCCACGCCAGCCGCCTCTGGTCCGGAGGGGCCAAAAGTCTCCTTGTCGCGTTCACAATTCCACTTTGTATATTCGATATCATCAAGGGCAACGTAAAAACTGTGCACCCCTATGGCACGCAGCGCATCGAACTTACGTTCCAATGCCTGGAACTCGCCCGGCTCGGAGAAGCAGATCGATGGTCCCGGAGAAATCGCATAGACAAAGTTAACATGGTTCCGCCGTGCGGTCGCCACCAACTTTTGAAGTTCTTTCAGGATCGCTGCCGGGTAGGCTTCGCGCCAGCGGTCACGGGCATATGGATCGTCTTTCGGGCTGTATACATAGGTATTTGCCTTCACCGTCGCAAGAAAGTTCAGGTGGTTCGTCCGGTCTTCCATAGACCATGGCTTACCATAAAAGCCTTCTATGGTGCCCCGCACCGGCATAGCCGGATGGTCTTGAATAACAAGGGTTGGAATGGAAGGGCGCTGTGCCAGCTGACCGAAAGTCTGGGCGGCATGGAACAAACCATTTGCATCCTGACCGGCAAGCGTGATCAGCGCGCCGTTATTCAACGCGACACTTGCGATTGTATAGCCTTCGGGATGGTTGTCCAACACGGCAGCACTTCGCTGAAGGGCTGCACGGACCGCCTTATCATTCCCGGTTCCAAGAACAACGTAAGGCAGGTCAAGTACCAGCGGCAGCTGCCGCGCGGTCGTAATGTTCTCCACACCAGCCGACGTCAGGGCGCTTCTGACGAGCGTTACGGTTTCCTGTTCGACCCCGGGGCTCACAATCAGCACCGCTGATTTCCCCAATACAAGCGAACCTTTCCTCAGGCTGACCGACACCGGAGTCGGAAAGATTGCCGGTAATGTCGCCTGCCGGGCAAATTCCATGTGGTCGCCTTGCCGGGTATTTTTAGAAGTTTGTGCAAGAGTCGGACTGAAACCCAGTATGGTTAGCAGTAAAGGCGTAAATAACAATTTCATCAATCAGATAATTTTCTTTGCGTGTTTAAAATTGCAATATAGCTTATTTAGACAGTTTACAGGCGGTTTCTTAGCGAACAAACCGAGCATTCCAGTTTGCTTTTGGCATAATTATTACAGCAATCACTCTAAATCTCCATGTTATGCCTTCGTCCGTCGTCCGAAAATTTACATACGATCCCGAGTCCCTCACCTTAAGGGTTTACTTTGTATCCGGCAAAGTCTACGACTACAAGAAAGTCCCGGAAGATGTCTACCTCAAAATGAAAAGCTACCAGTCCAAAGGACAGTTCCTGAACTTCTTCGTCAAACCCAATTACGAATACGAGGAGATCATCCTGTCTTAGAAACCAACTTTACGCGCCCTGCGGTACAAGCATACCACTTCTACACCTGCCCCCTGCTCTGCACCTGCAAGCCTCCACACCCGCAAGCCTGCACAACTGCAAGCTCCACGCCTCCACGCCCGCATACCTGCACGCCTGCAGACCTCAACACCTAATCGTCCACGTGCAAAATGCGGATCAGCTCCTCAATAAACAGCGTCGCCGATTTTTTCTTGTACACACCCTTCTGCCACAATATAAAAGCTTGTTTGTAGTATTCCTTTCCGGATATCGGTATCGCAATCAACTCGTCCCAGGTGAGAATTGCCTTCTCATTGATGATCGTCGCCCAGTTTCCTTCATCTACCAGCGACAACAGTGAATGGACGTCGTTCATCTCTATTTTGATGTTGGGCACAATCTTAGCCCTGCTAAAAAGCTCATTCAGCAGGTCCCTTGAACTAAATCCTTTGCTTGGCAGGATGAGCTCCACCTTTCCCAGTTCCGTCAAAGAGATCTTCTTCAGCTTTGCCAGCGGATGTTTTTTGGATACCACCATCATGATCCGGGAGGCGTAAAGCGGTTGCATCTCCAAACCCACGTTGTCTGTCTGGTCGTGAAAAGCAAGGATCACGTCCAGCTCCGCCAGCTTCAGCTTATGCTCCAGTTCCCCAGCCGTACCGTACTCCACAACAATCCGGATCCCCGGGTACTTATCGGAAAATGGCTGCAGTGCCGGCAGCAACATGGAGCTGAATGCATAGGTCACCCCGATGCGAAGATCGCCGATAACCAGGTTGTTCAGTTCAAAGACGGCTTCTTTGGACTTACGTACATCCAGCAGGATCTGCCGCGCATGTACCAGAAAAACGTTTCCCGCTTCGGTAAGCCGTACCTGCTTCCCCACCCGGTCAAACAGCAGCATGCCAAGCTCTTCTTCCAGCTGCTTGATCTGCTGGGACAGCGTAGACTGTGTCACGAAAGAAGCCGCTGCAGCGGCTGTAAAGTGAAGCAATTCCGCAGCTTTGATGAAATAATTCAGTTGTCTCAGTTCCATAATCCGGAGGGATTTAATGCTGTAAGTCGCAAACGAGCAGTGCTATAGTCACCTGCGAACGATCGTTAAAACTAATCAATATCATTAAAACTATCAATTTTACTACTGTAGTTATTTTCCCGAAATTTGCAGTGTACAATTTACACTATCCTATGAGCATATTCCGATCTTTACAATACCGCAACTTCAAACTGTTCTTTTACGGCCAGTCAATTTCCCTCGTCGGAACCTGGATGCAGAAAACAGCAGTGAGTTGGTTGGTGTACCGGCTGACCGGCTCGGCACTGCTGTTGGGAATCGTTGGATTTGTCAGCCTCATACCTTCCCTGATCCTCTCGCCTTATGCCGGCAGTCTGATCGACAGGCACAACCGTTATAAAATTCTGCTGATCACACAGGTGGTTTCCATGGCACAGGCCGGTGCGCTCGCCACCATGATATTCTTCGAGTTCTACAACATCCCCTGCATCATTGCTTTAAGCCTTGTTCAGGGCATCATCAATGCTTTTGACGTCACCTGCAGGCAGTCGTTGATGGTAGAAATGGTCGATAAGAAAGAAGATCTACCCAACGCGATCGCATTGAACTCTACGATGACCAACCTTGCGCGCATCATCGGCCCTGCCCTGGCGGGAATCCTGCTGAGCACCTTCGGTGAGGACTTCTGTTTCATCGGAAACTTTGTAAGTTACATACCTGTGCTCATGTGTTTGCTGATGATGAAGCTGAACATTACCGTGAAACCGGGCAGCCAGAAAAGTATATGGCTGGAACTCGAAGAGGGCTTTAAATACGTGGCCGGAGACCGGGAACTCAGCAGCATGATCATCCTGATTGGTATCAGCAGCTTGTTTGTAATCCCCTTCAATACCTTGATGCCCATCTTTGCAAAAGATCTGTTTAACGGAGATGCGAAGACTTTCAGCTGGTTTGAGAGTGCCGCAGGCTTGGGCTCGGTGGTCAGCGCGATGTATATGGCCAACCTGAAAACAGCCAATCCCCTGATGAAGATCACCATAATTGCGAGCGCTATATTCGGTACAAGCCTCATCTTTTTGTCTGCTGCCGGATCTCTGCCTTTCGGGCTTCTGTTCATGACACTAACCGGCGTCGGCATGATGGCCCAAACGTCGTCCATCAACACCTATATTCAGACGCATGCCATTCCTGAAATGCGCGGGCGTGCCATCAGTTACTTTGTAATGGCCTACCAGGGCATGATCCCCATCGGCAGCTTACTGATCGGCTGGACGGCAAATGCACTCGGACCACGCCTGGCGGTAGCTATCGCCGGAGGTATAGGTTTACTCGCAACCGGCGCTTTCGTCTTGTATAAACACAGGATGAATACCCAAAAGAATTTCGCCTTTCACTGATAAGCCGTCTTTATCGACAAGGTTTGCCCGGATGAACAAAGCCCGGATGAACAAAGCCCAAGCGAAACAGAGAAAGTGCTTACAAAAAACAAAGAAAGTACTTACATAAAAAAGCCAGGTCGCAAAACGATCTGGCTTTTTCATGAATTGCAATCCTGTGGTCCACAAGCCGCGTTTTTGTTATTCGAAAACTGAAATGCCGTGGTCTATGAACTTCAGGTTCCGTATTTCTAGTGCCGCGGATTGTTCTCGTCGAGCAGCGGCCCGTCCAGCGTATCCAGATCATCGTCGTCAATGTCTGAATTTAAATCGTCCGTATCTCCATCCAGTTCCAGGTCATTGTCAAACAACTCCAGGTCAGAATCGTCTTCCTGATCATCTCCCGGAAGGTTGCCGCTCGAGATTACGCCCGGATCTTCATCATCCGCATCCTCATCCTCCGTGTCCAGCTCATCCTCAAATTCATTATCGTCAGTCAGGTTGTCGTTGTCCGTAAGATCAGGCTCCTCGTCGAGATTCTGACGCAAGGGTCCGTCTGTTGGCAGGGAACGGTTGGAACCCGTACCGCCGGTCTGCGCGGCTGAGTGCTGGTAGTCGTTGTTGGATGATCCATCGCCTGAACCTGCAGCATTCGGGTTCAACGGATTTACATCGCCAGTATTAATTTGTGGATTTTCCATAATTTTAGGTTTAAGGTAACACCGCTATTCTTTGTATCAGATAACTTCCGGCACATCAGAATTGTTTTCGGCAAAGGTCCTTTCCCCGCCTAAACAATTTACCTGATCGTTTGTTAAACCCGAAACTCAGACACATGAAACAGTTTAGAATTGAAGTAGCGAGTGATGGACAAGGTCACACTTTTGACATCACCGAACTTGGAGACCAACAATTTGAAATATACAGAGGCGAGGAACGTATCGGCACCATCCAGATCGATGGTAAGGAGCATGAACATTGCGAGACGGTGGATTGTGAAATCGATATGCCGCTGCTAAATGCCATACGCGAAGGCATCCTGCTGCACCAGGAACTTAGCGGTAAATAGGGCAGGACTGGCACCGGAAATTACCGCCACCTCAAAGGGACCTTACCCGCACCTTACCCGGACATAACGCACACAAACGGCGGGTAAGGTGTAGCTAAACTGTGGGTAAGATCCTGCTGGTTTGCAGCTCTTTTACAACCCTGGTATCGGCGGTTTAAGAAGCAGCTCAAGTCCTTCCCAGAAATACCGGGTAAAAAGAAGAGCCCCCAACATTCCGATGTTGGGGGCTCTTCTTTTTCAGGAAAAAACCAAAAGTAATTTTGCACCTGTAACCCGGATCAGCCGATCCGCAGGCAGCGCAGCTATATTAGTTCGTCTCGATATCTATACTTGCAGATTCCAAACCTTCACTGGTTGCGGTAAGCTTCAGCTTAGACGGGGTTTCTCCGGATTGGATGATCGCCAAAGCAAGGCCGTTAAAGGCTTTGCGCTGCTTCGCTTTGAAAGACTCATGACTGATCGGGCTGCCGTTGTCTACCGCCGTGATTGTGCCGTTGCCGTCCAGCTTGAAGTTGATGAGCTGCGCTGCATCCGGGATCATGTTCCCATCAGCATCGGTTACTTTGATGGTCACGAAAGACAAATCCTTTCCGTCAGCAGAAATCTTGCTCCGGTCTGCGCTTAGTACCAGCTTCGCTGGTTTGCCTGCCGTGCGGATTACCTGCTCCAGAACGGTCTGCCCGTTCTTGCGGGATATTGCTTTCAGCTCACCTGGTGCATACTTCACGCGCCAGGAAACCTTTAGACTTTGTCCCTCTTTGCTCCTTTTGCCAAGTGATACGCCATTAAGATAGAGCTCAACCTCATCTGCCTGGCTGTAGTAACCCAG
>JARKUW010000205.1 GCA_029851965.1 Bacteroidota bacterium | reverse complement strand
AACCAGCCTGTCCGCATCGGGAATCAGGCATTTGAACACATCCAGAATGACATCTATGGCCAGGTGTTAATTTCGATGCTGCCGTTATACAACGATACAAGGTTCATTTATGATGAACGGCAGGATTCTTCGCAATGGCTTGACTCCCTGCTATTGAAAATTGAACGCACAATCGAGGAAAAGGATGCCGGAATATGGGAGTTTCGAAATGCGGCAAACACCCATTGCTACACGAATCTGTTCCAATGGGCAGGTGCAAAGGCAGCATTGAAGATGGCGAAGACCATTAACCATGAGGACTTTGCGGCACGTGCCCAAATCCTGATAGACAAAGCCACAAAACATATTGAAGATTGCTATGATCCGGTTCGGAAAGTATACAATCATGCAGTCGGCAGCCAGCATCTTGATGCCAGTACACTTCAGCTTATTCTCATGAACTACCTGGATCCGGAGTCTCAGCGGGCGAAGGATCATTTGATCGCGCTTGAAGAAGAACTAAAGGCGAGCGATGGATTATTTTACCGGTACAAACACGCTGATGATTTTGGTAAACCAAAAAGCACATTTCTAATCTGTGCTTTCTGGTATGTAGAGGCTCTGGCTTGCGTGGGCCGTATAGAAGATGCGATAAGGGAGTTCGAATCGCTGATCAAATATGGCAATCACCTGCATCTGTTTAGTGAAGATATCGACGAAAAAGATGGCAGCCAATGGGGCAATTTCCCGCAGGCCTACAGCCATGTAGGACTTATGAACGCGGCTTACCGCATTGCTATAAAGCTCAACAAGCCTATATTTCTTTAGAAATCAAACGATTTAAAAGGGATCTGACCTCGGTTGGATTCCTTAAATAAAATTGCGCAGCTGATATATTTCCGCCAATTTTGATCGTAAAGGCTTCTGCAGGAAGTGCTTTAAAGATGTCCTCGTCGGTATGATCATCGCCGAGCGCTAAAATAAAGTCAGGTGTCTCTTCATGAAGCCAGTTTAACGCGGCTTTTCCTTTATTCACTTCAATATTCTTGAATTCAAGCACTTTATTTCCAGGCATAAGCTGCAATCCCTTGTTTGCAACAATGACCTTCAGGTGGTTGATAATTTCCTGCGCCCGAAGATCTCCGAGGCCCTCTTCGACCTTACGATAATGCCACACCAAAGAATAGCTCTTATCTTCTATGAATGACCCCGGCGTCCTGTCTGTGTAGGTTTCCAGGACCGCACGTATGTCTTGTTTCCATTGGTCGGTTAGCAAAGGCAGGCTTTTCCATTCTTCCGCATACCTTTTCTGCCAGGCACCATGTTCGGCGATGATGTCAAGTTTAAGGTGTCCAAACCATTCCTCCAGGTTCTCGTGCCTCCTCCCGCTAATAATGATTACCCGGTTCAAATGGTCAGCGCTTAGCTTCTCCAGAATTTCATACAACTCCTCGTCGGGAGATGCCTTGTCGATCTCACTCTGAAATCCCACCAATGTACCATCATAATCCAGGAACAAATAGCGTTCATTGGATTGCGCGTACCTTTCACTAATCATATCTTTAACGGAGTTGCTCGCATACCGGGTCAGCAGCGCCGCCTGCATATCTTTTACTTCTTGTAATTTGTCCATAAAGTTTTTCACCCAAAGGTGGATATTGAATTTCTTAACAATTGACCGCATGCTGGTCATGCGTTGTTTCTGTTCTTTCTCGGACATGTTGATTGCCTTCACCATTGCCCGCATCACCTCTCCGATGTTGTTTGGGTTTACAATGAGGGCATCATTGAGCTCTTTCGAGGCACCAGCCATTTCACTTAGAATCAGCACGCCGTCATTGTTGGACCTGGAAGCGACGTATTCCTTACTTACCAGGTTCATCCCATCACGCATCGGTGTAACCAGGCAAACATCGGCGGTATTGTATAATGCAGATAGGAACTCTATCGGGAACGAGCGGTAGAAATAATGTATAGGCGCCCAGTTAACCGTTCTGAATCGTGCGTTGATGTTCCCCACAAGCTGGTCGATCTGATCCTTCAGTTCTTTGTATTGGGGCACTGTATCCCTTGACGGAACAACAATCATGTAAAGATTTATTTTTTCTACCCACTCGGGGTATGTTTGGAGAAAGAGTTCAAAAGCCATCAAACGCTGCAAAATACCTTTACTGTAATCCAGCCGGTCTATAGATAAAATGGTTTTGAGGTCATGGAGACTGTCTTTAAATGTTGCAACATGCTCCTGAACGGCGGGATCTGAAATCAGGGATTCGAATTTATGATCGTCAATGCCCATCGGGAAAGACTCCACCACGATCTGTCTTTCATTGTGGAGGATGACGTTGTCCGCAAATTTAGAGAGCACGATTTTACTCGCAGCACTCAGAAAGTGCCTCACGTCATCAAAGGTATGGAATCCGATCAAGTCGGCGCCAAACATTCCGTTGATCAGTTCCTCCCTCCAGGGGATCAGACGAAAGATTTCATAAGAGGGAAATGGAATGTGTTGAAAGAATCCGATTGTCAGGTGGGATTCCCTGTTCCGGATCATTGCCGGCAACAACAGCAGCTGGTAGTCATGAACCCACACGGTGTCCCCCATCTGGCAGTGGTCTATTACCACATCAGCAAACTTATGGTTAACGCTTTGGTAGAAATCCCAATAGCTCTGATCGTAATGGGCATAGGTTACCATATAATGAAATACCGGCCAAAGCACTTCATTGGAAAAACCTTCGTAATATAAATTGATCTCTTCTGTACTCAGAAAAACCGGGATCAAATTCAGTTTTTCCAGCTGCCTGGTTACTTCTTCCTGGCGCTCTTCGGGAACGTCTATCCCGGGCCATCCGATCCAGACATTGTCCCCTTTCTTATATATTGAACCCAGGCCGGTTGCCAGGCCACCTTCACTCGGGCTCAGCTCGTAAGTCCCGTCTACTTCAATAATTTTAACTGGTAAACGGTTTGATACTATTATCGTTTTATTCTTCATGATATGCTTTAATATACCTTAATGAAACTTTATTGTTTTTAATTTTTTCAGATTGCGGGTTTTCAGAAACCATTAAGCAGGCAGTTTTCACCAGGCAAAGCGCTGATAATTAACATTTACCGAAAATAAATCAGCAGGTAACCCTTAAATTCTCTTAAATTAGAGCAACTTCACTATGACACATCTAACGCCTGAACTATGACCTGGAAGAAATTTAGCGGCGAAGTGATCCATACGCCGATTTTACACGAAATTGAACAAGCAATTATCCGCGAAACAGAAAAAGGTTACCACTTGAAAGTTTGCATTGGGACGGATTCCCAGGTAAAAGGCGCCATTACTGACTTCGCTACCGTGATTGTTTTGCTCAGATCACATCACGGAGGATTCATGTATATTCATCAGGAACGCTCCTCGCAGCAGATGAGCATAAAGGAGCGTATGCTTGTAGAAGTCCAGAAGTCGATTGAAACAGCTTATTCCATATGCGACCTTCTGGACTTGTATGACGTGGACCTGGAAGTTCACGCGGATATTAACACCAGTCCTTCATTCAAATCCAATAAGGCCTTGAATGAAGCAATGGGTTATATATTAAGTATGGGATTTATCTTTAAGGCAAAGCCCGAGGCCTTTGCGAGTTCTACATGTGCGGATAAGATGGTACACTAGCCCTTACGGTTGTACTGCTAACCTCAAACGCTGTACCTGCTTCGAAGGTTGTATTTGGGGCATCAATTTCAACACCTGTTGTACTGATGATCAATGTGCCTTGCAGATATTTCTCGTTGTGCTGACTTGCATCCAATCCTTCTTCTTCCTCTTCAGAAGTCACACGGATCGGCTGAAGCAGGTTGATGAACTTGAAGATTACAAAAGAAACGACAAAACTGAAGACAATAACAATTAACACACCTTTCAGTTGTGTCAAGAAGAATTCCGGATTGCCGTAAAATAAACCGTCAGCACCATTCGGATTCACTGTCTTGCTCGAAAACACACCAGTAAGCAACATGCCGACAATACCGCCTACTCCATGGCAAGGGAACACATCCAATGTATCATCAAGACTTGTTTTACATTTCCATACCACAGCAAGGTTTGATATAATTGCGGCAATGACACCGATGAAGATACTTGTAGGGATGGCGACAAAGCCCGCGCTTGGCGTGATGGCTACCAGACCGACAACAGCGCCTATGCAGAAACCCAGCACGGATGGCTTTTTCCCTCTTAATACGTCAAAAAACATCCAGGCCAAACCACCTGCACCTGCGGAGATATTTGTGGTTGCAAATGCAGTAACAGCCAGCGCTCCGGAACTTAATGCAGAACCTGCATTGAAGCCGAACCAACCGAACCAGAGTAAACCGGTACCAATTAATACATAAGGTATATTTGCAGGTGGAATCTCCTTATGCTCAATGTGAGATTTTCTGCGTTTTAACACCAAGGCACCTGCTAGTGCCGCCATGCCCGCAGAAATATGAACTACAGTTCCTCCCGCAAAGTCAAGGACCCCCATCTTGAACAAGATGCCATCCGGATGCCAGGTCCAGTGCGCCAATGGAGAGTAAACAAAAACTGCAAACAGGACAATGAATAGAATGTAGGAGGTGAAGCGAATTCGCTCCGCGACTGCACCAACCACGAGGCCGGGCGTAATAATTGCAAACATCAATTGAAATAATGCGAATAGCGTAAGCGGAATTGTCGGCGCTAAACTCCAGGGCGCACCCGATGTGACGTTCTGAAAGAACAAAAAGCTCAGAGGATTTCCAATTAAACCGTTGACACTGTCTCCAAAAGCCAGACTAAAACCAACTACCACCCACAATACGGTGATCACGCCTGCGGCAACCACACTTTTAATCATTGTAGACAATACATTTTTTCGATGTACCATCCCGCCATAAAAGAAAGCGAGTGCCGGCGTCATTAAGAATACGAGTGCCGTTGCGACTAAAACCCATGCAATATCTGCGACATTGTACTTGGATTCATCAAAATTCGGCAAAACCGGAGTAAATGTGGCTAAGACTGCTACAGTTACAAGAATTAAAAACGGCATCGACTGCCTAAAGAAATTTTTTTCCATAACTAATGTGAAAAACCAATGATTAAACGTTCAAATTTTAGTTTACAAGGCTAAATTTATGATTTAATATCAAAATCATGATATTTTTTCGATGTATTTTTATGAAAAACAAGGAATTCACAGGAACAAACAGAAAAAATCGGCTTATTTCGGAAAATTAAGCCCAAAAACTAATTCTAATATCAGCTGTTTAAAAGGTCATGAAGCCTTACCAATTACAGTTCACCCAGGATTTACCCATATCAATGGCTGAAGCATGGTCGTTTTTCTCCTCACCACTCAATCTTGCCCGGATCACACCAAAGGAAATGGCCTTTAAAGTCACTTCAGACATCACGGAGCATGCAAAAATGTATGCGGGTATGATTATCACCTATAAGGTATCCCCTTTCAGCGGTGTAAAGCTGGATTGGATGACGGAAATTACTCACGTTGTAGAAAACCAGTATTTTGTGGATGAACAGCGGTTCGGCCCTTACCGCTTCTGGCACCATGAACATCATTTCAGGGAGATTGAATCGGGTGTTCGCATGCACGATATTCTAACGTATGGAATGCCGTACGGCGTAATTGGGCGCGGCGTAAATAAGATTTTAGTGGCGAGAAAGCTTCAGCACATCTTTAACTTCAGGAAAGAAAAAATAATTGAGCTTTTCGGGAACTACACAACAGCCGGAACATAGGCAGAGCCCTGCACAACGCCCCTTCGTTCAATCTCTTTGTCGATGTAGGTCTGAATGGCGGATTTATTCAACCCCCAGTTCGGTGCGATCAAAAGATCCCAGTCGGAAATACCAAATAACCGTTGGATCACAACGTCAGGACGCAACAAAGGGATAAGTTTACACAGTAGATCTGTATACTCCTCTAAAGAAAACAACTTAAAAGGTTCCTTCTTGAACTTGACACCCATGATGGATCCTTCAACGATGTGAAGATGATGGAACTTCACAAATTTGATTTGCGGAAAGCGATTGATCTCATGAATGTAGCCAAGCATCATCTCCTCCGTCTCCCATGGAAAACCGAAGATCGTATGCACGCAGAGATCAAGGCTGGAATGCTCAAGCAGCTTAACGGCTTCAACAAACTCGCCATGACTGCATCCCCTGTTGATCTGATTCAGCGTTTCATCATATATGGACTCCATGCCCATCTCTAAATCCACGTCAAACCTGTCAGAATAACTTTCCAGCAGCGCGATCTTTTCGGCATCAATGCAGTCCGGACGTGTACCCACAGAAAAACCAACCACATCTTCGGGATTTATGGACAGCGCTTCATCATACATCATCTTCAAATAATGCACCGGTGCATAGGTGTTGGTATTCGGTTGGAAATACACGATGAATTTGTCAGCCTTGTAGAATTTCTTCCCACGCTCCATTCCCTGCTCCAGCTGTTCGCGTATTGTCGGCAGCTTGCGGGATAGTTCTGGGGTGAAAGAATCTACGTTACAGTAGGTACAACCACCATAACCCTTGGATCCATCCCGGTTCGGACAGGTAAACCCACCGTCAACAATCACCTTAAATACACGTTGTCCCTTGTATTTCTCTTTCAGGTGTGTACCGTAGTTGTTATATCCTTTTATGCCCGAATCCAATAATGTTCCCAAATCGCTGATCTTTTCTGCAAAAATACAGCTTTTTTAGCAGGTTTAGAAGTAATCAGCGTGTCAGTTTGTTAGCACGGGTTCTTGCCGGTCAATTTGTCTTTGCAGCGGGGTTGATTATATTTCTTGAGATTTGTGTAAGATACGCTGACGTCTGCTTCTCCTCTGTGAGACATTGTTCCAGTAACATCGATGCTTGTTCAAGCTGTAATTCCGCAGCTGCAGCATACAAAACCTCATAACTTGCGATCTTATAATGCTCGATAAGTTGTGCAGCATAGATCATTGCCGCATCCCGCATTGCAGTACCCGACTCGTTCTTCCGTATCAGCCCATCCGCCTTGTGCGCCAAAGAAGCCACCACCTCACACTCCCTTTTTACTATTTTTTTGTCCAGCGACTTCAATATTTGTTCCAGGCGGTTGATGTGCGCCTCGGCTTCCGTGGATGGTGTATTCAGCGCTTTACTTAATTCATCAGTGAATGCGGCAATCGACAGCGCCACAAAACATTTCATAAACATCTTCTCTGCATGGTACAGATCCAGCGTGCGCTCCAGAAAAAAATCAAGTAATCCATTCATTTCTATTTTTTCAGCCATTTCTTATCCGGAATTTTATCACTCCATAAACAATTTTGGCATACAATAGGTTTTGAAGCGGCAACGCGTATTTCGCAGATCCAGATAATACGCCAATACACACGCATACTTCTTTATTTCATGAAACAAAGCGCAGGAATATTATTGTACCGGAAGCACAACGATCAACTCGAAGTTTTCCTGGTACATCCAGGCGGACCATTCTTTAGAAACAAGGATGAAGGATGGTGGACGATCCCAAAGGGAGAACCCCTTGGTGCAGAAGGATTGTTTGAAACGGCAATACGGGAGTTCCAGGAAGAAACGGGCTATCTGCCGGAAGGAGATACCATTCCACTAACACCCATCACTCAAAAAGGTGGCAAAAAGGTATACTGCTGGGCGATGCCGGGCAACCTGGATCCCGATTGTCTAAGAAGCAACACCTTTGAACTGGAATGGCCACCAAAATCCGGAAAACGGGTGGCTTTCGCCGAGATCGACAAAGGCGCGTGGTTTACTGTTGAACAAGCAGAGAAAAAGATTAATCAAATGCAGTATTCTTTTATTGAAGAACTTGGTAATGTGCTAAGTTTGTAGCCGAAACACCTAAAATCATGAGACCTGCTATGAAACAATTGATCCTGATGCTCGCCCTTTTCACCTGCACATTCGCTGCGACGGCACAAAATCAACCTGCTGTACTTCCAAATGTTGCTTTTTATAAATCAAATGGCAGCGCCTTTTCTACTACTCAGTTTCCCAAAAACAAGAAATCTCTCATCATCTTCTTCGATGCAACCTGCTCGCATTGCCAGCGCGTTGTGGCCAACCTCTCCAAAGAGAGTAAAAAGCTTAGCCCGGCAAACGTATTTCTTGTTTCACAAGATGAATTCCGCTCCATCGACTATTTCATGAATAACTTCGGAAAGCCACTCCTGACAATGAAAAATGTTACGGTTCTCAAAGACAGCGATATGGCCTTCGTTCCGCTTTTTCACCCCAGACAATATCCATCGCTCTACCTGTATGGAACGGACCGGAAGTTAATCTATTACTCCAGTGACGAAAGAGACGTAACAAAGTTCTTGTCCTTGATAAAAGGCTAACCATCTTAATCTAGGCGGTGGGTTCTGCCGGCTTTGCAAGATAATACACCGGAATTCCGGCAAGCATAATTACTACCCCCCATCCACAGGTACTCGTCTTGGTGATCAGCAGTGAAATACAAATTGCACCGGCAACGATGATGTAGAAAAAAGGCAAAATTGGGTAACCAAAAGCTTTATATGGTCTTTCTGCATTCGGCATCTTCCGTCTTAAGATAAAGATTCCGTAGATGGTCAGAATATAAAAGATGAGCACGATGATCATTACATAATCCAGTAAGTCGCCATATTTGCCGGTGAGGCACAAAGCGGAGGCCCAGATACACTGAAACCACAATGCCCATGCGGGTACACTCGCTTTATTTAACAGTGCGGCTTTTTTGAAGAACAAACCGTCTTTCGCCATGGTGTAGTACACCCTTGCGCCGGCCATGATCAAACCATTGTTACAAGCAAAGGTGGACACCATGATCATTAAGGCAATGATCAATGTTCCCGTATTGCCGAAAATATGCTCCGCCGCGACAACTGCTACGCGGTCAGATTTCGCAAAAGCAATTTCGTTCAGCGGCATGACCGCCAGATACATCAGATTGGCCAGGATATAGATCACAGACACAATGAACGTACCCAGGAACAAACTTAAGCCGACATTGCGTTTTGGATTCTTAATTTCTCCTGCAATAAAGGTAACGCCCACCCAGGCATCACTGGAGAAGAGAGATCCAACCATTGCAGCAGAAATCGCCGCCATTAAGGTGGTTCCACCAATAGCTACCCAGGAACCTCCTGTGGCATCGAATGACCTGGTGCTCCAGGCATCGATCCAGTTCGTGTTCCAGACTTCCGCCTTTGCACCAATGGTAAAACCGAATATAATTAATCCGAACAGGGATGCAATCTTGATGATCGTCAGGAAGGTCTGCAGCAGCTTTCCATTCTTCACACCCCTGCTGTTGATGTAGGTAAGCAATATGATTGTGAGTATAGAAACCACCTGGGCGGCATTCAACTGGAATGATCCGATTTGATAGAGAATATTCTCATCGCTCACCGGTTCATAGAGATAGGCAGCAAACTTGGAAAAAGCGACACCCACAGCTGCAATTGTACCCGTCTGAATGACGGCGAAGAAACTCCAGCCGTACAAAAATGCGATCAGTTTGTTGTAGGCTTCCTTGAGGTATACATACTGCCCGCCGGCTTTCGGGAACATCGCACTCAGCTCTCCATAACTCACCGCAGCTATAACGGTAACCAGACCGGTCAGTACCCAGATCAGGGTTAACCAACCCGCAGAACCCACCTGTCTGGCGATATCGGCACTTACAATGAAAATTCCGGAACCGATCATTGATCCGACCACCAGCATGGTGCCATCTAAAAGCCCAAGTTCTCTTTTAAATGTGTGATCGGTAGTCTCCTGTTCCATAGTTGTGTCTTTAGCTTGCATAGGGGGCTAAGATATTTAAAAAACCCAATATTCAAACAGGAGAGCTGTAAACAGCCTATTAATTATTTGGTAATGTCAGAAACACGCTTATTTTTGTATAACTATCTAAGCATCAAATCTAACCAAATATAATCTTTATGGAGTTTTTACAGAACAATCTAATCTTTATGATTCCGATTTTCGGACTCATTGGAATCTTATTTATGGCGATCCAGAGTGCGTGGGTTAGTAAACAGGATGCAGGCGACAAAAACATGCTTGAACTTGCCGGCTATATTGCCGACGGCGCGATGGCCTTTCTAAAGGCCGAATGGAAGATCCTTTCTTACTTCGTCATCATCGCCGGTGCTCTGCTGGCATGGTCCGGAACAATGGAAGGTACTCCGCAAAATCCGATTCATTCTTCACCAATCATTGCCATTGCTTTTCTTATCGGTGCAGTGTTTTCGGCCTTCGCCGGATACCTTGGAATGCGCATCGCCACAAAAGCCAACGTAAGAACAACACAGGCAGCCAGAACAAGCCTCGCCAAGGCGCTTAAAGTCTCTTTCACCGGCGGTACGGTCATGGGCTTCGGCGTTGCCGGACTGGCTATATTTGGTCTTGGCGGACTGTTTATTATTCTCTATTATATGTTCGTTCCTGCCGATGCACTCGCGTCGGGGGCCGAAATGAAAAAGACCATTGAAGTGCTTGCTGGCTTTTCCCTGGGTGCAGAAAGCATCGCCTTGTTTGCGCGGGTCGGCGGTGGAATATATACCAAAGCGGCAGATGTTGGTGCCGACCTCGTCGGTAAGGTAGAGGCAGGCATTCCCGAGGATGATGTCCGTAACCCGGCTACCATTGCCGATAACGTCGGCGACAATGTCGGTGATGTTGCCGGAATGGGTGCGGATTTGTTTGGCTCCTATGTAGCCACGATCCTGGCCACCATGGTACTCGGGCAGGAAATCGAATCCTCGGATGCATTCGGGGGCATGGCGCCGATCTTGCTGCCAATGCTGATTGCGGGATTGGGCCTGATCTTTTCCATCGTGTCTTCCTGGTTTGTGAAGATCTCCAAAGAAACAGACAGTGTGCAGAATGCACTTAACCTGGGAAACTGGCTCTCCATCATATTAACCGCAGTGGCTTCCTACTTTGCTGTTCAGCTCATGCTTCCGGAAACAATGTCAATCCGGGGTTTTCAATTCAGTGCAGACAATGTCTATTATTCCATTCTGGTGGGGCTGGTCGTTGGTACATTGATGAGCCTGATCACAGAATATTATACGGCAATGGGTAAGCGCCCGGTGAGATCCATCATTAGTCAGTCGTCTACCGGCCATGCCACAAACATCATTGGTGGATTGTCTGTGGGCATGGAATCGACCGTATTGCCAATCCTGGTGCTTGCTGCCGGGATATATGGTTCCTACCACTTCGCAGGCTTCTATGGTGTGGCGATTGCCGCAGCAGGCATGATGGCAACAACCGCCATGCAGCTTGCCATTGATGCCTTCGGTCCCATTGCGGACAACGCTGGCGGAATTGCCGAAATGAGCGGCTGCCCTAAGGAGGTACGGGAACGCACGGACAACCTTGACGCGGTGGGCAACACGACTGCGGCAACGGGCAAAGGTTTTGCCATTGCCTCGGCTGCGCTTACTTCCCTGGCCTTGTTTGCCGCATTTGCCGGTATCTCCGGTATAACTTCTATCGACATCTATAAAGCAGATGTTCTTGCCGGCTTATTCGTGGGCGGAATGATCCCGTTTATATTTTCCTCCCTATGTATCTCTGCGGTCGGCCGCGCCGCGATGGCGATGGTGCAGGAGGTGCGCCGGCAATTTCGGGAGATTCCCGGAATTATGGAATATAAGGCCAAACCGGAATATGGCAAGTGCGTTGATATTTCTACAAAAGCTTCTATCCGCGAAATGATGCTTCCAGGTGCTATTGCACTGATTGTACCGTTGATCGTGGGCTTCACCTTCGGACCAGAAGTACTGGGCGGCCTCCTGGCAGGCGTCACTGTATCGGGTGTGTTAATGGGTATCTTTCAGTCCAATGCCGGTGGTGCCTGGGACAACGCCAAGAAATCATTCGAGAAAGGCGTTATGATTGAGGGAAAGATGGAGTATAAAGGTTCAGATGCGCACAAGGCTTCTGTAACGGGTGATACCGTCGGCGATCCATTTAAAGATACGTCCGGTCCGTCCATGAACATCCTCATCAAACTGATGTCTATCGTATCCTTGATCATTGCGCCACACATCGCGGTCGGAACAACAAACCAGGCAGCCATTAAAATGGAGAAAAAGCCAGTACAAACCATGCATACGACGGTAATTAAGCCGTTTCTTTGATGACTATTATTGTTACTCGCAAATCCGCCCTGGAATTAAAATCCCTTTTACTATTAGAGAATTTTATTTAGGTTTGGAGCTGAATTCAACAATTAGAAACAAAACTAATTTTTATTGAAACACACTAACTAAACCTTAATCTATGTTATTTAAAAAATCGATAGATTCCTTAATCCAGGAGTCTACTGAGAGTGGCGAGGGTACACTGAAGCGGACGCTCGGTGTTGGCAACCTGATTGCCTTAGGTATTGGAGCGATTATCGGTGCCGGACTTTTCGTGCGTACCGCAGCAGCAGCAGCAGACCACTCCGGTCCTGCAGTTACGCTATCCTTCATCCTTGCCGCAATTGGCTGCGCACTTGCAGGTTTATGCTATGCAGAGTTCGCTTCAATGATTCCAATAGCAGGAAGTGCATATACCTATTCTTACGCCACAATGGGCGAAATGGTTGCATGGATCATCGGTTGGGATCTGGTTCTGGAGTATGCCGTGGGTGCTGCAACAGTAGCAATTGCATGGTCTGAATATCTGAACAAACTCCTGGAGACCTTTGGCCTCCGAATACCCTATGAATACTGCCACTCCCCTTTCCAGACGTCAGTAGCCGGCGTCGACGGACTTGGCGGCGTTCAGGGAATCATCAACCTGCCTGCACTCGCAGTTGTGGTACTTCTTACCTTCGTTTTAATCCGCGGTACCCAGGAATCTGCATCTTTAAATGGTATTATTGTAATCATTAAAGTTGCGATTGTGGTGTTGTTCATCGCCTTGGGATGGAGCTTCATGAACCCTGTAAACCATACACCATACATTCCCGTTAACGTTGGCGAAGTTGCGTATGCAAAAGGAGAAATTGGATTTATGGACTACTTCACCAATCACTTCGGAAAGTTCGGCTGGTCTGGTATCATCGCAGGTGCTGGTGTGGTTTTCTTTGCATTCATCGGCTTTGATGCGGTATCAACTGCAGCCCAGGAAGCAAAGAACCCAAGCAGAGATATGCCAATCGGTATTCTGGTATCCCTTGCAATTTGTACGGTTCTATATGTGTTGTTTGGACATGTACTCACCGGCGTTGCAAATTACACAGAGTTTGAAGCCGCAGGTAAGGAAGCATCCGTGGCTTATGCAATAGAAACGTATATGCATGATTATCACTGGCTGTCGATCCTGGTAACTGTGGCCATTCTCATGGGTTTCTCATCGGTTATCCTGGTCATGCTTCTGGGACAATCAAGGGTATTCTTCTCCATGTCTAAAGACGGACTGGTACCACAGGTATTTTCAGCAGTACACCCGAAATATCAAACCCCTTATAAGTCAAACTTAATCTTCCTCGTATTTGTAGGTTTATTTGCCGCTTTTGTTCCAGGTGATGTTGTTGGCGACATGACCAGTATCGGAACGTTGTTTGCCTTCACTTTGGTTTGTATTGGTGTACTTGTACTCCGTAAAACAGATCCAAACCGTGAGCGTCCGTTCAAAACACCTTTTATGCCGCTTGTTCCGATCCTTGGAGCAGCCGTGTGTATTCTGATGATGATCGGTCTTGGGAAACACAACTGGGAGCGTTTGATTATCTGGATGGCACTTGGATTTTTAATTTACTTCCTGTATAGCCGCAAGAATTCAGTCGTTCGCAGAAAACACCGCGAAGGACAAGCTTAATTCAGCTTTGCAATAGAACATAAAGAGAGGCCAACGGATTGGCCTCTTTTTTTTGCTTTCTGATCTTCCGCAAAAAATCTACCTTTATCAAAAATTACCTCATGCCACTTCAGTTCAACCTCAGCCAGATTCTTTCGACTTCCATGATCTTATTTGCGATCATAGATATCCTCGGGTCTATTCCGATCGTAATTGAATTACGGAAGAAAGCCGGGCATATTGAATCTGAAAAGGCCAGTCTTGTGGCAGCGATCCTGATGATTGCCTTCCTTTTTATTGGAGAGGAACTGTTAAAAGTTATTGGAATAGATGTGGCATCTTTCGCCATTGCGGGTTCCATCGTAATCTTCTTCATTGCCATGGAAATGGTACTTGGACTGACCCTTTTCAAAGAAGAGGTTCCGGAAACCGTGTCCATTGTTCCACTGGCTTTCCCGTTAATTGCCGGCGCAGGAACCATGACTACCCTGCTTTCTTTGAAGACGGAGTATGCCAGTCAGAACATCGTTGTAGGTATTTTGCTTAACGTGCTTTTCGTCTATATCGTATTGAAGAACACCAACCACCTGGAGAAGCTCTTCGGCAAGACCGGATTAAATATTCTCCGCAAAGCGTTCGGCATCATTCTCCTGGCAATCGCCATTAAGCTGTTCCGGAACAATACTGGCCTTTAAATTGCGGTCTTCAAATAATTCTTTTTTTCAGGAATAAACCGTAAATTAGGATACACACCAAAGATCATGAACAGCTTCGAACAATTTACCCTCATCATCGGACTACTTGCCATCGTATTAGAGGCAGTACGTCACTTAAGGGAAAAGCTGCACGCCTGGCACAACGGCCATCATAAAGCGGGCTAAGATCGATTACACTGCGGGCTTTATCAGCCGGGCCACAAACATGGAGTCTGCTTTTTCCGTGTATCCCTTTATGGTCTCCATTAATTCCATTTTAAGATGTAACTCCTTTTCCAGGTAAGCTACAACCTCCTCATTTTCCTGCCGGAATACAGAACACGTGATGTAAATCAATGGCTTTCCTGGTTTCAGATACTTGACTACATTGGTCGCTATGGTCTTCTGTAAGCCACTGAAGTAATTGATCTTATGGGCATCAAACAAACTCAGCATCTCAGGTGTCCTGCCCCATGTTCCGGATCCGGAGCAGGGTGCATCCAGAATGATCCCGTCAAATTCGTAATGGTGCAGATCCAGCTCATTGTTTTGAAGCAGGTCGAGCACCTTTTTTTGGTACTTCTTTAATCCCGATTCCTCGAAGCGCTCCTCCAGGTTGGTCAGACTGCTTTCCCGGACATCACTGACCAGCAGTTGGATCTTCGGCTCCAGATCGTGGAGCAGTAAGGATTTGCCACCCGATGCCGCGCAGCAGTCCCACCAATAGTCGTACGGTTGGGGCTGGAAATAGCGACCGGTCCTTTGGGAAGACAGGTCCTGAACCTGATAATGTTTAAGGTTTGGAAGAATATGATCCAGCTTTGTTCCATTCGGCATGGCTAAAGTCACCTCCGAGAGTGTTCTCACCGGCACGTCTGCCTTGCTAAGCAGCTCAGCAATCTCCTGCGTATGTTTTTCCTTTACACGGATATACAAGTCCGGCTGGGTGAAAAAAGACTGTAGGAACGATGTCTGATCGATCTCTGCAGATAGCTGCAGATGAAATGGAAAGACATCATGAAGGTCAAACGCAGGGTATTTATCTTGTATTAGCGCAAGCTTGGCGGGAACGGGCAGGGCCACCTGTTCCGCCAGTTCAGGTTGATAAGCGGTGACGACCAGACTCGCGTCCATATTGCACAAAAAGTCTGCTACAGAGAGCCTTTCCACCACTGGAACATTCTTCAGGGCATTCCCCAGCCGGAAATAGCTGTACAAATACCTGGAAGCCCAGCGCCGGTCAGAAGAGCCCATCTGTTTATGTGCCTTGAAGTAGCTGACGAGAAAGCGGTGTAAAGGCAATTTACCATCGTAACTGTCAAGAATCTTTTCAAAGGTGCGTACCTGGTGCTCTACTTTCATCAGAATATCATTTATAATTTAACGGTAAGGAGTGGTCGTAAGCATATATTCACTGCTGGTAAGCGAGCGTGCTTAGCGCGATGCTATTCGATAACGTTCAGGGAAAAATTACTGTACTTGAGCAGCATCAAACTGGTGTTGATGTAGCCGGTTGTATTGTCGTGTACAAAAGACAGCGCATTGTGCAGCCCGTTGTACTTTTCACGGGTCAGGTATTTCAGATAATCCGTGCCATGACTGGCAAGTTGCTTGCCGAAATAAAAACCAACGTCGTATCCCTTGAAAGAATATTCACCGGGTTCATAGTTGTAGGTATTCCGGTATTTTCGCACAAAGGTGATCACTGCAGGACTCTTATAATTGATGTGGTAAGAAGAACTGACGATGGTATTCAGCCGCTGTAATTTATCGGCGGTATAGGTTTGCTTCGTCCAGTTTGGGTGCCCGTACAGATCCACGTTCAACCCTGCGCGCTGCATCTTCAGCAGCTTGTCGATCGTTTCTGCCACAAATGGCCGGTTGTACGAGGCGACGAGTAAAATATACTTCTTATCCTTCACGAGCTTTGTTTCCAATGCATATACAGATGCATACTCCTGAAACACGAACTTGTGATTTTTTGCATTTTGAAAGTAACGCCGCAGCGGGCCTGCAAAAACCTCATCGGTTGCTCCCTTTGGGTTGATCAGAACCACGATACTGTTCTCAGTTTTGTAGAGATC
>JARKUW010000169.1 GCA_029851965.1 Bacteroidota bacterium | reverse complement strand
AAAAGCCTTAGACGCCCGCAGCACAACGGTCCCGGAAACGGCATAAATTCCTGCATGGGCGGCAGCGCTTTCTTGAAGTACAAATAAGGGAATGAGGCCTGCGCATAGCCATCTGGTGCGCTTTAGTAAAGTAAATTTTCTCATGTAATATTGCCGTGTAATGGATAATTATATACCGGCAATACTAGCATTCAATTGTTACCACTATTTTGATTTAAAGTTAAATAAAGGAGCATTCCGCCTGCATTAACAACCTGAAAATGGAACGCACTGAAGCTACAGATCAAAACAACTCACAGTAAATCAGTCTATTAAACTTTTAGATAAAACAATATTGATGAACTATAAACCCTATATTTAGAATTAACCATGCAGACCAACCAACATGATGACGCAATTAAAGGAAAAACTTATCACCACCTGGATGACATTCAAGCAGCCGTTCAGATATTACTTGTTTACGAAAGCTGAAGCCCAACCTGATCCAAATGATAACGTTGCCCTGGTTAACTTTGATGAATTCGTGTTAGATAAAGATTGGGGCCGATATTCGTTCATCATTTGTCAGGTGCTGAAATTTAGCGGCTTTAAAATAGTAATCAAGCTGGATTACAGCTTCTTCTATTCACTAATGCACTATAAGAGAATGCTATTGGCCCAGGAGTATTTGAAAGTCAGAAATATCCCCGTTGAAAACAGCACTATACAACTCCGCGGAAAGAACATCAAAAATAAGTCGATTGAACTGGTTTACGGTTATGAATTATTTCGCAATAAAATCGACGCGTACTATCTTCCTTACACACTTCATCCCCGATTTTACCAGACCTATGATGAAAACACAAACTTCAAGGTATACCGGGAAACACAAAGAAAGGTACGTATCATGTTTGCCGGTAACTTTGAACGCAAAGCTTACTCCAGGTCGATCTTAAAAGAAGATTTCGAAGGAATAATAACAAGGGTTGAAGTGCTGGACCATATCAGGGCGAAGTACTCCGAAGACGCACGGGTGATTTATTCTCCCACCAAAGAACATCTTTACGATCTGCTGGAGACAACACAAGCGGTCAACAACTTTATCATCATTGAAGTTAAAACCCCTCAGAAAGATTGGTTACGTATCTTGAGCAAGGGAGATTTTTACCTCTGCCTCCCAGGAGGCGCAATGCCGTTGTCGCATAATGCATTTGAGTCTATGGCCGTAGGTACAATTCCAATTCTGCAGTACAACGATCTGTTTTATCCCCATTTAGAACATCTCCAAAATTGCATCGCGTACAGCAGTTACGACATGCTTGAGGAAGCGATTGAAACGGCTTTGAGTATGAATAAGGAGGAATTGCTACGGATGAAACAACAAGTTATCCAATACTATGACGAATACCTGGCGACCGGACAAACCATCAACAAGATAAAAAGCTTTGTTGAATCCGGGGAAGAAAAAATGACCATTGCAATCCCATATCTGAACAAGAGATAAGTGTAAGCTCCGCATTCAGACGTTTCGCACTTCAGTTTTTTTCCTCGGTATGCTGACCAGGCTTGACTTCAGACTCGTTCAACTGCTTTTCAAAGTCACGCTTATCTTTATTGTTCCTGCGGATTAAGAATGCAATCAGGAAAATCACGCCAAGCAGCACAAGACCGGCAATTCCATAATTAATGTCCATAACTCTTCTATTTAGTTCCTGGAAACAGATGGCTGAGAAGCACCCACTGAAACAACTGGCTCGCCCACAGTTTCTTAGGTAAAGATATGTCAGAATGTTCAACTATTTTCTACAACATTTATAGATAATCACGGCCGGGCCTCGAAACGTCCGCTAAGGTGGCTGACGTTAACGCCATGCCGCCCCCGTAACATAAACATAATATTGGGGAAGCATAGCCTTGACATATCTTTGAGCAGAACTAAATGTTCCGAATGCAGCGAAAGCTTACCGGCGACGTGCGGCACCAGAAAAGCGGATGAAGATCCACCAAAACAAACAGAAACGAATGAAAAAAAGTAAATTGAAGTCACTCCTGAACACAGCTCGCAAATCAGCATAAAAAGGGATCAACGCAAGTGTAACTGCCGCCCTGAAAGAAATTACCAGCCAGTACGGTGGAGGCTCTAAAAAGCTCGATAAAAGAATTCAGAAAGGGGCTAAACAGCTGTCGAAAGAACTTTCAAAAGCAATTAAATTGGATAAATCCCTGTTTATTCAATCCAGCGACCTGCAGGAAGCGGATAAAGGCTAGGGTATACGGATCTGATTTGTGCCTGAATAATACCGTAAGCTAATGATATCATTCGCCAGTGGTTTTTTATTCCAGTATCTATGAACGGAAATGGCCGTACCCAAAGCCGTGGCCTGTGCCATTTCAGCTGCATAAACCTCGATATCGGGAAATGCGGAGGCAAGCAGATGCATATAAACCGAATTTTTACTGAACCCACCGTCAACAAAGATTTTCTTCACGGGGGCATCATGTACAATCATACGAGTCGATTCATACTGTAATTCGACCAGGTCCATGATTAGTTGATGGTAAGCTTCGGTCGCATTCGCAAACTCTTCCAGCCGCCTGTATTGAAATTCAGATGATTTCGCTTCCCCTCTCACAGCATGGTCAGCAGCAAACACCTTATTTTGCTTCAATATGGCGATCACCCCAGCATCAAACTCCATATTCCGGAACACAAGCACATCTACCTGAAAAGCAGCAGCAATTCTCTTCACCTGCTGTTCATGTTCATTACCAGCGAAAAGCCGGGAGGCTTTAATTGGTTTTCCTTGATAGCCAATGTAAGCGAGGCAATCCTGCTCCAGTTCTTCCGCCGTTAGTGGGGTCCTATTAAAAGGATTCATGCTGATACACCAGGTCCCTGTACTCAACAGCACAAAGGGTTCTTTAAAGCTGACCTGGTATGGAATTAAAGCTGCCGAGCTATCGTGCAGGCCGGGGCCAACGATATACCGGGATCCCATGAAAGTTGCTTCCATAGCTTCATCGGAAGGCACTATCGGCGGCAGCACGGCGTCTAATTTTTCCTTGGAAACCCAGTCGTGATATTTGTTTTCCTTAAAGTCCCACAGCTGGGTATGGCATCCAATGCTTGTCATTTCGGAACAGATCTTCCCGGAAATCAAATAGCTTAAGTACTGGGGCAAATGTACGGCATACCGGATTTTCTTAAAACGTTCGGGCTGCTGATGCTTCATCCGGTACAACTGCAATCCCGCGTTCAAGCTGCCTGAAGCGGGTGAAGCAGTCTCCAGGGCCATTTGCGTCTTGCCACCATAGGCGACATAAAACTGTTGCTCCAGATCTTCCGGATATGATTTTAAATAATTGTACAAGGGTGCAAGCGGTTGCCCGTCGATATCCAGGTAAACAAGACTTGCCCCATAGGTTGAAAAGTTGATCGCAACCAGCTCATAGGATTCGTTTCTAAGCACTTCGTTCAGCGACTCAAATACAGACAGCCGGAGGCTATCCAGGTTTTCACAAACATCCCCGTCCTCATCTCTTGTTTCCAGAAAGCGGGCACTCTTTTCGTAGACAATGCGATACTGTTCATCAAACAAGAAAAGCTTCTTGTTCGTCTTTCCGACATCAAATATTGCGATAACCGGCAGCCTTACCATTATAATCCGGAAGCTACCGTAACTGCACCCCGCTTGCGGATCAGCGCATTTCGTATTTCCAATTCCCTGTATGTCTTTAAGGGATCTAAAGCGGCACCCGAACGAAGCCTTGCCTCGGCCACCAACGGCCTCACATCCGTTCTGAATACGGCCTGAAGAATCTCCTGACAAGCAACCGTATCGTTTTCCTGCTGTGCTTTACGAAGCATCTTGCGGTCAACAAGCAAGGCTTGAGCATAGGCAATCATAATCGCCTCTACGGACTGCAGCAGATCTTCCAATGGATCCTTCACATTGTGCGAAGCATCGATCATCCAGCCTAAATCTCTGGCGTGGTTCATGCCTCTTGCATCCATGCCCTCCACCAGCTCATTAAAGATCAGAAACAGCTGGTATGGCTTAATGCTTCCTGTGGTCAGATCATCGTCTCCATACTTGGAATCATTGAAGTGAAATCCACCAAGTTTTCCTTCCATCAACAGCAATGCAACAATCTGTTCGATGTTTGCGTTTGGCAAATGATGTCCAAGATCCACCAAAGTGAAAGCTTTTGGCCCAAGCTTATTTACATAAAGCAGTGACTGCCCCCAGTCGCCCACTGTAGTAGCGTAAAAATTAGGCTCAAACGCTTTATACTCCAGGAACAACTTCCAACCTGCCGGTAAGGCCGCGTAGATTTCCTGCAAGCTCCCGAGTGTATTTTCAAATGCTTTTCTGAAATTAAGTTGCCCCGGGAAAGAAGAACCGTCAGATAGCCATACGGTCAGCGAATCTGACCCGAGTTCAACACCGTGACGTATCACTTCAATGTTGTGTGCGATTGCCTGCCTCCGCACCGCCGGATCAACATGCTGCAGTGAACCAAACTTATAGCTCAGTGCCTGCCCTTTCTGGTCCTGAAAAGTATTGGAGTTCATGGCATCAAAACGTAGCCTAAACTGTGAAGCAAGGTTCCGGATCTCCTGATAGTTGCTGGGGATATCCCAGGGAATGTGCAGGGAAATTGCACCGCTCGAGCCGTTAAGCTGATGTAAAAGGCCGATATCTTCCATCTTCTCTTCCAGGTTCCGGGGTTCTCCGCCCCCTGAGAAACGGCCGAAGCGTGTTCCACCGGTACCAAGAGCCCAGCTCGGAATGGCAATCTGGAAACCAATCAGCTTTTCCAGAATGGATTCAACATCCGAAATCTCCGCGACAACGAACCCAAAGTGCTTTTCATGCCGGCCGATCAGGTCACTGTTATATTGTTCTATCTGGTGTTTTTCTATGGTCATGATCACTCAATTTTATAAACCTTTTTACCTTAGGAATGCAGCAGCAACACCGCCATCAACGTTCAGCACGTTCCCTGTAGACTTATTCAGCAGGCCGCCAACGAACGCGAAACAGGCATTGGCAATATCAACAGGTAAAATCATTTCGTTCAGTAGCGTTCGCTTGGCGTAATAGGCCGGGAGTTCAGCGACGGTAATGCCATACGCTTTAGCACGTCCTTCTGCCCATCCACCGGCCCAGATGTTGCTGTCTGATATCACGGCATCCGGATTCACCACATTTACACGGATACGATCTGCACCAAGTTCTGCCGCATTAAGCCTGCTTAGATGTAACTGGGCGGCCTTGGCCGAGCCATACCCCGCATTGTTCGGACCAGCGACCACCGCATTTTTGCTCACGATATTGATGATATCGCCACCAACATCCTGCTTTTTCATGACTCCCACTGCGGCCTGCGTCATCTTAAACTGTCCTTTCACCAGCACGTCATACAGCAGGTCCCAGTCTTCAGAGGTATGTTCTTCGATGGATTTGGAAATGGAAAGCCCGGCATTGTTGACGATAAGGTCAACCCCGCCAAAAGTCAAAGCAGCGGCATCCAGTGCTTCCCTGATCTGCGCGCTATTGGTTACATCCAGCTGTACCGTGCTGAAAGCATCTTTTCCATAACTGGCTTGAAACTCCGCAGCTGCCGCAGATAGCCTTGCCGCATTCATGTCATTAAGCACCACAACGGCACCTTCTTCGATAAACTTCTTAGCGATCGCCTTCCCAATCCCTCCTGCACTTCCTGTGATCAGTGCAATGCGCCCCGACAAAGGCCTGGCTTTCGGCATACGCAGTAGCTTCGCCTCTTCCAGAAGCCAGTATTCAATATCAAAGGCTTCCTGCCGCGGCAAAGCCGTGTATTCGGAAATTGCCTCCGCACCTTTCATCACGTTAATGGCGTTGATGTAGAATTCGGCGGCGACCCGGGCGGTCTGTTTGTCTTTGGAGAAAGCAAATAAGCCCACCCCGGGATAAAGAATAATCACCGGGTTGCTGTCCCGCATGGCGGGACTATTTTCATGTTTACAGCCTTCATAGTAAAAGGTATACATTTCCCGGTAGGCATCAAACGCCGGGGCTAAGGACAATTTTAAAGCTGCTATGTCCGACAAGTCCTGTTCTGGTGGTAGATCAAGCACCAGCGGACTGATTTTCGTCCTTAAAAAATGATCCGGGCAGCTGGTACCCATTGGGGCAAGCCGGCTCAGGTCATTGGAATTGATGAACTCCAATACCCGTACGTCATCTGTAAAATGCCCGATCATTGACTTTTCAATCGAACACATACCGCGCAACACCGGCGCTAAGGCAGCAGCCTGACTTCTCCGCTTTTCTGGTGGCAGAACAGGTATTTTCTGTCCCCCGAACACAGGTCCGCGCTTGCCATACTGCGACTCCAGGTAGCTGGCACAGGTTTCAATAACTTCGAGCGTGTTTACATAACTATCATAGGCCGTATCACCCCAGGTAAAAAGGCCATGTGAACCGAGCATAATTCCCCGGATGCCCGGATTTTCATCAAGGCACTGTTTCATCTGCAGCCCCAGCTCAAAACCGGGACGCTTCCAGTCCACCCAGCCGATCTGCCCCTGGAACAACTCCCGCGTAATGCGCTCACCGTCCTTTGCGGCCGCGATCGCTATGGCCGCATCCGGATGTAAGTGATCGATGTGTTTAAACGGCAGAAAACCATGCAGTGGCGTATCTATGGAAGGTGCTTTGGACGACAGGTCGTAAATGCAATGGTTAAAAAGCTCCACCATCTCGTCCTCATGATCTACACCGCGGTAGACGTTCTTCAGGTTGCGCAAGCGCTCCACGTACAAAGCGGCAAGGCCGCTCTTCTTCAACGTCCCAATGTCCCCTCCGGAACCCTTGATCCACATCACTTCCGTAGGCGTGCCCGTCAGTGGATCTTTCGCCATAACCTTGCAGGACGTATTTCCTCCCCCATAGTTGGTCAGGCGGAGATCAGCACCAAGCAGGTTTGAGCGGTATATCAGGAGGCCCACCTCATCACCTGCAAGCTGCGCTGCAACGGTTTCATCCCATAAATAGCTGACGTGTTTTAAATTTTTGATATCCATACCTGAATATATTGTTATGTGTTAAAATAGCTATTTTATCGCGTTTCCGTATCCAACGATTAAGATTGACAGGATGATAAACCCAATCCCTGTAACTACCGTGATATACGTTCGTCTGTGAACACCTTTCCATTCGTTCAGAACAAGCCCCCATACATTGGCGATCAGGATAATAAAAGCCATGTGAAGGATCCATGAACTTGCCCCATTTCCAAGCCTGCTTTCCCCCATCCCATAGAAGAAGAACTGTAAGAACCAGGTGGTGCCGGCGAGCGCCGAAAAAACATAATTCTTCACTAGCGGCGTGCTGCCATTTACATAGTCGCCAAAGGTTTTGTTCTTAATATTTAGTGCCAGACACCAGATCAGATTGGTACTAAGACCACCCAGTAAGATCACCACATAAGAGACGTTGTTCTGGAAAAGAAACTCCCCTTCACCGGGATGCGTCGCCTTCCATACGTCGTTGGCCGTGTTGGCCATGTCTTTGCCGGCGTCGATGCCGAAAGCCATACAGGCACTCAGGACACCGGAAACTATCGAGACAAACAGGCCCATGCCAATCCTAAACTCCGTCTTTTCCAGCAGTTCCCGTTTATCGCTGAGGTCTTTCTCTTTCATCAGGCCGGCTTTACCGCAAATGACAATACCGATGATGCAAACCACAATCCCAAAAAGAACCATCTGGCCCCAAGAGCTGCTGACCATATCGGTAAAAGAATTCTTCCCCGCAGCGGGATTAAAATCATAATAAATGGAAGGGATCAATGCCCCGAAGACCGAGCATAAACCCAGGATTATTGAACTCCCCAGCGAAACCCCCAGGTATCGTACCCCTAACCCGTACGTCAGCCCTCCAATACCCCAGAGCACGCCGAAAAAATAAGTTAGTCCGATAATGCGACCTTCCGTAGCCAGAATAATGTCTGTAAAACCAGGGATGGTGAGGTAGGCGGCAAGCGGCGGTACAATAAGCCAGGAGAAAAGACCTCCAATAATCCAATAGCTCTCCCAAGCCCATCCTTTCACCTTTTTATAAGGAATGTAAAAACTTCCGGAAGCAAACCCGCCGATAAAATGGAACAAGACCCCAAAAAATGCACCCATACAGATTATATATTTGGTTAGAATTAAAACTTACAAGCCCAAAATAGGAAAGCCCGGTAACCCAACTGTCCTGTACCATCATGTACGAACGCTGTATGCCTACAACGAAGCGCGCAATGTCAGGTTAAATGGTGCTTCCCGGTCCTGGCGGCACTGACTTTTTATAATCTCCGCTGCCATCGTTCCCATAAACTGGAAGTCCGTGGAAACGGTTGTAATTCCATTTAACAGGTATTTTTTCAGCGGCGTTTCATTGTAGGAGATCACGCCCACGTCGGCACCCAACTGAAGGCCCAGCGAGTTGATGTTTTCAATCAGATCGACCAGGTCATCTTCCATCAGGTTGATGTACACTTCACCCTTACGGATCGGCTCGTTCTTGATGTCGTGAACAACATAGTATCCAAAGGCGTATTGCTGACAAAAAAGGCGGAAGCCATTCACGATCTCCTGCGGAAAATAACTCCTTTGCGGAAATATCAGTTTCAGGGTATGGTATTTCGCCAGTGCCTCCCTCGCCTGTGTGAGTGCGGTGTAAATGTCTTTTTCAAAGTTCTCGTAAATGGCAGAGTAACTTCCACAAACGCCAGCAACCTTTTTATCAATGAGGATCAGCTTTTCTTTAGGAAGCGTATTGATGATTTCTGCAGCGCCATCCCCGCCTTCTACAAAATGCGGTATAATCACATAGTGGCTGTAATCTGTGCGCCGGTTCTTAATGAGCTTCTTGAAGATCGAGAAGTCGTTGTTGTACACATAGAAGTGGATCACCGCATCTTCTCCCAGGGCAGCAACAAAGGAGTCGAAAATGATTTTTTTATGTGCAGACAGTTTGTTAAAAAGAAGGAAGATTTTAATTTTCTTCTTGAAGTCGGTATGCCCGACATAGTAACCTTTGCCGGGCACCGACACAATTACACCTTTGTTCTTCAGGTCTTTATACCCTTTCTCTGCAGTATCTCGGGAAATCTCCAGGATGTAACTCAACTCGTTGATCGACGGCAGCACATCATTTTTCTGAAGCTTCCCATCTTCAATCGCTTCAATGATCGAATCACTCAGCTGCACATATTTTGGTATAGCAGAATATTCGTCTACATGAATCAAACTAAAGAAGTCAATGGTCTTCATCTTAAATATTTGGTTTAAACGATCTGATTACCCGGACACCCTTAGGCGCATCAATGGTAGATTCCACCTTCCCATTAGCCAATTTAGTATGTTTTATCTTAACCACACCATAAGGGGTCGGGAATGTTCCCTCCACGTATTGTAGTGAACCCAGATGGGGCTCTATTTTAATCACACTACATCCCGGCGCCATCACCTGCACACCAAGAACATGTTCTGTTAACCAGGAGGTCGGCCCCGATGCCCATCCATGGGCGAGGCTGTGCCGTAGCTTTTTGTAGCTGAAGGCACCATAGCTGGCATGGATATCTACTTTCCCTTCCGGAACCAGCTCGTCGATCCTTGCTGCATTCTCCATCCAGTGGGTATCGAAATCCTCCCAGAAGGTCGTTGCTCCCATATCCAGCATGCCTCCCCAGTAGGTTCTGATGTTTTCCATCGCACCATCGTAGTCCCCGGCCATGGCCTTCGCCTGAAGCATGTAATAGCCGTAAAAAGTAGAGAAATCCCTGGTGCCGCCGACGGAGATGACCTCCTCATTCGCCTGCTTCGCAGCCATCAAGCCCGCAAGTGCCATCAGTGCGGCAGCCTGCTTGTTCTTTACCGCATCCGGGACGGCCTTTTTCAAGCGGGCAACTGCAGCTGTGCATTTCGCGGCCATTTCTTTTTCACCCAGGATGCCGCACAACTCGGCGCCGTCGGTTAGTGTCAGCACCATCATTGCCTGTAGTCCTGCATGTACAGCGGCTTTATTCTCAAAGCTGGGCCAGTCCAGAAAACGCATGCCATCCAGATCTTCCTGGTTATCTTTTACCTTATCCAGCAGCTGCTGAAGCAAAGCAGTTAAATAGCTTCGCTGTTGCTCCAGATACTTTTTGTCCCCCTGGTATAAGAACCAGGACCGTTGAATTCTGATCCACCACATGGAATAGGAACTTATCCCGTTCATCCAGCCGGGAAGGGGCGTGATGTTTCGTACCAGGTCCAGACTTTTCGGCACCACTTCATTGTAGCCGAAAACAGAATTAATGGTCATCACTTCCGGGTGCATGTCACCAATCCAGACCAGCCGGTCTCTTTTTACGCCATCCCATAGATACTGCTGCATGTTCAGGTGAACCGTGTATGCGCCGGTCGCCCATATCTCGTTCAGCCGCGCATCGCTGCTCTTAAACGAGCCCAGATAGGGAATATCCCGAAATACAAAAATGGCACGCACTTCCTTCAGCAACAGCGTCACATTGGGATCAACCAGATCGATACGCACAAAACGGAAGCCCGTATTTCCCAGCTCCAGGCTCCCCAACCAGGGCAGTTCAGTTACAAAATCGCGTATCGCATGATCATTGGTCGCACCTTTCAGCGTGTCAATGTCGGCCATGGCTTCACTTGCGGATTCCCCGAAGCGGATGCGGACCTTCACGGGTGCATTCTTCTCCATCATGCCCGTAACGAGTTGCAGGCCGCCATGCAGCTCCCTGCCGAAGTCCAACAGAATGCCTGGCCTGGTCTTATCGTCACTTTTCAAGCGGATCAGATCCTTGTTTACCAGTTCGGCCTGCCCATTTCCGGGCTTTAGCAGGTTTTCAGCGCCCGAGATGTACTTGCCGGACTGATCAGACTGCCACAAGATCTTTTGAACCGGAAGGTACACCCGGCTGCGGGAATCCTTTTCTCCGGCAATCGATGTACCCTTGAAACCCGGCGGCAGCTGCGCAAAAGCGATCGATCCGTACAGGAATAGAAAGTAAAATAGCAGGCGCTTTTGCTTCAGTTTCATAGATCTATGTTGTGCTTTGCAGGTTAATTTTAAACTTCTCGTTACAGGTTATTTTTAAACTTAAGTGATAAGATCCAAACGTCCAACAATAAGATCCCGGCGGGATTAGCATCGACATTCAACGTTGCTTCTTGAAAAACTGCTTTATTTCTCGCTAGTTGTCTTTGTTTGCGCCGGAGAAATTCAGCGTTAAATTATTGTTCGCCGGCTGCATTCTTAAAATTACGTTTCCTGAAGGTTTTAGGAAAGATCCACTTGCAGCCGTAATGAAATACTTCATTCCTTCAAACTGACAGTCCACCCTGGAAGCACCGACTGTCGTAAACGGAAGCTTCGCCTTGTCGGCAGCAGCCAGATCAAGGGACCATTTCAGATCGTCATTGCCCGCGACCTTCATTTCAATCTTCCGTTCATCGATGTGGATCTCCAGTGTTCCGCTTACGTTTGTCAGCGGCCAGTAGATGTCCAGTTTCCCAGCTTGATCACTGGTAATTTTAGGATCTTTGCCCAGCAGTAATACATCCTTTCCATTTACCGACGCGCGGAAATTTAAGCCTGCAGTACTGTCTTTTGTGCTCCAGAGATTGCCCTCCACGATCGGCAAGGTGAAGAATACAACTTCATTCTTTGTTGCTCTTTCTTTCTCATATACCGAAGGGAAGTTTTCGTCAAACATATGGATGTCCCGGAACCGCAGGGATCCATTTTCCCAAAGCAGATTGGCACGGAAGAACCTGCTGTTGAACCAGGTGGTCTTGCAGTCACTTCCCTCCATATCGGCATTGACGGTCACCGATGTCGCAGGCGTAACTTTGTACTTTTCCTTAAACCACGTTCCGGATTCCAGCAAGGTTTCCACCTTCACCTTTTTCTCATCCCTCAACCGGGCGATAAGCGGAAACTGAATGCTCAGCCCCTTCTCCATGGCTTCCCAGGTGAAAGAGTTCTCCTGCCCCGCTTGCGTATAGGCAAACTCCAACGCTTCACCATCTACAAATTCTTTGAAATACCAGTTGATCCAGGTCTCACTTCCACCCGCTTCCGGGTAAACGGGCTCCAGCGTCACGACACCTTGCCTGCGGTTGCCCATTCCATTGTCATACTGCCGGATCGGGTCACTGCCCAGCATCCTGAAAATGGGCACTGGAATCTGGTTTTCCGCATTTTGCGCCGGCATATACGCATTCAACTTACTCGGGTAATAGGCTTGATTGTAATATCCGCCCCATAAGGTATAACCGTCTGTCCCGATCTGATCCTTACAGTTGGCAGAAGCGACAATATGGTATTTCTCATACATGTAGTTCAGGGTGTGGGCATCGATAAACCAGGAGGCAACCGACTTCGGGTAATAGCCGAAGATCTTCTTGAAGTCGCTCATATAAACATCCGTAAGCTTCTCCCTTTCCTGAGGGGTATATCCGGTTGAAAATCCCACATCCGCATGCCAGTCCCATGGAAAACGACCGCGCCATTTATACCCTGCTTTCTCTACCATCGGCTGCGGGATCTCCCACCAGGCACCGATCTCAAAAGAATCCTTTGGAAGCGATTTGAGTAATTTTTGATACCGGGGATCCATCAGCGCATCGTACTGCAGTAAGAAGGTGCCGCTTAGCTTATACTTCTTCATCAGCTCCACCTGCTTCACAACCGTTTGGTAAAGCACATCTTCCGTAACTTTAGGGTCTCTCGGTTCAAGTAAACGGATGAAGTTTACGATATTTACAATCCTCGGACCCTCGCTGCCCTGCGGCAAAGCTGATTGATCACCGGGTTTCATTTTACAGGAGGGAAGTACAAAAAGCAGGCATGCGGCAGCCAGTGTAAGCAATAAATTTTTTCTGTTGTTCATCATTTTCAATTCAGGTACCATCCTGGGTTCTGATCTAGTTCTTTACCGTTTGTTGCATAAAATGCGACCTCAGGATCAGTAGCAATTTATATTGCTGGTGATCGTTTACGTTCAAATTACATCCAGCGCAGCTTTGGCGCAGACACCCGGAACCAATGCCTGGCAGGGGTTTAATGGAAAGCAGACCAAGAGAGTCAACCCTACCAGCGTTTGTGTTCATCTTGGATATTTGGTTGAGACAAGCTAGCGGATAAAGTTTCAAGCGGCAACCTGTTCCGTCCTGCACCTTGATTCACTGTCAGCGCTATAAAGGCAATGAAAACAGAAGATCAATATGACTTTTCTACAAAAGGAAATTCGCTTAAGATAAAGAAGGCGTAAAAGCGGGCAGTTCCCAGCCGGACGTGATTCGGACTTCAATTACTTACCTGCTTGACCGTTAGCTTCTTTGCAAGGCGATTCTGTTTCTTCTCCTCATCACCCAGAATAATACCCCAAGGCTTCATGCTCTCAACCCGGTCGAAGATGATCTTCAGCACTGCAATGACCGGAATAGAAAGAAACATTCCGGAAATGCCCCAAAGCATTTCGCCTATAATCACACCAAGTACCGTTATAAGGGCATTGATTCTAACCTTGGATCCCACTACTAAAGGCAGGAGTATGTTGCTGTCCATCAAATGTATTACAACAAGTGCTACGATCACAAGCAACACCTTGCTCAGTACAGTGGCGGTAGCAAACGTGATCAGGGTGCTCAGCACCAGCGCTACAAAGATACCGATGTAGGGAATGACGTTGAGTATTCCGGTAATTAACCCTAGTAAGAACGCATATTTTATACCTAGCAACCAGAAGACTATACTTACCGCAACGGCAATAACAGCCATTTGGATGAGTAAACCGATGATATATTTTCTGATGATATATTGTACCTGCTCAATGATATCATGAACCAACACCTTGTTCTCCTCCAGGAACACAGACACCAGAAACTTCATGATGAGGCTACGATAAAGAAGAAAGAAAAATGTATAGATAAAGGTGAAGACCAGAAACAAAAGTATCGAGGAAAGTGATAATACGGTTGCGCCAACGACCGTCGTTCCAGACGCCAGGGCCTTCGTTGTTGCTGAATGTACATAATTCAGCTGCCTGGCGGCATCAATGTTGAACCTGCTGTCTATCCAGATCTGTAGATTATTTCCCGTAAGTATCAGCTGTTCTTTGAACTGCGGCCAATCGCCTGCCAGCTTGCTTAACTGGGCACCAATAACATACAATACCAGAGTTATTGCGCCGAGCATTAAAATAACCGAAAGCATGGAGGCCGCACTTCGTGGAAGCTTCGTCTTGTTTTCAATAAAGGCTGCCAGGGGCAACAGCAAAATAGAGAAAAGGCAGGAAAATACCAGCGGGGAGAGAATTTCCTTTGCAGTGATTACTAGATATCCAAAAGCGATGAGGCTAACCAGCACACACATTGTTTTAACATAAAACGGACGCTGGGAGAAGTTTAAATCCATGTTGAACTTTATCAGTGATTCTTGTTGATAGCAAAACTTAAACCACAATACAATGTACTAAAACTAAAGGTTTATAGCTAACCATGCGGGCGTTCCCCGATTATTATCACAATAAAGCCATGTTCAAGCCACTGAGGCACCGCATTAAGCGTTAATCCATACTATTGGGCGGCTCTCGTGCGTTCAATTGACGCATGGCATTTTTGAAGATAAGTGCATGCCTGTTTATAGCCTTATACTTTGATAAAAGAATATGGATGCGCCCCTCGTATTTGAACAAGTTTACAATGCTTCAATAGAAAAGGTCTGGCATGCACTGACTCACGAAAATGAGATGAGTTTGTGGTATTTCCCTCAATTACGTCAATTCAGGCCCGTCGTTGGTTTTGAGTTTGTCTTCTCTAATGACGGCTCAGCTTATCAAAAAGAATGGCGTGTGACGAAAGTGGAAGATGGTGGTCTGCTGGCACACGGTTGGATTTATAAGGGCTATCCGGGTAGCTCCGAAGTTACTTTTCAGCTGTTCGACGAAGGAGACAAAACCAGACTTAAGCTTACGCATACCGGGCTTGCGAGTTTCCCCCGGGACCCGCATTTTGCGAAGAAGCGGTTCGAAGACGGATGGAGGCAAATACTCGCGGGCAACCTGAAGAATCATCTTTCAAAATTAGTGTAGGCTGAATTTCTGGATATCCTTCTTAATTTAATTTGCATCTACCCGTCCGGTCAGCGCTGTTCCGTCCGATTGGACTATCTTATTGTCTTACCGGGATATTTCTTGCTCATATCTATCCTGACATTTGTTTTAGATTAAAGTTAAATCAAATGGAAAATCAAAAAAGGGGTCCGATTACCGTCGATGCCTCGGCGGGGCCTAACATTTCTGTGGTTGGGGACACCTACCGCATACTGATAGGTGGTAGCCAGACGAAAGGCGCTTTTGCAGCAATTGATATGCTTATACCACCGAATGGAGGACCAGGGCCGCATGCCCATTCAGAAATTGAAGAGTCTTTCTACGTGATAGACGGTGAAATCGAATTCAAGTCAGAATTCGGTGTACATACCGCCTCAAAGGGTTCTTTTGTAAACATTCCAAAGGGCGGGGTTATTCACGGCTTCAAAAACAAGACAGATAAAGTTGCACATCTGTTGTGTACGGTAGTTCCTGCAGGACTGGAAACTTTTTTTGAGGAGGTTGGAATCCCTGTTGCCTACGGCGAATATCTTCCAGCCCCGGAAATGACTCCTGACACTGCTGAAAAATTGCAGGAAATTGCGGAGAAACATGGACAAAAGGTATATCCGCCCGACTACCTGGGCTAGACAAGCTTATGCTTTTAGTAACCCTTGCTAGGGGGATGCTAGGGCCTCTATAGGGCCTTGGCAGGTCCACAGCCCTGGCAAGGCCCTGCCAACCCTTTAGAAAGGCCGCAGCAAATCCGGCGTTAATGCAATGCTCCGCCTTAGTTTCCTACCGCTTTAAGGCCAATAATCGATCCGATGAGTGTGGTCAGGAAAAACAATCGCCAGAAACTGGCCGGATCTTTAAAGATCATAATACCAACCACGACGGTTCCTACGGCACCGATTCCGGTCCATACCGCATATGCCGTTCCAATGGGTAAAGTTTGTACGGCGCGGATCAGTAAAGCCATGCTGATGATCAGGCAGGCGAGAAAAGCCGCATACCAATAATAAACTTCATTCCCTGAACTTTCTTTCGCCTTGCTTAAACAATAGGCAAATGCGGTTTCAAATAACCCTGCGATAACCAAAATAATCCAACTCATATGCTTTCTCCTGCTGCAAAAATATATAAACTATACAGATTTCCATTGGTATAAGTACCGCCGCTACGCAAGATTATTACTTTAACTCAGCCTGATCAGTTGATCACCTTGTCAACTACCTTGTTCAAGCTAAGGCCCTGGATCACCACGGAGAAAATTACGATGATAAAGCTGGCGGTTAGAATCAGTTCCCGGTAGGGAGAAGGCGGCAACGAGAGTGCCAATGCAACAGAGATACCACCACGCAAGCCACCCCAGGTGAGGATCACTACACTATTGTATTGAACATTGAGGGTTCTCCGGAGAAAGACGATCGGCAGAACGATACTAGCCGCACGTGCAAGCAACATGCTGACGATGGCAATAAGCCCCACCCACAGGTAATCTAAAGAAAACGTAATGGCGACCATCTGCAACCCGATCAGCACAAATAAAATGGTGTTAAGCAGATCGTCTGTAAGCTTCCAGATCTTTTCGAGGTAGTCGCTGAGTGCCACGCTGGCTGTTTTCTTTCTAAACGGGTGACTGCCAACAAGCAGGCCTGCAGCAACAACCGCAAGTGGGATGGACACATGAATGAGGCTGCCGACAACCGAAATACACATCACCAACGTAAATGAGATCAGTACAATGGTTTGAAAATCTTCGATGCTGCGCATCATGCAATAGGCGAACCAGCCAAGAATCAGGCCGAGGATCAGGCCGCCGAAAACCTCCTGGGCGAAAAGCTCTCCAACGGCAGCCCAGGCGAATGTCTTATCGGGTATGCTGGCGATCTCCGAGAAGCTGATAAACAGTACGATGCCGATACCATCATTAAAAAGCGACTCACCTGTAATGATTGTTCGGAGACGTTCGGGCATCTTGGATTTGGTGAGCAACGCCGCTACTGCGACGGCATCTGTGGGAGATATCAGTGCCCCAAAGATCAGGCAGTAGATCCAGGGAAGTTCAATATGCAGCCAGGCCAATGCATAGTAGAGCATGCTGCCGAACAGCAGCGCCGAGAGGATGACGCCAACGGTACTGATTACGACCACGCTTCTGAGGTTACCCCGGAGCTTGTTGATGTCGAAGTGAAGTGCACTCGCAAACAGGAGAAAACCCAGCATACTGTTCAGCAGCGTTTTCGAGAAGTCGATGGAACTTAGTGCACTAAGGATGAACCCACTGATTACAGGGATGGTTTTACCAAATATGGTTAACGTCAGCGCCATCACAATTGCAAGCACCATAACACCGATGACTCCCGGAAGCTTGATCCAGCGTGCGTTTATATAACTAAATACGGAACTAATCAGGAATAAGACGGTGATGACAGTGAATAGATCCATGCGCCTCTCAACTCGTCCCCTTAGCCTTATGGCGCAGGATTTCCAATGTTTTTTCGTCTCGCTGCCCGTTAAAGAACTTATCTAGAACCTGCTGAAAAATCGGGTTCGCCGGATCTCCCTCCGCAAACAGTGTCATGGAGGACTTGACTTTCATGTCATCCGGACGGCCGAAAACTTCAGTCGCATTCCGGGTATCCAGTTTAAGCAGTTCCGCGCAGATCTCCATCAGACGGGCAGCCAGTATGGGATTCGCGAGATAATCCTTTGCTTCCTGCAGGTCCGGGATGGCATAAAAATGAGAGGTTCCGCTCAAGCCAAGGCCCTGGATCTGGGGAAATATATACCAGATCCAGTGGCTTTGTTTCCGGCCATTCTGAATTTCTGCAAGCGCGGTTTGATAGTCACGTTCCTGTGCCTCAAGAAATCGCTTTAATGCCGGTGTTGTACTCATGGGCTGCTAATTGTTTCAGGATGCTGTTGTTAAACATAGATTAGGGTTGTCCACTTCCCCCTGCTGCACCATAGATCTGCCCTGTAGAGTAGCTGGCATCATTCGCAGCCAGCTGCACATATATGGATCCCAGCTCTGCCGGCTGCCCCGGTCTGCCGAGCGGTGTACTGCCGCCAAATTCCTTGAGCTTCTCCTGCGTTGCACCTCCACTGACCTGCAAAGGGGTCCAGATCGGTCCCGGCGATACACCGTTTACCCGAATACCCTTTGGTCCGAGCTGTTTGGCAAGAGATTTTACAAAGTTCATGGTAGCCGCTTTCGTTTGTGCATAATCGTACAGGTCTTCTGACGGATCATAAGCCTGTACAGATGTGGTTGCGATAATGACCGAGCCAGGTTGCAGATGTGGGAGCGCCGCTTTGATCAGCCAGAACGGTGCATAAATGTTGGTTTTCATGGTCCAGTCGAACTGTTCCGTTGAAATATCCAGGATCGAGGCATGGGTTTGTTGCCGGGCGGCATTACTCACCAGAATATCCAGTCCGCCGAGACCCTGCACCGCATCCGCTACCAGCTTCTGGCAAAAGGATTCCTCGCGCAGGTCTCCCGGGACGGCTATGGCCTTCCGTCCTTCCGCCTTGATCAGCTTAACCACTTCCTGTGCATCCGGCTCTTCCGCTGGAAGGTCGTTTAACGCGACATCGGCACCCTCCCGGGCATAAGCGATGGCAGCTGCACGGCCGATTCCGGAGTCGCCTCCTGTAATCAGGACCTTTCTGCCGGTCAGGCGTCCGGAGCCCTTGTAACTTGACTCCCCATGGTCGGGGCGCGGCTCCATCTTACCAGCAAGTCCCGGCCAGGGTTGCGACTGTCCGCTGAACGGAGGTTTAGGATATTTTTTCGTTGGATCTTCCAGCTTTTGTGCGGTTCCGCCGGAAGCCTGGGTTGCCGCGTGTGCGCTGAACAATGGTGCTGCAGCTGCAGTTGCCAGCCCTGCACCTAATCCGCCGATTACTTTTCGGCGGGAGATTTTATTTTCTTCGGTCATGTGGTTCATTGCTCCTTTCTGTCCGCTTATAACACATGGCTAGAAGACTTGTTTAGCACATTTACATATTGTTCCGATCGTCTTTAAAGAAGAATATATAAAAGAGCATACTTAAGATGGAGAAGCTGAAAAACAATCCAAAAGCACATAAGAAGATGATCCGGAAGGGGTAATAGGCATGATCTATAGCATCCAGCAAAACATATAGACTACTGAATACCAGATATCCGGAAAATCCGAGTGATGAAAATGCTGCGAAGTAAAAGATTACCTTCTTGATTACTTCGGCGCGAAGTGTTTCCATCAGGGTCATCGCAGAAAAAACGATAACCATCAGGATACCGGCTATTGCATACCAGCTCCCCTCCTGCAGGTAGAGCAGAAAATACAAGACTGCAAAAGTCAGATTCGAATAGACTAAAAGTTTGAACATCCAATACAAAGTTGAACTAATGAAGAACTATTTACGTACAGTTTTGTTAATTTCCTGAACAAAAAATTTAATTATGACAAAAGAAACGAAAATTATCGCGGGCCTATTGGCAGGAGCTGCCCTTGGTGCCGCTGTAGCTTTGATATTATCTACAGACAAAGGTGACGACTTAAAACATAATGTTTCAGACTGGCTGGCAGATCTTTTGGATTCTTCTAAAGATTTACTGGATTCCTCCAAAGATAAACTTGCAAACGTAGCGGATACTGTCAAAGATTCCATCTCAAAAGTGAAGGGATAAAAGATACATGAAGATTGCTTTTCATGGTGCTGCACGTGCGGTAACTGGCAGTAAGCACCTCATAACGCTCAGCAATGGGACAAACATTCTGCTGGATTGCGGAATGTTCCAGGGTATGGGTGAAGTAACAGATAAGTTAAACGGTTATTTTGGTTTTAAACCGGAACGTATAACTTACATGGTCCTTTCCCATGCCCACATTGATCACGCTGGACTCCTGCCACGACTGGTTAAAGAAGGTTTTACGGGCAGCATATTCGCGACGCCGGCAACAATGGACCTGGCGCGCATCCTGCTGCTGGATTCAGCAAAAATCCAGTCGCAGGACGCAGACTATGCACGCCAGGCGAATACGGACAGTGAGGAGATCGAGGAGCCCCTGTACACCGAGGATGATGTCATCCAGACGTTGAGCCAGTTTAAAGTTGTGGAATACAATGAAGATTTCCAGATTGACCCGCGGATCACGTTAAGGCTGACCGATGCGGGACACATTCTGGGGAGTGCTGCCGTTCACCTGACCATCATTGATGAGGGAAAAGACTACAGAATTACGTTCAGTGGTGACGTCGGCCGATACAGCGACCTGCTGCTGAAGAGTCCGCAGACCTTTCCGCAGGCCGATTACATCCTGCTGGAATCCACCTATGGAAATTCATTGCACAAAGATCAGGAACCGATTGAAGACCGGCTGTATGAGATCATCAACAATACCTGTAACATCAAAGGGGGAAAGGTAATTATTCCCGCATTCAGCGTAGGGCGCACACAGGAACTCTTGTATGCGTTGAACAGCCTGGAACTGAAGAACAAATTGCCGGATGTTGCGTATTATGTAGACAGCCCGCTTTCGCTACAGGCGACGCAGGTGATAAAAAACCATCCCGAGGTCTACAACAACGGCGTAAAGGAGGTGCTCAAGGTGGATGATGATCCCTTCAGCTTTAAAGGCTTGAAGTTTATCGAATCTGTGGAAGAATCCAGGGCACTTGCGGATGATCCCCGGCCGTGTGTGATCATCTCTGCTTCGGGAATGGCCGACAGTGGCCGGGTGAAACACCATATCCGTAATACCATCAACAATCAGAAGAATACCATTTTAATGGTGGGATACTGTGAGCCACGCTCTCTTGGAGGAAGATTAATTGCCGGCGAGCCGGTGGTGCAGATTTTTCATGAGGACTTCACCGTGACCGCAGAGGTGCAGTCCATACAATCCATGAGTGCCCATGGCGACTATGAGGATCTGCTGCATTTCCTTTCCTGCCAGGATCCCAAAGAAGTGCGCCAGGTTTTTCTTGTACATGGCGAGTATGAAGTACAGCAACAGTTTGCGCAGCGGTTGATTGATACCGGCTTTAAGCATGTTGCCATCCCGGAGTACCATCAGGAATACGAATTGTAGTACCTTTGCCCGCGATGGACGTATTTGGAACAGCGCTGAGAGACCAGTTTGTACATGGTGAAGCAGCAACACTATGGCTGCACAACTCGTATGCAGAAGCCGAAGAGATGCCGCTGGACATCTTTTTCAGGACGGAAGAAGAAATGCCGGAAATGGAGCTTTTAGCACTGGAACATTGCCGCGGTCGCATATTGGATATCGGGGCTGGCGCCGGGAGCCATGCACTGGCTTTACAGCGGCTGCAAAAAGAGGTGACGGCGCTCGATATATCCGAAATGGCTGTGCAAATCATGAAAGAACGTGGGGTAAACAGCGCCATCGCTGCGGACATCGGATCATTCCATGCAGACCGCTATGACACGCTGCTGTTGCTGATGAATGGCATTGGACTAACGGGGACTCTGGAGGGACTCAGGCAATTTCTGCAGCAGGCACAAGCTCTGCTAAAGGATGACGGGCAGTTGCTTTTCGACAGTTCTGACATCTCTTATCTGTATGAAGATGAAGCACGCCCGGCCGGCCGCTATTTCGGAGAAGTCTCCTACCAATATGAATATAATGGCCAAAAAGGAGAATGGTTCAACTGGCTCTACCTGGACACCGATACCTTAACCAGGACCGCCGAATCCTGTGGCTGGTCTTGTGAAGTCCTGTTTGACGATGGCGAAGACCAGTATCTGGCTAAGCTTTCTCCTCCCAGATCTTAATGATATTTACAATGGTCTGTACGGCTTTCTCCATGTCCTGCAACGACACCCACTCCTGTTTACCGTGAAACGCATGTTCTCCGGCAAAGATATTCGGACAGGGAAGCCCCATCAGGGACAAACGGGAACCATCTGTTCCCCCGCGAATGCGTTGTGGCTTGGGAACCATACCAGCCCTTTCTATGGCGAGCAGGCCATATTCCATCACCTGAGGATGCTGATCGAGCACCGTCTTCATGTTCCGGTACTGGGCTGAGATCTCCAGCTTATAGCTTGCCTCCGGATAATCGCTCAGCACATCCTGTACGATTTTTTCCAATGTTCTTCCGTGGTTTGCCAATAGGCTGTCGTCAAAATCCCGAAGGATAAATTCCGCGCTCGCCTCTTCTACACTGCCCTCCATCCCGACCGGATGGATGAAGCCTTCCCTTCCTGAAGTTGACTCCGGCGACAAGCTATCTTTTGGTAAGGCATGGATTACTTCGGCAAGGATCTTTATGGCGCTCTGCATCTTACCTTTGGCAAAGCCAGGATGCGAACTGATGCCGTATATCGTTAACTCCGCCCCATCGGCCGAGAAGGTTTCGTCTTCTATCGATCCACAGGTCTCTCCATCTACGGTATAAGCATAATCTGCACCGAGTTTTGCGAGGTCAACATGATCTACACCTCTGCCGATCTCCTCATCGGGGGTAAACAGGATTTTGATCTCCCCATGTTTGATGTCCGGATTGGCTACAATAAAGGCCGCCGCCTCCATGATCTCTGCAAGCCCCGCCTTATTATCAGCCCCCAGTAAAGTTGTTCCACTGGCGGTTACAATGTCATTTCCAATCTGCGCTTTAAGGTCCTTATGCTCCTCCATCTTTAAGATAACCGTTTCATCGTCAGGCAGTACCAGATCCTGCCCCTGGTAATTATGGTGAATGATTGGCTTTACGTCCAGGCCGCTGCAATCCGGCGAAGTATCCATATGGGAGCAAAAGCAAATTACCGGAACATTTTTTGTTGAATTAGCCGGAATGGTAGCATACACGTATCCGTAGGAATCTAAATGCGCATCCTCCAGACCCATTGAAAGTAACTCTTCCACGAGTACCTTTCCCAGGTTCTTCTGCTTTTCCGTGGAAGGACTTGTTGTTGATTTTGGATCAGACTGCGTATCTATTTTGACATAGCGGGTGAACCGCGCTGCAAGTGATTCTACAATATTTTGATATTTTTGCATATAAAAACAGGACAAACAAAGGGTTAAGCCTTGCGACAAAACTAATAATTGATCTCTTGAAAAAAATATATATTTCAGTGGTATGCCTGCTGGTCAGCATAAATGCCTTCTCTCAGGCCAACTTCTATAAGCTCTCTGTTGGTGGTGGTGCCGGCATTACGCGGGCATTCAGCGACCTCAATAAAAGCAGAAACTCTTTGGCAATCTATGGGGTTGCAGATTATTACCTGACGCCCTTTATTACGCTCGGCGTAGAAGGGCAGATTGGAAAGTTAAAAGGTGGCGACAGCACCCGCACAAGTAAGCGGTATTTCGAAAACGACTTTATTGCAGCTTCCATAAATACGAAATTCCACCTGGGGGCCTTTTTCGACAAAGGCTTTAGAAATACAGCCACACAAGATGTCATCAATGGGATTTATGTTGGAACCGGGATTGGTATTATCCGAAACAAGATCTCTAATGCCTACCATAAAGATCCGAGGCCGCCGTACGATCAGGGGAGAAATAACAGCAAAGATGCCTATGTTCCGGTAAACCTTGGTATCGACTATTCACTTAAGGATGTAAGGGGATATGACCGCTTTCTCATTAACCTGAACGTCCAGGGAAATCTGACCTTTGGGGAAGGGCTGGATGGCTATGATGATGCCCCTGTTTATACCCGCAACCAATATGCTGATGTTTATATTTTCACTAGTATTGGAATAAAGTATAAATTTGGACTCGTCGGCTATCATCAATAATTCATGATTAAAACAATTTCAAGGTGCGTTCTCTCCATAGTTATAATTCTAGTCAGCATGGAAACGTTTGCACAGAAAACCCCATTTGAGAACAGTAACAGACAGGAGACAGCAACTTATCCCGAGGTTATACAATACTATCGCGCACTCGCGAAACAATATTCACAAGCAAAACTAATCGAGTATGGCCCCACAGATCATGGTGAGCCGTTACACTTGCTGGTCTTATCCAAAAACAAGGAATTCGACCGTCTAAAACTTCAGCAGCAACACAAAACCATACTGCTGATCAACAACGGAATACATCCCGGAGAACCGGAAGGCGTTGATGCGAGCATGATGCTCGCGCGTGACCTCCTGCAGAAAAACAATTTGCCGGACAACGTGGTGATCTGCATCATTCCCCTGTACAATATCGATGGGAGTTTCAACCGCAGCGGCACTTCACGTACCAATCAGAATGGGCCGGTTGCTTACGGCTTCCGAGGTAACAGCAGAAATCTTGATCTGAACCGCGATTTCATTAAAACAGACTCAAAAAACTCGGAAAGCTTTCAGCAGATCTTTAATTCCTGGAAGCCGGAGATCTTTGTCGACACCCATACAAGCAACGGAGCTGACTATCAGTACACCATGACCCTGATTCCAACGCAGAAAGATAAATTAAACCCTATCCTGGCGTCGTACCTTACAAAAATCATGGTTCCGGATCTGTATCGCCAGATGGCGGATAGAGGGTATGAACTTATACCCTACATCAACGCAGTGGAGGAAACGCCTGATGCAGGCATTACTGGTTTTCTGGAACCACCAAGATTCTCTACCGGATATGCCGCCCTGCACAACGTGATAGGATTTATGCCCGAAACGCACATGCTGAAGGCCTACGACAAAAGGGTGGACGCGACCTACAAGCTGCTGCAGACATATATTGACATTGTACAGCGGGATGCGAAAGTCATCCTGCAAAACAAAGCACTCGCCGACGAACAGGTGCGTAAGCAAACCGAGTTTCCGTTGGACTGGAAACTGGATGAGCGCCGCTTCGACAACATTCCGTTTAAGGGTTTCACCGCGAAACACAAAGCGAGTGAAGTCAGTGGATTTAGCCGCCTGTACTATGATCGCAATGCGCCATATGAAAAAACAATTAAGGAATGGAACTATTTTGTCCCTGGATTGTCGGTTGAAAAACCGATCGCCTATGTGATCCCTAAAGCGTGGAGCAGGGTAATTGAACTGCTTAAACTGAATGGTGTTGCGGTGAAGACACTAACTAAGGATACGCGGCTTTCCTTAGAGATGTACTACATAAAAGATTATAAGACTGTTGCACAGCCATACGAAGGGCACTATATGCATTCTGCGGTACAGGTAAGTCCAGTTAAGCAGGACATCCAGTTTTATGCAGGCGACTACCTGGTGTACACCGATCAGGCACACAACAGGTACATTCTTGAAACGTTGGAGCCACAAGCGTCCGACTCTTTCTTCAACTGGAATTTCTTCGACAGTGTACTTGGGATGAAGGAGCACTACTCCGCCTATGTATTTGAAGATACGGCTGCGGAACTGCTGAAAGCGGATCCTGAATTAAAGGCTAAGCTGGAGGCAGAAAAGGCGAAAAATCCCGGGTTGTCCAGGAACGGAGCTGCACAACTGGAGTTTGTATATAAAAATTCCGCGTACTACGAGAAAACACACAAGCGCTACCCTATTGGCAGACTGCTTGACCAACAACCATTAAGCATCAAATAGCACATGGAATATTTAAATGAAACACCGGTAGCCTCGATAATCTTTATTTTTACCCTGGTGACGAGTATATACGCCTTTAACGACCATGTGTTGTACGGCAAGTTTATGCTCCATCCGTACAGCGTTTACCGCAAGAATAAGGTCTACACGCTAATCACGAGCGGCTTAATCCATTCCGGCTGGCCACACCTGTTTTTTAACATGTTTACCTTCTTCTTCTTTGCTTTCCGGCTGGAAGAAACCATAGGGAGCTGGCAGTTTGCCGCCATCTACTTCTTCAGCCTGGTTCTGAGTGATATTCCATCGGTGTTAAAGCATAAAGATGATTTCTGGTACAACAGTCTTGGTGCATCGGGAGCGATCAGTGGGGTACTGTTCAGCTTCATTATGTTCTATCCGATGAGTAAGATCTACATATTCTTTATCCCGATAGGAATTCCAGCGGTGCTTTTTGGAATCTTGTATCTGATTTACTGCGCGTATATGTCAAAGAGTTCGCGGGACAACATCAACCATGATGCCCACTTTTTCGGTGCGATTACAGGAATTGTGATCACCATCATCATTGTACCGGGAATCCTGTTACACTTTCTTTCTGCGCTAGTCGGCGGCCGGTAAACACGGCGGATGGAAGTAGCTCATCGGTGCTGCAGGATCTTTAATGATTTCGAAACGCAGGTGGCCCCAGGGCTTCCAGAAATTTTCCAGTACCTGTGCATACACTTTATGCTGCCAGTTGTCGAACAACGGCTTGTTCCCTGTACCTCTTAGCGCCATGGCTTCGATGTAGATCGTACCTTCGACCGGCATGATCGTATATTCGGGAAGGCGATTAAACAAGTATGCGGAATAAAAGAATCGCGCGCAGAGCTCCTCAAACTGCTCTTCAATCAGGGGCTTGCCTTGTATCTGATCCAGAATCTCTTTGTGAAACCTTTTGTTTGTGCCATTGTCCTGCAGACAGGCGATGATGCCGAAGTCTTTTAGTTTTAAAGAGAACGTCAGCGTATTGATCTCATCGCGGAAGCTGAAATAATGATCCTGTTTTTCCAGGGGCACAACAACGATCGACCAGGGTGTAAAATCTTCCAGTTCTACATTGAGGTAGATGCTCTGTATCATGGTATGCAGGTTTCCAAATTTGTGCATCAATCCCTGCGACATGTTGAGGCCATCCGAACTGAGTTGCTGCAACTTGATGGCTGCATTCATTTCGATATAAATCAGGCTATACATGAACTTGCCGATCCATTTGAAAAGTACCAGTTCATCAAGCTTTGATACCTCGGCATAACCCGCCTGAAAAGCAGCGGAGATCTTGTCTTCCAGCGGATCTATGAAATGTGTTAACACTTCTGAATTATGGGGCACTTTAAGCGTATTGTAACTGCGCACACTTTCGTCAAGGAGCTTAATCTGCTCTTCACCGGTAAAGTTTGCCATGGCCAGGAGCCAGTCGGGAAGAACATTGACTTCTACGACCGGCGTCTTGAAAGTATCCCCGCTTAAGAAGCAATTTTTATACTTGAAATCAAAGTTTTTGAAGGGTTGATATATGGAGCTATTCATATGGCTCGCAATATTAGGCATATTATTTTTACATTCGCCGGAGCGTCGATTTTTTAACTTTGATATTACCAACCATATACACATGCAGGCATCTTACATCTCCTACAATCTGGAACTTAAACATCCTTTTGCGATTGCTAAGTTTTCAAGAACGAGTACACCCTTGCTCCTTTTGAAGTTGACCTATGAAGGACATGAAGGATTTGGGGAGGCGTCAATGGTTCCGTATATGGGGGAAAGCTATGACTCTGCAGTTGCCTTTCTCTCCAGGGTAGACTGGAACAGGTTTAAGGCTCCCTTTGACTTTCCGGAGATCATCCGTTACCTGGATAGTATTGAACAGGGAAACCCCGCCGTGAAGGCCGCCATTGACATCGCGCTGAACGATCTGCAGGGAAAGATCCTGAACAAGCCCTGCTACGAAATATACGGGGCAGATCCTTCGCAGATGCCCTATACGTCGTACACCATCGGGATTGACCGCCCGGAGATCCTGAAGGAAAAAGTTGCAGATGCCAAGGACTTCCATGTGCTTAAAATCAAACTCGGACGGGACAATGACCGCGAGCTGATCAATACAATAAGGAGTGTGAGTGATTTGCCGCTGTACATTGATGCCAACCAGGGCTGGTCGGACCGCAAGCAGGCGATCGAGACGATCTACTGGCTCCATGACCAGGGGGCGCTGCTGATTGAGCAGCCTATGGACAAAAGCGACCGGGAAGGCAATGCCTGGCTGACTGCAAGGAGTCCAATTCCGATCCTGGCAGACGAAGCTTTCCAGCGATTATCCGACCTGGACACGATCAAAGGTGCATACCATGGCATCAATATAAAGCTGATGAAAAGCGGCGGGATGTACGAGGCGAATCAGATGATTTTGAAAGCCAGAAAACTGGGAATGAAAATCCTTATTGGCTGCATGAGTGAAACATCCTGTGCCACACTGGCGGGTATTGCTTTGGCGCCATTGTGCGACTGGGCAGATCTGGACGGTCCATGGCTCACCAAAAACAATCCTTTTAAAACGCCGGAGCTCAATGACGGGCGCTATATGCTAAAAAACCTTCCAGGCCTGGGGCTGGAAGGTTCTGATGTTAAACTGACTTATCCTTAATCGAGCCGCGTATGTCGCGGATAAGCTTGATCTTTAAATAGAAAAAGAAAACCGTGGTGGCCACGAACAGTGCCACTACCGGATAGTTCTGGTTCTGCCAGGCCCATTTTAATCCTACCACCGACACAAAAATGCCAATGTAGAAAAACACGTTCATTGCAATTTGTTTCTTCATGCTAGTATACCGGCATGTTGGGATCGAAGGCTTCCTGCCAGGCCAGAATACCGCCTTTTAAGTTGTACAAGTTGGTAAGCCCCAGTTGTTCCAGCTGCATGATCGCAGCAGCACTCCTCTTTCCGCTTCTGCACATGACGATTACCGGCTTGTCGGTCGCAATTTTATCGGCCTCAATCAGCACGCCGCCCAGAGGGATATTCTCTCCTTCAAGGTTTGAGGTCTCATATTCAAAAGTTTCCCTGACGTCAACTAACTGGAAATCTTCTTTATTTTCGATCTTTTGTTTAAGATCTTCTACGGTGACTTCTTTCATTGGTGTTCTGTTTTAAGTTGAAATTACAACAAAGGTAATCATTTTATGTAAGACAGACTTTTAGGCTAAAGTCTGTAAACAGCAATTTAATTGCATTTGATTTCTGTAACAACTCTACTTGCCAGGCGTTTAATGCTTAGCCTTTATTAACTTTGAGTGATCATGAAAGCTATCAATCGATTTTTTTGGTTTTGCGCTGGTGTACATCAGGATACCCTTCAGAAACATCCTACAGAAGACAACAAGTATTTTGGAATCGGCGCAACCATATTCTTCACCGGTCTCTTTGCGGCCCTTTCCGGTGGATATGCGATGTACTTTGTTTTCAAAGGTGATCCCTTCGCCGGCATCTTCGCCGTCCTGTTTGGCTTACTTTGGGGCCTGGCGATATTTAACATGGACCGCTATATCGTCGCCAGCATCAATAAAAATGCCTCTGTATGGAAACAAATACTACAAGCGACACCACGGATCCTGCTGGCCATCATGATCGGCCTGGTCATTTCCAGGCCGCTGGAGCTGAAGATCTTTGACAAAGAGATCAAGGAACGGCTGAAAGTAAGTTATCTGAACAACCAGCGCTCCAGGATTGACACGTTGAATAAAGCGTTCGACAATAAATACCGGATTGAACTTGGGCAGCTGAATGAGGCCCGGGCGCAACGTGACTCCCTGACCAATGGCATCAAGTCAGACCGTCAGAAGCTGAACTTCGAAATCTTTGGCAATAAGACCACGGAGACTTCGGGAGTGATGGGGTATGGACCTTACGCCAAAAGAAAAGAAGCAGAACTTGCCGCCAGGCAACAGAATTTAGATACCTTAAGTGCGAATGTGCGAAAGCTGGAAGGCTTTATCGAGAACAGGAAGCAGTTTGACGGCCTGTATACAGAACGGCTTTATACCGGTAAGCAGCTGGACAGCCTGACCAGCATTGCCGGGTTTGCGGACCGAAACTGGGCACTCGGACAGCTGAGCTTCAACCCCAACGGCACGCCAGATGAAACCACCGCCAGGGCAGTGACATTTATCGGCCTGCTGTTCATCTTTTTTGAATGTTTGCCGGTGTTTGTGAAGATGATGAGCAGCAGGGGCCCATATGACCGCTCTGTAGAACACATCGAAACCGCGCAAATCTACACGTCAGAGAAGGACCGCGACTATGAAGTTGAAGTGGTAGATGGGGTACATGCGACGCGTGTAGAGACGGAAATTGAACGCAGGAAACGGAATTTAAGACAGGAAATAACAACCAACACCATATAATGACAAAGCGAATTTTACTTACTTTACTGATTGGCCTGACCATCGGCGGGGCATCGGCCCAGGACATTGACAAAATTATCACAACAGACTATGTTGACCGTTTAATTAAAACCCTGAGCAGCGACGATATGCAGGGCCGCGGCACCTTTACCCCGGGAATTGATAAAGCCGCTACTTTCATCGAATCAGAGTTTAAAAGCATTGGGCTAAAGCCATTGCCTGGAGAAAGCGGCTTCCGGCAGTCCTTCTTCAAATATCAGATCAGCCCAAGTTCTGTGCAGGTGAGCCTCAATGGCAAGCCGGTCGACGCCGCGAACATCGTTGTTACAGGTAACACATCTGAAAGCCTGGCGTTCGACAATACCAACGGCGGCGAATGGATCCGGTTTAATCCGGCACAGCCTTTCCGGGAGCAATATCGTGCAGTAATGGCGGAGAAGAAGCGCCAGATTGTTCTCCTGGATTCTAAATTTGCGGAGACGTTCAATCACCTGAAAGAAGCACTGGGCAACGGAACCATTGCCGACGAGAAGGAACTTCAGGGCGCAAATGCTGCGACCGTATTCCTGCTGACGCAAGATACAGCTGCTACACAATTTTCTGTTTCATTGAAGAATAAGATTTCCAAACTGCCGCTGTTCAATGTTGCAGGGGTGATTCCCGGCAAGTCAAAGGCGAAAGAGCTGGTTGTTTTCTCCGGGCATTACGATCATCTGGGCATCGTTAAAGCTCAGGGACAAGACAGCATCGCAAATGGCGCAGACGACGACGCCTCCGGAACCACGGCAATGATCGCCCTGGCGAAATATTATAAAAAGCTGAATAACAATGCGCGCACGCTGATCTTTGTAGCGTTTACGGCAGAAGAGATCGGTGGTTTCGGTGCCCGTTATTTTTCAGAGCAGCTTAACCCTGAAGAGGTCGTGGCCATGTTCAACATCGAAATGATCGGTAAGGAAAGTAAGTTTGGGAAGAACACGGCGTTCATCACGGGATTCGAGAAGTCGGACTTTGGCAAGATCCTGCAAAAGAACCTGGCGGGAACCGGCTTTGCCTTCCATCCGGATCCTTATCCGGAACAGAACCTATTCTACAGGAGCGACAACGCGACGTTAGCGGCTCTGGGTGTTCCGGCGCATACCATCAGCACCGATCAGATCGATTCCGACAAATTGTACCATACCGTAAAGGATGAGTACAGCTCGCTGGATACCCAGAATATATTGTTGACGATTAAAGCGATTGCAAAGAGTGCGATTAGCATTGTTAAAGGCCAGGATACACCTGCACGGATACCAAAACTGGTTAGATAGGCATCTCCATAACATAATCGTTCATAAAGAAACCGTTGCCAATGTCCAGGTCAACGGTTTCTTTTATTTTGAAGCCTGCTTTTTCATAGAAGGCTTTTGCTTTGTTGTTGCGGTTTACATTTAGCGACAGGGCGTTTCCTCCTTCGGCGCGGATCTGGTCTACCACTTCATTGATGAGTAACTTGCCTACACCGGTACCATGTGCCTCGGGCAATACATATAGCTTGTGCAGTTTATAACCACGGTTTTCATGGTCGACAATGCTGTATCCGGCGAAGCCGACATCTTTCATCCCAGATCGTGCAATAAGGAATACATGACCCTGGCTCAGCTGCTCCAGAAGTACTCCGGGATTGTACATGGTCTTCAACATGTAATCTACCTGCTCCTGCCCGATCAGGGGAACATAGGTAGGCTGCCAGGTGATCCTGGCGATTTCCTGAACAGCAGTCAGGTCTGCTTCCATGGCCTTTCTTAGTTCAATCATAGCCGTTCGGTTATAAACAGGTGCTCCGCACTAAACACGAATTCAACAAAGCCATCCTGGATGACTTCGAATAGATCCTGGTCGTTTGGAATCAGATTCGTGGTTTCGAAGTAAGTGGTAAGTGGAATCTCGAACAGGGTCCCTTTCGGTTTCCAGACTCTGAAGCCGGATTTCACTGCGTAACTTTTGCTTACTGCGGTAAACACAACAATGTTTACGTCGCGGATGTATGCCTCTAAAGCGCCCAGATTGGAATCGGTATCAATGATATTGACGGCCGGATATTTTTCGTCGATCAGATGATCCAGTACGTCGGGAACACCTCTTTTCAGACCTTCAATGATCCTGGTATTCTCCTGGTAAACGACCTGCAGATCCGGGTTAAGGACCACATCTACCTTTAGGCCGAGGCTCATCACTTTGTCGTATTCACTGGAGTTTACAATTAATGTCGGGCTCCATTCCAGTAACTGGCCCAGGTATTCTTCATTGAAATCACCAAGATGGTGGATATATAATGCAGGCTCCTGCTTTTCTTTAACGATGTGATGTGAGGACATACACAAAAGTAAGGAACTTAAATCAATTTGATGTCTGGTCGGGGTAGCAAGGCACGCTCTTGATTAAGCATCATCATATTGACGAGTAATCAAGAGCGGTTGCTTGCTTAAAAGCATTGACCTTAGAAACACAGCCCCGTTCTACTAAGAAAGGAGACGATTGCCTTTTCTGTTCAGACAATGAAAGCATCATAGACGCGATTGCATTTAAGTTCTAATTAATCACGTAGGTGGAAATCGAATGGGGGAGACTGGTCGTTTCTGCGGCTTTCCCTTTGATCCATAAATTAAATGATAGTCTATCATCCGATTTGTTCATTACCACAATCACCAGTTGTCCATCCGGGTTCAGGAACGAAGTTGAAATTAACTTGTCACGGTTGGATGATGTTGCGACACGTTGTGCCCCAGGAACGATGAACTTAGAGAGTTGACCAAGGTAATAGTAGGAATTGGTATAAATGAGCTTGCCGGTTTTTGAATCTGCGTGAACAGGGGCATAACAGTAGTTGCCTACGTGGTTAGGGCCACCATGCTCATCCAGCAGCATATTCCAATCTGTCCATCCTGTTGCGCCACTGTTAAAATCGTTAATGATGGAATTGCCATATCTTTCCCCCAGTGCCCAGCTTTGTAAACTGTCCGGATTAAACTTTTCAATGGACGCTTCTGTTAGTATCAGGTTGGTTTTTGGAAAAGCCTCATGAACCATTTTGACATTGTCGAACTGCATTGCGCTTCCTGTCCAGGTTTCATACCAGTGAAATCCAATGCCCCAGACATATTTAGCAGCTTCCGGATCACTTAAGATCACACTGGCACGTTGGAACACCTGATCTCTGTTGTGGTCCCAGGCGATTAAATTCTTGTCATCAAGTCCGTTTTTGTGCAGGGTTGGACCCAGATATTCTTTGATAAAATCTCTTTCTTCCTCTGCTGTGAAGATACATGACTCCCATGTTTGCGTAGCCATTGGTTCGTTCTGTACAGACAGGCCCCATACCGGAATTCCCTTATGCTCGTAAGTTTTAATGAATTTCACGTAATAGTCTGCCCAGGACTGCCTGAATTCAGGTTTAAGCTTACCACCTTTAAGCATGCTATTGTTGGTCTTCATCCAGGCCGGAGGGCTCCATGGACTAACGAAGAGCGGTAATTTGTTTCCCGCAGCAGCAATGGCCTGTTTAATCAGTGGGATTCTATATTTTTCATCGTGTGCAACACTAAAGGACTTCAGTGCCGCATCGTTGTCTTTCACGTAGGTGTAGGAGTTACTTGAAAAGTCACTGCTGTTGATTGATGTCCGTGCAAGGCTATATCCTATACCTTTATCCCGGTCATAGTAGGCATTTAAGAATTCTTTTTGTGTCTCTTTGGAAAGCTTGGCATATGTTTCTGCCGTCGCATCAGTGATGGCCCCGCCAATTCCCAGGAAGGACTGGAACCTCTTGTCGGGATCTACAAAAATGCATATTTGAGTTTCCAATGGCTGATTTAAATCTTTGAAGGTTAGACTTCCGTTCTCTGAAAGACGCAAATCAGATTGATCCGCGGTTGTGTAAATTTTGGAACTCCTATTGTTCACATCATATCCCGTGAGGTTCGTTTGGGCAGCTACCTCCCCCGATGCAGATGCCAGAAGCAGAGCAAGGAATAAGCTGCATGTTGTAATTTTATTGATCGTATTCATGTGTCAAAATTATAGATTACGCTGCAGAAGCAAACTTTAATTACAAAAAAGGAGGTTGCTCTGACCACATCTCTTTTCCTGCTGTAGCATAGAGCGGCGAAAAACGGATCAAAGCAATCAGAACAAATAGATAATTCCTCATAGGACCGGACGGGACATAAATGTGGGAATAAAGGTATAGAAATTAGCAGCGAATATGGACAACTCTGCACAAGAACTTCTTCTGCCAAATTGCGTGTAAATTATTTGATTTACATTTAAATAGTGTATATTTTCCCCCTTAAATGTTAATTATAAAAACAATAACCTTATGCACATTTCTAAAACCCATTTGATCGCCACTTTGATCGGACTATCCTCGGTAACGATGTATTCCTGCAAAGCCAAAAAAGCTGTCGTAAAGACCCCTGCTCCTGTGGTTAGACAGGAAGCACCCGCGGAAAAAGCACCTGCACCGGAGCCTAAAGAAGAACCTGCGAAACCAGCACCAGTTGAGAAGCCGGATTACAACTTTGAAAATGTTCTTTTCGAATTCAATTCTGCGGTATTGAAGACAGCAAGTTTTCAGACACTGGATAAAGTAACTGCAGAGATTAAGAAAGACCCATCTGTTACTTTCACCATAAACGGCCACTCATCGGCTGAAGGTTCACCAGAGCATAACATGTCGTTGTCTGTAGATCGCGCAAATGCAGTAAAATCGTACCTGGTTAATGCCGGATTTGATGCCAAGAATTTTAGTGTAAAAGGCTTTGGAGAAAAGCAGCCTGTTTCTTCAAACGATAGCGAAGAAGGAAGATCATTGAACAGAAGAGTTGAAATCAAAGTTAACCGCTAACAATTCATATCGTTCTTCAGAATATTGATATTTTAAAGAATAAAAAAAGGGAAAGACTAATTGGTCTCTCCCTTTTTTCTTGGTAAAAAGTCTAGTTGGGGTTTCGTGGGATCGTTACTTGTTTTACTAAGCACCGACGTAATGCTGGATATTACCCCGGCTATATCGGATAAATCAGCAGGCACAATCATCGTGTTGTTGGTTTTCGCGAGTTTCCCAAACTCCGTGAGGTATTGTTCGGCTACACGCAGGTTCACCGCGTTCATTCCTCCTTCTTCGTTAATCGACTTCGCAATCTCTGTGATACCCTTTGCAGTAGCAATAGCGACCAACTCGATCTCGGTAGCTGTACCACTTGCCTCATTGATCATCCGCTGTTTTTCTCCTTCTGAACGGGCGATCATTTCTTGCCGATCCCCTTCCGCCCGGTTGATCTTCGCCTGCTTCTGACCTTCTGACTCCGCAATAAGCGCCCGTTTCTCTCTTTCTGCCCGCATTTGCTTTTCCATCGCATCGCGGATGCCTTGTGGAGGAGAGATGTTCTTTACTTCATACCGGGACACCTTGATGCCCCAGGGATCACTGGCTTTATCAACAGCACTGACGATGGTACCATTTACCGTTTCCCGTTCTTCAAACGTTCTGTCCAGCTCCATCCGTCCGATGACACTCCGCATTGTTGTCTGAGAAATCTGAATAACTGCGAATCGGTAGTTGTCAATGCCATAAGATGCCTTTATTGGATCAATAACCTGCAGATATAGAATGCCATCTACCTCCACCGCGATATTATCCTTCGTGATACAGATCTGCGGAGCGACGTCTATAGCCTGTTCTTTCAGGTTTTGTTTATAAGCGATCTTATCTATAAAAGGAATTAAAATATGAAACCCGGCATCAAGAGACCGGCTATATTTACCCAACCTTTCTACAATGAACACAGATCTTTGTGGTACGACTTTAAACGTAGAAAGGAAAGCGACAAGAATAAATAGGGCTAGTAAGAAGAGAATAATGGTAGATGCTGTCATGTTGATTTGATTGATTTTACAATTAATAATATACTTTCATTTCCGGTAATGATGACTTGTTCGCCGGGGCTGATCCGGTCCTCGGAATAGGCGTCCCACAAGGTACCTTTAAATTCCACCCGTCCGTTTGTCCCTGGAGAGATTGGTGTTTCAGCTCTCGCTACCTTCCCGATGAATTCATCCTGCAGCGTTTCTTTAGAAACAGGAGTCATACCGATCTTCTGTTTCACCCAGTTCCTAAACATAAGCACGGAGAGGACAGAACTTCCGAGGAAGACAAGAAGCTGGACATTAAGGGACACGTCAAAAAACAAGGTCATAACACCTACAATCCAGGCCCCTGCACCAAAAAAGAACAGGATGAAACCCGGAAGCACGAATTCGAGCAGGAAGAATGCCAACCCGATTCCAAACCATATGACTGCATTGTTGAAAAAATCATTCATAAAAGATATTCTAAATCCCCAAAACCACTACGATGTGCCGCTGAACAGAGTCCGTGTTTACGTAACGTGGCCTGAATGTCTTAATATACTGAATAAAAGCGTAAAAAGGGATATATAACAGAACGCATTTGCTTAAAGCCGGGAGTGGAGCACTAGCAGAAGCATCAGGTGCAGAATTCTTAGTATTTTTTTGCGGCCTGGATCTGCTCTGCAACATCAACCATTGTTGCCACCCAGATGTTGGCTTGGTTTGCTTTGAGGTAATGCAGGAGCTTACTATGGGCGTCGAGACTCACATTTAAGCTGTGCCCGCCACCTACGCCATGAAATAGAAAAACAAGCGCCGTGTGGGTACGCTGTGCCTGCTTGACCAGATCTATCAGATATTCCGCCGACTGCCCGTTAATGGCATAGCTGTTTATATCTTCTAGGTTTACCTGTTTTGCGGTTTGCAAACCGGGAGACACGCCGCGAGCCCCCGCGAACTCCTTTCGAAGCCCATTATAAAAGTATTCTCCGCCAATCTTTAGATCACCGCATGGGTAAGCGAACGTCCGCCGGGATTTGCCATCAATGGCCTTCAGGATGGTATTGTTGATCCGGACCTCCTCGACCGCCCTTGACACACTGTACTTACTCAGATCATGTTCTGCCGTGACAAAGCCTCTTCCAGGCAAACTCCCATCACAGGGGTGAAAAAGTGCATGGTTGCCAAGTTCGTGGCCATTTTTTGCCACTTGCCGCCATTCTGAAAGCCGCCCGGCGATCGTTGGGGAAGAACCAATCAGGTAAAAAGTGCCTTTAAGGCTAAGAGAATCCAAGACGGGGATAACGTTGTCCAGATGGACGTCAATGGCGTCATCATAGGTCAGCACAACGGCACATTGTTTATTGTTCCAGGTAGAAACACTTTGCGCGAACATATTGACGTTCAGATGGACTATAAACAACATGGTGAGCAAGCTCACCTTTAAGATTCTATTCACCATTATTTCAGCGTTATAAGTGAGACCAGTTACGTTCAGAAAGATGCATAAAACCACCTCTCCATGCGCAAATTAATGAATTAACCGATTTTACTTGCATGCAGTTGCGAAAACAGCGGAATAGTTATTTTGTTGCCGCTTGATCAGGTCGGCTGTGAGGTTGGACGTAAAATGATTTCATTAACATCAAACTCTTCCGGCTGCTCAATTACATAGGCAACAGCACGGGCGATAGATTCTGGAGAGATGGCCATATCCAACACGGGCTGCATGGTCTCTCTGATCTTATCGTCGGTAATGGTATCCGGAAGTTCCGTTTTGATCGCCCCTGGTGAAATGATACTTGTGCGGATGTTGTAAGGCTTGACTTCTTGCCTTAATCCTTCTGAGATGGCCCGAACGGCAAACTTTGTTCCCGCATATACGGCTGAACCCGGTCCAACACGGTGCCCGGCAACGGAAGAGACGTTGATGAAGTGCCCACTTTTCTGTTTTTTAAAGATGGGTAGCGCAGCACCTATGCCATATAAAACACCTTTGATGTTCGTGTCTATCATCTTTTCCCATTCGTCAAAATGAAGGTTTTCCAATCTGGACAATGGCATGAGGCCAGCGTTGTTAAACATCACATCCAATTTTCCAAAAGCCTCCACAGTACCTTGAACCAAGGCCTCAACCTGTTCTCTTTTGGTTACATCCGTTACAAATGATATTGCTTGTCCACCGCTTGATTTTATTTCCTGAACCAATGATTCCAGTTTATCCTTACGACGTGCCGCTAAGCTAACCAGTGCGCCCGCAGCAACAAGATGTTTCGCGACTGCCTCGCCGATACCGCTGCTGGCTCCGGTAATAATGACTACTTTTCCTTGAATATTATTTTCCATAACTCATTTAAGAATCCCGGCCTTTAAAGCATACCGGATTATTCTATCTACAAATTTGTTTTATAAATGTTTTTACGAAGGTTAATAGAGGCTTTAAGGGGCGTCATTAACTTCAATCCAATGACCATCTGGATCCTGAAAGTAAATCTGTTTCACGCCGTCAACCCGGACGGTAGGTGCTTTAGCTGTTCCAGGCCAATTTGTGTACTCAATTTTGCGTTGGTCAAGTTTGACGATGAAGTCTGAAATGGATGCAACACTAAAACATAGGTGCTCATCTTTAGGGTAGTTGGCTTTTTGCTGTGCCCCTTGAATTAAGTGCAGTGCACCTGCAGGACCGAGCGTGAACCAAACGTGTTTACCGTCTTTAAAGGGTTCGTCAATCTTTTCCAGGCTTAACAACGAGGCATAAAAATCTGAACTTGTATTTAAATCTACCACATACACCGCGATGTGGTTGAGCCTGGCAGCCGGTGTGTTCTTTTTACCTTGAGCAAAGGAAGTTTTAGAGCAGATTAACGAAGAAGCAACAAATAAGATTAACAAGTAATTTTTCATGCAGGGTTAGGTTTTGAAGAAGCAACTATTCAGGTGATAACATTTCTACGACTATAAACTTAATGAAGAAATCCAAAAAAATAATTAAAATCACATCTATTCTTTTATTTCCGTCTGTTTATCTATTTTCCAAAAAATATTTATCACGTATAAACCTATGAAATTTAGACCTTACCTCACTATTCTTCTAATAGCTTTTGCAGTCGCAAAGTCGACAGCGGCTACAGTTTCCCTCGGCAAACCTGCCATCCGTGAGTTCTACCAGCTAACCATTTACAGGGTAAAAGACAAATCACAGGAGCAACGTGTCGACAAGTACCTTTCAGAAGCCTATTTACCAGCACTACACCGGAACGGGATAAAAACCGTTGGGGTATTTAAGACGTTCGGTATGGACACTGCAGCGAACAAGAAGATTTATGTATTTGTTCCTTACAAATCCCTATCCGAGTTTCATAAAACGACTCAGCTTGTAGAAAACGACAAGCAACTAGCCATAAAAGGATCTGACTACCTGAACGCTAAGTATGATGATGCACCTTACCTCAGGCAAGAATCGGTGCTTATGGAAGCATTTGCTGCCATGCCGACGGTGAAGAAGCCTAGCTTCGATGTACCTAAAAGCGAACGCATCTATGAACTCCGCAGTTATGAAGGCCCAACAGAGAAATTATATCTGAACAAGGTACAGATGTTTAACAAAGAGGAAGTTGAGATCTTCGATAGGATCGGCAGCCAGCCGGTATTCTATGGGCAGGTTTTGGCAGGCAGCCGCATGCCAAACCTGATGTACATGACGACGTACAGCAGCATGGCATCCAGAGACGAACACTGGAAGATCTTTGGAAATGATCCGAAATGGAAAACAGTATCAGCACTTCCGGAATATCAGCACAACACCAGTAAAGCGGATATTCTGTTTATGGTTCCTACCGAGTACTCTGATCTGTAAAATTTACCTTGTTCCACATTCATCCTCAAATTTGAGCAGGCTTATCGGTTAACACATTTATTGGGTTGTGAAAAACTTCGGCTGTGGCGCGAATTAAGGAGGAATGATATGTTATACCCGGTATTTTCAAATCGGCAGCTATACTGTTTTCGCTGACGTTATCAGACTAGTTCTTTAACGGAATGTTTAAGATCGACTGCGCCGTCGTAACATCACCTTCATGTGCAGCCACAAGGTATAATTTATATCGTGATGGGTTCTCTGGAATAGCAACGTTCAGCATTGGACCCTCACCTAACTTTTCCATTGACAAATCTGTATCATAACCATCCGTTTTAACAAGATACCACTCGAAAGTAAGTGCATTGAAATCCTTCTCCGGAAGCTTCCATTTTCCATCAACATACATCAAAGCGGCATACGGCAAGCTGCTCCCCTGATCCGTCGTTAAAGCTGGCCGGAGTATTTTAATTGCGGGAAGATTGTGGCCTGAGTAAGTTCCATGCCAACTACGGCTTAGTTTGGACAATGCTGCCTTATTTCTGCCCCAAGTGTCTTTTAACCCGTTAAATGATACCAAATGAGCTGTTTGCTCGTCCTGCCAGTTTTCAATGAAAGCACCTTTAGCTTTAGCGGGGATACGGAAGTATGAAGACGTGTTGATGCTACTGTAAAAATAAGGCACTTTTAGCTTTTCAATCTGTGAGCCCGCATCTGCCCCGTCTTTAAACACTAGACCAAACGAATCAATCTCCGGTATTTGTTCATGGAGCAACGTAATTGTCTGTTGGAGGGATGAGGATACTAAAACATCTATAGTGATTAACCTCTTCGGATCAGCTTGCTTGATAGACCTGGCTAGTTTTCGTAGCCATAACAAATACTTCTGCTGATGATGATATAGCTCCGGTTGATAGAAGTGTTCCGACAGCTTCTCGTAAGCGCAATTCGCGAGGTTCCAGGCGGCGATATTGTGGTTTCCTCTATACTTGATCACCGTTTCATGTATCTCATCAGCCAAGTCTTCAAGAACGGCATCACTTTTTAGAAACACTTTAGGGTCCGGAATCCAAAAGCCGTAATGTATGGGCATTTTGCCGTTCTCTGATTCTTTGAAAATTGTTTTGTCATAAATGTTAGGCCCATATATTTTCATCGTATTGATTCCTGCCTTTCGCATCTCCCGGATATCGGCTGTTACTATTTTTCTGGTCAGAGCAAACCTATTTCCGCGCCAATGCTGCCCCTTGGTATAGTTTACGCCACGAATATCCGAGGACGATGCCTGGACCTTCACAATAGCCGGACGATAAGTGTCCTGTAATTTTAATACAGATAACTCATTGATCCAATCATTTTGTTGCTTCAACCCCGCGGGCAAGTGGAACTTCTCAACTCGCCAGTCGATCATTCCATGACTTCCATCCGGGATATTCTTGTCAAGGCCAGAATTGAAAAGCACAAATCCTTTTATTTCTGGAAAGGTGGTCTTAACATCATTGAGACCCTCAGTCATCCACTCCGCTTTATATTTGTGTTCAGCTGATCCCATTTCTGCAATCAGCACAGGTAATCCCTTAGGAAGCACCTGATGAAATGGAGTGTATAGTTGTTTAAAAGAGTAGGACTTTTTGTCGGGGTTGTATGGTCCAAAATTCAAACCGGTCACACTTATCCAGTCTACATAGTCCTTTCCGGGAAAATACGCCTTAACCGAGGAAGCTCTCCAGGGGCTCCAAACCCAGATCACATTGGAAACATGGTTTTCAATGAACATCTGGTGTACATACTTCCATGCGGATTTAAACTCTTCCGGAGTGTTACCACCTGTACTGGACCAAGAATAGAAAGGGTTATCCGCCTCATGTGCAAATCTCAGGAACACCGGACGCTTAAGCGCAGCGAGCTGTGAGGCGAATTCCCGAATATAAACGTCGAACTTGCCTGTTACAATTTCACTAAAGATCTTTGTCTCGCCAGCATCCTTCATAATTCCTCCTGGCTTTTCAAAAAGCGATTTCCAGGGTTCCCAGGTAACCATTGGAATAGAACCCGCATTATACACGGAATCGAAGGTCTGGGAAGGCAACTGGCAGACCTCTTGATTGCCCCATGGAATGTAAAATGATACGATGTCGAAATGCGTTTTAAAGCCCTCTTCGTATTCCTTAACAAGTTTTAATGAAGAATGACCGTTGGACACTGCAGGCGCAAACACTCCAGTAAGAAAGAAATCTTTTTTAACGACAGGCTGTTCAGCAACCTCATTCTGAGTAGTGTATTTCAACCAATAAACGGACACACATACCGACAGTACCAACAACATCAGAGCGATGCTTCTAACACCAGTATACAATGTTCTCCGCAGCAACCAAAATCGGATTTTATACGCGTTTATGCCGGCTCTAATTTTCGAATCTGCATGGTGTTTACCGAGATAACTCCGGACTTTAAGTTGTTCACTTGCGAAAAACATGAACAGCATGATCAAGCAATTTATGCTTGCGATCCCAGACATGATCAACGTATAAGGATTCCAATCCGTGGATAGCGCGAAAACTATTGAAGCTAATGTCACCAGAAAAACAACCGCATTCGGTAAGTTGATAAGCACATTGTTTTCCCTTACCACATCCTTTGGTGTTGGAATATATGGTATTTTTTTCCTGATTAGGGTGTAAATAAATCCTAAGTTGAACACCCACCATGTTCCAATCAGCAGTAGCCCACCGACAATGTGAAATCCACGCTCATCGTCTTCCATCACCCATCGTTGAACGTAATGTCTGACCAGAATCATAGAAAGGACAAACGGAAAGCTTACCACAAGAAAATTGGAAAGATCCATTCGTATGGGATATAACCCGGTGAACAACGATATTATTGGAATCAGGAAATTGATCAGAAAGATAAATCCAGAAAGGTAGAAAAGCGGAATTAATCCATAATGTAATTTTTGCCTCCAGTTGAACTTAAAGAAGAGCTTGAAGTAACTCGTAAAGAAGAGTTCAAATACTCCCCTGGCCCATTTCATTTGTTGTTTGTAGTAGGCTGACAAAGTCGCCGGCACCAGCCCTCTGGCAAGGACAGCGGGAACATAAACGGATTTCCAACCTTTTGCATGAAGCTGCATCGCCGTATGCATGTCTTCAGCAAGACCAGCTGCATGGCCACCTATCGAATCCAGAGCTGCACGCCGGAATGTGCAGTTTGCCCCAATCGCCAAAGCTGTTCCATATCGATTCATTGTCATCATAATGGGTCCATAGAACTGATATGTTTGCTGAGCTGCACCTTTAGCGATCAGGCCTTCATATTGATTCGAGTATGCCTGTACGATCTGCACAAACCCGACGCCAGGATCATCAAAGTGTGACACAAGATCGTTCAAAAACTCAGGAACGGGTACATGATCCGGATCAAGAACAACACAAAGCTCACCTGAAGCAGTGGCCAACGCGTTGTTGATGTTACCTGCCTTTGCATTTGATTTATCGACACGGGTGACATGATGAATTCCGTGGGTTAGACAGTATTCCTTTAACAAGGGGTCATTCGCCTCGTCACACAAATATGTCTCATGGGGGTAGGTGATATTTTGAATAGCAGCAAGCGTTTCCAGAATCATTGCATACGGTTCGCCCTTGCAAAAAGTGGTTAGTATGTCAACCGTATAAACTTTCGAGTGTTCCGGTGTTTCGGGAACAGTGATATAGAGGTAATGATACCATTCATACAAAATCTTTACACACGTATAGATTACCGTTATCACAAGCAATATGTAAAGCGGAAAATACTGAGCGATACTGCGGTCCAACAAACTATTGAGGAAAAAAGCCATACTTAGTAAGCCGATTAGGATCATTATCCGTAAAGTCAGCATTTGCTTTTTTGTAGGGGCCTTTGTCTTCTCTGAGGTCTTCATCATTTTTCTATCACGTAAAATGGTGTATTGCTAGTTGAAAGTTTACCATGTTGATCTTTGACGAAAACAAACAGACGGTACGGCCCCTCCTTTTCAGGGGTCACGAATTTTGTCGTTGAAATTCCTTGCACGGTGCTCTGGCTGTCAAGAGATTTCATCTTTTTGGTATTATTTTTTCCGTTTTCTTTATACCAGTCCTCCGCTTGAATTTCCCAGGTATATGTTAGCCCAACTGTGTCCAACTGATCTAAAAAGAGTTTTGCAGATACTGCCTCGCCGGGGTTAAACATGATGTTGTCCCTTGCTCCTTTGTCATTGAGGAGCATGTATCTAATTTGGGGTGCTTTACGTTCCGGCAACCTCGATGTCCATATATATCGCATCGCGTCCACGGATTCCGTAGCTGCACCATCCTCATCAAAAAGGCTGAACCAGGTTTTGGTTGTTTCCTGCTTCTGCCCCCAAAAAAAAACGAGAGATCCTAAGAACCTTGGATCATCCACCGGCATGAATTGTCTGTAACGCTCTAGGAGCAGCTCCGCTTTTTTAGTACTGGTATTCTCAATGTAAGCCGCCCAGGCGGTTTGTTGGTAGGTATTCCAGGGGCCATCGATGCCCCATTCAGTGATAAGATACGGGCCTTTCCATATCCATGCTGCTTTCTTCAAATCCTGCTTTAAAGTACGTATGGCACCAAAAATGTTAAAAGATACGAAGTCAATGTTTGTTCTTAGCTTGATGTTAATGATGTTTTTCTGCTGCACATTCAATACAGTTGTTGTGACCGGGTGATTTGGATCCTGCAAATGGATCATGTCTACTACAGCATTGAACGAATCATAAAATTTGTTGAATTTTGGTTTATAAGGAAATGGGATTTCATTCCCTACGCACCAGAACAAAACAGCCGGATGGTCTTTGTACTTGTTTATTAATGCGGAGTAGCTTTTAAGTTGTTTTTCAACAAGCTCCGGACGATTGTAGAACGAATCCATTTCTTCACTTTCCGGCATTGGCAAGCCCACAACAACAGCCAGCTGGTTTGCCTCTGCTTCCGTTAATATACGGGCAAGATTGGTTGTATCCCACGTTCTAATCGTGTTTCCACCCGCTTCCTTTAAGGTTTCAAGGTTTGTAAATCCGGATGCCCCCTTGATACTAAAAGGTTTCCCATTTCGATAGATGACATACCTGTTATTTTCAGACCTGATACATACCTTCCCATCTTTTAAGGTGGACGGGCTATCGCTACAGCCCAAAAAAGAAAATGCTAAAATGATGCTGATGGCCAGTCGAATATGGGCCGGAGTTCTTCGAAAAGACTGTATGACATCTCTGACTTTAACAGACATTGAGATGAGTAGGTGGAACATTTAAGATGAGAATTGAGCGCAATTAATTAATTAACAAGCAATGATAAACATTAAATCTTAAATCTTACAATAATGGATTAAATAAATAACTGTACAGGCCTGATGAAGAGCGACATCAGCACTTCCAAATTACCAGTAGATTGGAAGTGCTGTGCTTAGTTCAAATCAATATTCTGACTATAATTTGAAAACTTTGCCGCCCACCATAACTTCCTGCGTTGCTTCATCAAAGGTGGCCTTCATTCCCGTATGCGAGGCTGCCGTTGTCATGATATTGGCGATGGAGTGGTAATATCCGGCCTCTACAGGAGCATTGGTTTCTTTCCTGCTGCGTACGCATTCCATCCAGTTGCGCATGTGTGCGGAAGTCATCGGATCGCCGCCGGTGTTTGCAGAAGCCACAGCTTTCTGCGCATTATCTGTCAACTTAGACTCCGGCAAAAGATTTGGCTGCATGTTCATCTCCTTCGCAGCACCCGCTTTGAGCCCCCCTGTTGGAGACACAGTGTTAGTGTTCAGGTTCAATTCGCCGCCATTTGAATAATAAATCTCTGCTGGGTTCTCATCCCCATTGTGCATTCTGGAGGTGAATACCACTTGAAAACCGTCGTTCGGATCATTATCCTTTCCGTAATCAAATACTGCTGTTGTGGTATCCCAGTTTCGACGGCCATCTTTCCATTGGTATATCCCTCCATTGGCAACCACACTTCGCGGATGTTTCAATCCTGTAAACCAGTGTACGGTATCAATCTGATGCGACATCCACTGCCCAGGCATCCCGGAAGAGTAAGGCCAGAAGAGCCGATACTCCAGGTAAATTCTTGGGTTCCAATCTTCATAGGAGCGGTTGATCAGGAAACGTTTCCAATCGGTATCTTCTTGTTTCAGCCGGGCCACTAAATCTGGCCGACGCCATCTTCCGGGCTGGTTGACATTCCAGCTAAGTTCCACCATGGTGATATTCCCAAACTTTCCGCCTTTGATAAACTGAGATGCCGCCTCATAGTTTCCAGCGCTTCGGCGTTGGGAACCGATCTGAACAATTTGTTTCGATTCCTTCACTGCTTTCAGCGCGGCCCTTGCATCTTCCATGGTCTCTGCAAAAGGTTTTTCACAATATACATCGCATTTTGCCTTAACCGCCTCAATGGTGTGTACTGCATGCTGGAAGTCGGATGTACTCACAATTACGGCATCAATATCCTTCAGACCATACAGTTCCTCATTGTTGCGGCAGGCGGTCACCTCATGTCCAAACTTGGTTTTCAGCAGGTCTGCGCCTAAGCCACGCCTGTAATTCCATAAGTCAGATACTGCTGCAATATCGAAATTGAGCTCTTTATGGTGGTTCAAAAAACTTGGCAAAAGTGAGTTTTTAAAGCGATCTGAAAACCCGACCACCCCAACCCGAACGCGATCGTTGGCACCGATAATATTTCCGTAGCTTTTGGCACTCATTCCCATTGTTCCTAAATAGGTTCCGGCAGCTGCAATTGCGGATTGCTTAATAAATTTCCTTCTTGAATCTAACATGATATAGGATTGAGATTATTTAATCTGTTTGATCTTTATACTTCTAAAAAACACCTGATTGCCGTGATCCTGAAGAAGGATATGTCCTTTTGAAGCCATACCGAAGTTCTGGATATCTTTAAATTTACTTCCAGCAACAAAGGCCTTGAATTCATCCGAACCCCTGGTAAATTCAACAACCTTGAAGCCATTCAACCAATGCTCAATCCTGTTGTTGGGGTAAACACGTACAACGCCCTGGTTCCACTCCCCGATTTTACGGTTCGCATTGCCAATCTTCTTACTAGGAATCAGATCATACAGTGAAGCCAGCGTGCGGTTACCATTGCGTCCGAGTTTTGCGTCGGGATGCCGTGCATCATCCAACACCTGGTATTCCATACCAATTGCAGATCCCTTGTTGTTTTCGGAAAGGGTTACGAAATACTTAAGGCCGCTGTTGGCCCCTTCGGTAAGTTTAAAATCAAACTTCAGCTCGAAAGCGGTAAACTGATCAACAGTTACCACGTCTCCGCCATTGGTGGATTCTCCACCATTGGATGGTTCTACACTGAGCTCCCCGTCTTTGATCTGCCAGCCCGACTTCGGAAAAGCCGTTTTGTATGCACCAACCCATCCGTTTGTGGTTTTACCATCCCAAAGGAGGCGGTATCCTTCTGCTTTCTCCTGACTGGAGACGCTATTCGGAACAAAATTAGCTACGAAAATATTGTCGTTTGGCGTCGGCTTCAGGTTCGCGGTTTGTATGCGGATATTACGCCAGCGGACTTGCTTGCCAGCTTTCTCCTCTTTCCCGATAGAATGTACCTGGAGGGCAATAAAGCCAGAAGGTGTCATGGCATCGACAACATTGGATGTTGGTTTTCCGTTCACCCAGATCCGAATGGAACTGCCGATGGCTTCGATCCGGTATTTGTTCCACTGTCCATTTTTAAAGGCTGTCTTTCCTGCCGGGTTCAATTCCAAGGGATACAGCCATCCACGGCGCTGTTCATCATACAAACCTCCACTCCATTGCCGGTCTGATGGATCCACTTCGACCTGGTAGCCATGCACAACACCATTCCGATAGCTAGGGTTACTTTCACTTCTAATCTGGATACCGGAGTTCATTGGCGTATCCACCATCAACTCCAGCTCCAGAATAAAATCTTTGTAATTAACGTTTGTTGCAAGGAAGGAATTTGGCTCGCCCGGGACGGTCGTACCTACGATTGCACCTCCGCTTACCGCGTAGGTCGCTTTTCCACCCAGCTGCTTCCATCCACTTAAATCTTTGTTGTTGAAAAGGTTTTTCCAGCTGGTGTTTTGCTGGGCAAAAGCCGGTGCTGCAGAGAAGAGCGTAACGGCAAGTAAAATTCTGCTAAAATTCATATTTGGTTCTTAAAGTATTTAGCTCAGCCTGAAGGCCAATCATTGTCGATAAATATAATAAACCTATCAGGAAATCTGGATTTAAGCAACAAATATTACGAATGTCCCCTGCCAGAACTCGGAAATTACCTGAAAACAGTTGTAATTACCACAATTCCGTTGTTTCATCTAAGGGTGGCATATCATTCGATAAACTCTTTTGAGCATTGGGAAGGCTTCGATAGGCAGCCTAACACCGCATCAGGGCGCCCCTTGGCGCACTGCAGTTGCGTTTTCCAGGAATATGGATACCGAAACCAAGGACATAGACAACGCAGTTAAAAGCTGGGAATTATAAATATACTAGCCAGAACTTCCATCCGTTAATACAGCTTAAAATCATGTATAAAATTCCCTACTTCAATAGAATAAACCCCTGCTTCATCTTGTCGGTAGCGCTTATTCTTACAGCCGCCTTTACCTGTACGGGGCAAATCATGTTGACGGATGAGCCGATCTCCCTAAAACCGAACGGCTTTTACATTGAATCCGTAACCGACCAAAGAGCACACAAAACCGCCGTTGCACGACTAGTGGTCAAAAAAGCTGGAAATCAGACTGCAATGGAGGAGATGAATCTAGGTACTGGAACAGGAGCGGCAATCGGTGGCTACCTGGACCGTAACCTTCCAAAAAACAAAACCCTCAGGCCGGTGGTTATAAGTATAAAGGAGCTCAGCATTCTGGAGAAATCAATGGGCGATGGTCGTGTTGACGGACACATCAAGGTCAACCTATCTTTTAACCTGAAGAAAAATTATGGGCTCGAACACCTGATTGACTATCCCGGGGGGCTGCACTACATCAGGAGTGAGCAAAATATAACTTCCGTGGAAAGGAATCTGCGAAGTATGTTGAAAGGCGGACTGGTTTATTTCAACGACTGGGTGAAAGAAAATGACGATTCCAATAAGAAACTTGCAAAAAAGGTAAAGATAGTTTTCGAAGACTACACGGAAAGCCCGGAAGGAGACACCATATATTATAGAAAAGACAGGCCACTTACCTGGAGCGATTTCCAGTCGCGCCTTAAACCAAATGGATCTTATACCGCATCAGTAATGCCGAGCATTGGTTACAACCAGCAGGCAGAAGTAGAAAACGGAACCGTGAACGTGCGCATTGTGATGAAAGCTTATCTTCCAAAAAGCGCAAGCTGGGCAGGCTTTACCGGCAGGGATGAATACGCTTTGAACCACGAACAGCGTCATTTTGACCTCGTTAAGATTATATCGGAACAGTTTAAACAAAAGGTGTTAGCTGCAAAGCTAACACCTGACACATTTGAGGCTTTTATAAATATGCAGTATCTGGACTCCTTCCGGGACATGAATGCAGTTCAAAAAGCGTATGATAAGGAAACATCACACGGCATGAACAGGTCGGCACAAGAGCAATGGAACAGGCGGATCGATCGGGAGCTTGAGTCCACAAAGACAAAATGATTTCAACATCTTATCACGTTTTTGGACAGATTTGCGCTACTTTTTAAACAATATTTAACAAAAAGCACCGTGAAAAAGAATATCGGCTATATTTAGCCCCTAAGTACATTGCGGTTTCACAGAAATAAGTGCATAAAAGGTCAGGCTGCAGGTCCGAAGGTGAAAAAACAAAGAAGCAATATAATTGTTGTTTACGCTACTAGTGTGATTTAATGAGTTATCAGGAATTTGAGATAAAAAGCATTTTGAGTGTGGGTTCTAGCCGTACTGTTTTATTTAATAATCCGTTCAACGGAAACAATCATTTTCCACGATTTTTTTCGTTCTTCATAAGTACGCCGTTGAATAGAAATTTTACGCGTTTAATGGCTAACTTTTTAAAGAAGAGAACCACCATATGAAAATTGCGTTTTTTTATCGAGAGCTGGATCAGGGAGGCATTCAGCGAATGCTTATCGATTGCACCAACTACTTTGCCGAACACGGATATGATGTCTCCTTTGTTCTGATGAAACGCAGTGATGACTACCACGAACTTCTGGATCCGCGCATTAAAGTAATTTACTTTGATTCGATAAAGAAAACGAAGCTGTACAGCTCTTTTTCCAAAATCTTGAAGCAGGAAAATTTCGATGTGCTTTACTCTGCAACGCCGGCATTGAATATTTTCACGATCATGACCAAAATGCTTTGTAGATCAAAGACTAAGATCGTGATATCGGAGCACAACAATACGATTGTCTTCTTCCGCAATATGGATTTTACCCTTTCCAAACTAACGTATCTTTCCATCCCTTTGCTTTACCGCTATGCGGATGAAATTGTTGCTGTTTCTAAAGGTGTTGGAGAAAGCCTCCAAAAGGTAGCCCTGCTGCCGGCAAGCAGGATTAAAGTTATACATAACCCTGCGTACTCCCCGATCATCAGGGAACAACTCAAGACTCAGGCAGAACACGAGTGGTTTAACGATCCCCAGATCCCGGTTATCATTACGGTTGGAAGACTGACGGAGGCCAAAAACCATGAGCTTTTATTGGAAGCAATGAGCTTGTTGATCAAGAAACGACAGGCGCGACTGATCATCCTGGGCGAAGGCCACCTGAGGCCCATGCTAACAGATAAGATTAGCAAACTTAAGCTCGACGATTGCGTACGTTTAGAAGGATTTATCGTGAATCCGGTTTCATGGATCTGCAAATCTGATGTATTTGTGCTTTCCTCCAACTATGAAGGTTTCGGCATTGTCCTGGTTGAAGCCCTTGCTGCAGGAACAACGATTGTCTCGACCGATTGTGATTTCGGACCCGATGAGATTCTGGGTGACAAGTTTGGATACCTGGTTCCTGTGGGTGATGCTATCCAGCTGGCCTCTAAAATGGAATACGCCATCGACAATCAAATTGAAAAAGATTTACTGAGACAAAGGGCAGAGCAGTTTAGTGTAGAAAATATCATGATGCAATACACTAATATGTTCGAGTCTGTAGCGGCCTCATCCTAGACGCGGCAAAACTTTCTTCTTTACACATTCCACAATAATTCTAACCGATAAAATATAGCCTGACTTACCATGACAAGCTCTGGGTGGGAAGTGCTATACCTTGGTCAGATCCTGAAAATGACTTCCCAGAAAGATCATCAGGCTGATTACGCCCCTG